>PLEW01000105.1 GCA_003136555.1 Planctomycetota bacterium | reverse complement strand
TCGAAGGTCGACGGCATGGTCCCATCGCCGAAGACCGGATCGTGGTCGCAGGTGGCGAAACGGCGGACGGCGATCTTCAGGCGCGCCCACTCCACCGAGCTGTAATCGATGAAGCGGCGGAAATCCGCCTCCAATTCAGCTGCCTCCTGCTCACTGTGCATATAGAAACCGCGCAGATCCCGCATCAGCAGTCGCTTGAGCGCGATATTGCGGCGCCAGAAGCGCTTGACGTCCTCGTCGAGCGGCCGCACTTCGCGCTCGTAGACCTCGAAAAAACGGTCGACATCGAGCATCAGCTTGGGGATGACGTCAAGCTGCTCCTGCTTGTAGCGCCTGATGTCGGCGGTCAGCCCATCGAGCTCCCAGCGGCCATGTTCGCCGAAGCGGACGATGTCGGCACGCATCTTGTCCCATTCCCGTTCTCGCCATTGGGTGAAACGCCACACATCGTCGATCAGGCGCGGAACGGTCGCTTTCTCATAGGACCAGAACGACCTGAAATCGACCAACAGCAGCCGCTGTTCGATCAGGATCTGGGCACGGAAGCGCTCCCAGTCGAAGATCACCTTGTCCCAATCCTCCATTTCGGCGGCAAAGAAGTCGCGACCGTCGCGGATGAGCTTGTTGTACTCTCGGTTACGCCACTCGAGGAAGCCCATGACATCGACTTCCAGGTTGGCCATCTCCCACCCGGCATGGTTGTAGAAGGCCCTGAGCTCCGCGGTCAGCGGGATCAGCTCGCGGTGCTTGAATTCGAGGTAGATGGTGACGTCCTCGACCAGGTTTCGCCACTCGACGTCGGCCCTGGCGAAGAAGTTGAAGATGTCCTGCTCCGCTCGCGGGAAGTTCTGGATCTGGTAGCCGTAGTAGCGCGCGATGTCGAAGGTCAGGCGCTGGACGTTGCCCCAGTCGTAGGTGATCTCCCAGGCGAATTCGCGCTCGAAGCGCCACCACTCGCGCTTGCGCCATTCGAGGAAGCGACCGACGTCCATCGGCAAGTCGGCTGCGATCAAGGCGTTGGAGACGGCGAAGCGATGGATATCGAGGACCAGGGCCTCCTGCTCCCACTTGGCCTTCACCTTGAAGCGCTCGAGGTCATCGATGGTGGCATCACGTTCGCGGCAACAGCCGGCCGTGAGCACCAGGCCGATGGCCAGGGCGAGAAGGTGAAGCGGGCGGAACATCCCTGTCAGCCTAGAAAACGCCCCACCAGCCACAATCCCACCCGCTCCCGAGCGGGCATCGTGTGTCATTGTCGATTCCTCCCCGTCTTGGCTGTAAGCCATTGTCGGTGCTCGTTCAATTGACAGCACGGTGAGGCGTCCATAATCCCCCCCGCACAGCCGGAACTCGGGAGTCGAGCGCGGCCGAATCTGGTCAGGCCTTGACGGGAGCAGCCATAAGGCAGGCGCAGGCGTCCTGGGCACTCTGGCTGTGCATTATTTTCCGCTCTTGGCACCCGTCCATGCGACAGGCGCCTGGTACCCGCCCATAAGGCTGCGGATCAGCTCATTGTCGAGTGTTGGACCCGGGTCTCAGTCCAGGCAGCCGGCCGAGCGTCCCCGCCCCCCCTCAGCCTGGCTGCGGCAGGGCTGCCGGACGCCTGTGCGGTACCGGCGCAGCTCGTCAGCCATCCAGGACGGTGAACACGGCGCCCTTGAGGTACTCCGTCTCGGGAATAGCGGCCAGGACCGGATGGTCGGGGCTGGCCCCCAGCAACCGCTCCCGGCGAAGGGCGCGCCGGGCATCGCCGGCGGCATCGGTGATCATCTCGAGGAAGCCCTGGGAGGTGATGTGGTGCGAGCAGCTGAAGGTGGCGAGCACGCCGCCCGGCCTGAGCATCTTGAGCGCCCGCAGGTGGATCTCCTTGTAGCCGCGCATGGCCTGCGCGACCGCTGCCCGGGTGCGGGTGAAGGTCGGCGGATCGAGGATGATCAGATCGAAGCGCTCGCCGGCGCCGTCGCTGCTCTTGAGGTAGCCGAAGGCGTTGTCCTCGACGCAGGTGATGCGCTCCTGCTGCCCGGCCCACTCTGCGGCCTGCCGCGCGCCGGCGAGGGCCTGGGCGCTGCTGTCCAGCAGGACGGCGTGCCCAGCGCCAGCGCGCAGGGCATGCAGACCGAAGCCGCCCAGATGGCAGAAGGCGTCCAGCACCCGGGCACCCGGTGCGGCGTAGGCGGCGACTGCCTCCCAATTGCACTGCTGGTCGAGGTAGACACCGGTCTTATGGGCATCGGTTGGGTCGCAGGGGAAGGCGAGCGCTCCGATGGTCAAGCGCTGGAGCGCCGGCTGCACGCCATGCAGCACGCCGACGCGCAGGGGCAGGCCCTCGAAGGCGCGTACCGGCACATCGTTGCGCTCGAGGATCGCGCGCGGGTGGCAGGCCTCGAGCAGCAGATCGACCCACATCGGCAGCAGCCGGTCCATGCCCGCCGTGGTCGCCTGGACCACCAGCACATCCCCGTACTGGTCGACGATCAGGCCTGGCAGCAGATCGCCCTCGCTGTTGACCAGGCGCCGCGCCGGACGGCCGGGGAGCACACGCTCGCGATAGCGGATCGCCTGCTGCAGGCGGGCCTTGAAGAAGTCCGGATCGATGGCGCAGGCGGTCCTGGTCAGCAGCCGCACCACGATCTTGGAGGCCGCATTGTAGAAGCCCCAGCCCAGCGCCGTGCCTGCACCATCGCGCACCTCCACCAGGTCGCCGGGGGCGGGTGTGCCCTCCATCCGCGTGACTTCGGTGGCGTAGACCCACAGGTGACCGTGCAGGATGCGATGGGGGACATGACGGTTGAGGATGACTGCTGGCAGCGGCATGAGCGTCGCACCATCGCGCCCGGCGCCAGGCGGGCAAGCACATCGCCCGAGTCGCCGCTACTCGTGCCGGCTCAGCCAGGCATGGATCGCCCGCTGCGCACCGAGCAGCTGCCGACCCCAATGCACCCCGTGCAGGACGCGCCAATGCCAGGCCGCCTCGCCGACCTTGCCCGCATCGAAGAGGTCCAGGCCCTGCCGCAGGTCGCGGTCGATGTCGGCGAGGCTGTCCCGGATGCTGACGATCACCGGGTCCTCATCGCTGAACGGGTCGTAGACCTCCCAGTACTCATCGATCGGCAAGATGGAGAAGCGGCTCCGCACCGCCTCCCAGTGGCTCTGGGGAACGGCGACCGTCTCGTGATCTCCTCCGATTGCCGCTTCGCTCAGGAGCAGGCAGCTCGACTGCAGGGTCGCCAGGAGATCGCGCGCCAGGAGGATCTCGGTGCGCGGCTCGCCCGGTGGCGCATCCGCCCAACGGCAGTAGCGGCGTGCCACGGCGGCGAAGGCGGCGGCAGCCTGCTGATCGGAGAGGGCCACTGGTCAGCGCACCGCGCCTGCGAGCGCGACGGCGGTGGCACGTTCGACGTCGTAGGGTCGCATCGGAGTCGCACGTCCGGCCTCCCGCCGCGGGAGGACACCGGTCGCATCGCGATTGTGCGGATCGCTGCTACGCCTTGGTGAATCGATCATGGAGGCCCCCGCTCGGCGTCCAGGTTTCGCGGATGGCGGGAAATGCAAGGAGGTGCACCGACGTGGCGTACGGCTGGCGCCAGCGGCGGGGAGTCACGTCCGGCGCCCGACAGGCCCTGCCGGGCGGTCCAGGTGCCGCTCCAGGACATCCAGGTTGGCATTCCACAGACCCTGGAATTCCTCGGCCCAGCTCCAGACCTCCCGGAGCGGTTGCGAGCTGATGCGGTAGATGCGCCGGCGGCCTACGCGGGTCTCGCACACCAGTTCGGCATCCTTGAGTATCCTGAGGTGCTGCGAGATGGCGGAGAAGGACTTGCCGAAGGGTTCGGCCAGCTCGCCGGCCTGGCGCTCCCCCTGCCTCAGCATGCCGAGGATGGTGCGCCGCGCGGGATGTGCGATGGCATGGAAGACGTCATGCTCCTGGCGCGGCCGCATGCCTCACGCTGTCCAGGACGGGTAGAGGGCGCGGACCCTCTCGAACCCTGGCCCCCATGCCGGCAGTTCGCCTGCGCCCAGCTGCGCCTCGAGACGATCGAGCAGGACATGCGTGCCTGGAGCGAAGCCCCGTGCCGTCTGGGGGGGGCGCCGATAGGTCACGGTCAGCAGGGTGCCGCCGTGCTGCGGCGCCAATTCATAGCGGAAGATCGCGCGCTCCCCTCGGGGCATGTGCTGGACCGGAGCGACGTTCCATTCGTGGGCGTAGGCGCGCGGCGGATCCCACTCCAGCACTACGCCGGTGACGTGGAACTGCGCCGGACCCGATACCAACTCGACGCGGCCGCCGAGCCTGACCTCGATCGAGGCCGACGAGCACATCAGCCACTGGCTGAGCTCGTCTGGACTGGTTATGGAGGCGAAGACCCGCTCGGGAGCATGGGCGAGCTGCCTGCGCAAGACGATGGTGGCCTCTCCGCCTTCGATCGTCACCTGTCCCAGGCGTGCTTCATTCGGCGTACGGTCCGTCGTGGTGTCCTCCTAGCGCGACTGGTAGCACAGCAGGGTCATCCCGTTGGTGAATGTCCGCGAGCGTATCAGCCTCAGCGGGAGCGGCTGCGGGATGCCAGCGAAGGCGGTCCTGCCCGCACCCAGGGCGATGGGGTTGACGACGAATTGGTACTCGTCGATCAGGCCATGCTCTGCCAGCTGCGCGATGATCGTGCCGCTGCCGAGGATGACCAGGCCGGCGCCGTCACCGCGCTTGAGCGAGCTGATTGAGGCGACCGGGTCGCCGGCGATGAGGGTGGTGCGATTCCACGTCGCCGCGGCGAGGGTGCGGGAGAAGACCAGCTTGGGCGCCTCGTTCATGCGCTTGGCGACCTCCGGAAGCAGCTTCGCTGCCTCGGGAGTCGGCCAGAAGGAGGCCATGAGCTCATAGGTGAGCCGGCCGAAGACGAGCGTTCCGGCACCGCGCGCATTCTCCCGCGTGAAGGCCCTGAATTCGTCGTCCGCCGCGTCCTTGGCCCAGCTCATGCTGCCGTGACGGTCGACAAAATACCCGTCCAGGGAGATGTTATTGAAAGCGACCACTCGCTGCATGGCCAGTATCCTCGATCACAATTATTTAGCAGTTACTTAAATGTAAAAGGGCATCCCCCGATCGTGGCTGCGATCATGTCCGATCTCCAGATCTGCGCGCGTACGGTCCTCAGCGCCGTGCAGGTCGCACCACAAGAAAGCACCGCCCGGTCATGACGA
>PLEW01000069.1 GCA_003136555.1 Planctomycetota bacterium | reverse complement strand
GTCGAGGAAGGCATCGTCCCCGGCGGCGGCGTGGCCCTGCTGCGCTCCCGTAGCGCCATCGAGGCGCTCGCCAAGACCGTCGAAGGCGATCAGCGCCTCGGCGTCGAGATCGTGCTGCGTGCGGTCAGCGCCCCGGCGCATCAGATCGCCGAGAACGCCGGTCAGAATGGTGCCGTCGTGGTTGCCGAGATCCTCTCGCGCAAGCAGAACGAGGGCTACAATGCCCGCACCGGCGAGTACCAGGATCTGGTCAAGGCCGGGGTCGTCGACCCCGCCAAGGTCACCCGCGTGGCCTTGCAGAACGCGGCCTCGATCGCCGGCTTGATGCTGACCGTCGAAGCCATGATCACCGATCTCAAGGATGACGAGACGCCGATCGCCGGCGCCGTCTACTGAAGCGTCGGTTCTGCGATCAGGACACGAGCCCGGCCCCATGGCCGGGCTCGTGCCGTTTCAAGGCATAGCCACCTGGCCGCCAGGGCGCCCGGCCGGGGCCGGCGTCCACCCCACCCTGATGCGCATGGGTGGAGCGCGCCAACGTCCTCGCCATCGCCACGTACGTTCTCTCATGGCGACCCTCTTCCCGGTCGGGCGGGCCGGCATGCATGCCGGGATGCCACCGGTCATTGCAGCCTCCCGTCCGTTTCGCCGCCCATCCGGCATGGCATCCGGACTCCTGCTCGCCCTCGCTCTCGCCCTGCCAGCCGGGGCGGCGGATGCTCCCGCTCCTGTGCCGGCGGTACCTGGCCCGCCCACCCCTCCGCAGCCGGGCGCACCAGCGGTGCAGGTCGCACCTCCGGCAGCCTCGCCGGCCCAGATCGCCATCGCCAATGCCGCCATCTCCCAGAACCACCTGCGCGCCGGCGAGGTCGACCGGCCAATGGTGTTCTGGGAGCCGGCACCCGGCAACGACAGCCATGCGGCAGCCGCGATCATCACCGCCGTGGCGCCCGGATCGCTCGCCCAGCAGGCCGGCTTCCAGGTCAAGGAGCGGGTGCTCAGCATCGATGGCTGCCGCATGCACGACCTCCTGGAGATCCACCTCTACCAGGACGTCCTGCCAGTGGACCGCGAGACCGAACGCTGGACGGTGATGCGCGGCGATTCCCGGCTCGACCTGACCATCACCGGCCTGGACGCATCCGCGAACCTCGGCTTCACCGCCGAAGCCGACCCCGCTGGGCTCGACGCCGGGACACTGCTGACCAGGGCGGGGATGAAACTGACCGCCCATGACCAGGCGGCCCTTGCCGAGCTGCCAGGCCGGATGGTGCACGCGCTGCAGGATTGGCTGATCGAGCAGCACCTGGACCGAGACCCCGCCCAGGCGGCGACCCCCGCCGCTCCACTCCCGGGCTGGCTGAGCACCTTCGCCCTCACCGCTGCCAAGATGCTGCGCGGTGATGACGAACTTCCGCCTCCTGTGGCGATCCCCGTACCCCTGCTGGCACGGCTGGATGGTTTCTACCGTGCCATGTCGCTGATGCGCCGCACCAACGGGCCGCTTCCCGATCTGCGCACCTGGGGCATGGATCGCTTCACCCTGGCGCTGTGGTTCCCCTATTCCCAGGATCAACTGCTGCCGCGCCTGCTGCGGCGCTACGCGCTGCGCGATCGCGCGCTGCGTGATCTGCTCACTGCCAAGTCACCGGGCGGCTCGTTGTCCCAGGTGATGCATAGCCATCCCTCCCTGGTCGCCGCTGCCGTGATCGCCGACCAGGAGGATGCGCGCGAGGACGAGCAGTTGCGCGACTTGTGCGAGCAGCTCAACGACCTGGCCTGGTCGCTCGCCTGCGACCAGCGGCTGCTCGACCCGGTGGAGGCGTTGGCCGTCGCCCAGGATATGGTGCACACCAGGGGGCGCATGCTCAGCGCCGAGGAGAAGGACACCGTCGCCGCCGCATACGCACGTGCGGGCGATGTCGCTCAGGCGGTCTGCTGGCAGCAAGCGGCGGCGCGCGAATGCAGCGCCGAGGAACGCACCGCCTTCAACGAGCGGATCGCCCTCTACCAGGCAGGCATGCCCCTGACCGACCACAGCGCGAGCCTGCGTCCGGTCCGCCATGCCTATGGCGATGGCAGCGTGCGCCTGGAGGGGTTCATGGATGGCGAGACCCGCGCCGGCCACTGGCGCTCCTTCCATCCGGGCGGCACCCTGGTGGCCGAAGGCACCATGCTCAACGGCCTGCCCTATGGCCGGTGGACGACCTATACAGCGACCGGGGTCGCGAACGGGCAGGGATGGGTGATGAAGGGCCACCGGGTCGGTCGCTGGCGCACCCTCGCCCCCGATGGCTCCGTGACCTCCAGCGGCAACTACATGGTGGCCGATGGCCTGGAGGTCCGGGTCGGCCATTGGGAGTGGTACTATCCATCCGGCACGGTAAAGGAGGCCGGTCTCTTCATCGATGGCCGGCGATCCGGTCTGTGGAAGGCCTTTGCCCCCGATGGCAGCGAGACCGGCAGCGACCATTTCATCGCCGGCCGACCGGAGAACCAGGGCATAGCGGGCCTGAGCGTGCCGGAAGCCCTTGAACCGACGACGCTCGAACCGCCTCAGGTCGGGGACAACTCCTTCTGAACCCGGCAATCCAGGGCGGCTGGAGATGCCAGCGAGCGTGCCCCTGCCGGCGGAGCGCGGTGCAACCGAGCGTGGCCCTTCCCCTCCCTATGGCCGAGCCGGGCTGCCCGTTACGCAGACTTCCTGCACCTTGATGTCGCGCTCATCGATGAACGTGGGCTGGCACCGTGTATCGGTTGGCAAGCTGGGCAAGGCACCTATCCTGCGGCTTCACATTAAGCCGAACCTGGGGCCCGCATGTCCGACCGCGTCTCCGCCTTCACCCGATTCCTGCTGCTCCTCGTCATCGCCATGGTGGGATCGCGCGCCTGCGCCCTGGTCGCGAATGTCACCATCCTGCCCCAGGCGCCGATCGAGGCAGAGCCGTTCACCTCCCAGATCGCGACCTTCTTCGACGACAGCGGTGCCGCTACGTCCGCGACGTTGACGATGTCCTGGGGCCCGACCTCCGGTGGCGGTAATACCCTCTCCGGATCCAGCGGTAACCATGGCTTCCTCGTCACGCTCACGTCGACCGCGAATGTCTACGTGGTGTCCGTATCGGGGGTTGCGGCCTTCGCCAACGCAGGCCCTGGGCTGATCTCCCTGATGGTCACCGACACTTCCGGTAGCAGCCCCACTGTTGCGAGCGGCACCTCCGGCGTGCTCCCCTCCGCTCCGACCTTCACCGTGCTGCCCGTGCAGGTCATCGGCACCGGTGTCGCCAGCGGGACCGTCACCGTCAATCCAGGCACCACCATCGCCTCCTTCCAGGACTACATCCCCAGCGATCCGAGCACCTTCACCGCGACGATCAACTGGGGTGATGGAACGGCCCCGGATCCCGACACCACGGTCTCGACCGTGAATGCTGCTTTAAGTCCGGCGGTCTTCACGGTCACCAACAATCTTATCCATGTCTATCCCAACCTCGGCACCTTCACCATCAGCGTCACCATCAATGACAGCTCAGGCGGTGCGGTCACCGCCATCGTCGCCTACACCGCGTCGACCTCCACCACCATCGTGCTGACCTCCTCGTCGCCGCTGGTCGGGGGCATCCCCACCAGCACCTTCGGGGATCTGGTGACATTCAGCGCGACGATAACGGCCGCAGATGGATCGGCCCTGACCGGCGAGGTGAACTTCTTCTCCGATGGCAGCCCGATGGCATCGCCGGGCGGGGCATCGGGCATCGCGACCGTCACCACCGAGACAACCGTGGTCAACAACGTCACCTATTACACCAATGTCACGGCCTATGGCTTCAACCAGCTGGCCTTCGGCACGCATACCATCACCGCGAGCTATGGCGGTGACGCCACCCATCTCGCCTGCATCACCTCCGCTCCGCAGTTGACCCAGACCGTCAACGCCGCCGCGGTCACCATCCTGACGGTCAGCTCGTCGCAGAACCCGGTCCTGGCCGGCTTTTCGGTCACGTTCACCGCCTCGGTGGAATCCGGCAATGGCAGCACACCAGACGGCGTGGTCACCTTCTTCGATACTGATACTGAACTGGCAGCAGTGGCCGTCAGCGGTGCCGGCTCCACCGTGTCCGCCTCGTACACCACCTCGCTGCTGGCCACCGGATTGCACGATATCCGTGCCACTTACACGCTCGACACCAATGTCATCCCGCTGGCCTCCAGCGCCACGTACAACAACCTGGAGGAACTGGTGACCGACGGCACGCCGCCATCCTCCTCGAGCAGCAGTGGCTGCGGCCACGGCCTGGGCGTCAGCATCCTCAGCCTGGCCCTGCTCATGGCGCTGCGCTCCACCGGCATCCGGCGCCGCGCGGTCTGACAGGTACGCCGGCGGCAAGGCCCGCCAGCACTCTGAACGCACGCTTCCCGTCGTTCTCGACCGTCCTCATGACGGGCTGCCCGCAATGACACGCAAACACCCTCCGGGATCTCCGGAGGGTGCGTCGAGCGGCTGAAGGAACGAGCGGGATGACCGCCGAGATGGCGGCATCCCGTTCACGTCGGCGTCGGCACGTTAGTGCCAGTGGCCTTGGACGTAGACGTAGTTGTTGCCGCGGACTTCCCAGCGGGCTTCGATCCACACCGCGCCATCATGCGGACGGCGGATCCAATGACCAGGCAGCCAGACCCAGCCGCCATCACGCCAGAACCAGTGGCCATGCACCCAGATGTGGCGCGATGATGGCTGGGCGGTGATGACCTCGTAGCGAGGGGGGGGCGGGGCGGTCTGAACGACGATCTCTGCCTGAGGAGCCGGTTCCTGGACCACGACCTCTGCGGGCGGCGGACCCGGGGGGGGCTGGGCAGGTGCGGGGGCCGTCTCGTAGACGACCGTCGTGCCGCAGCTGACGCAGAGCACGACTGCGCAGCCTGCGAGAGCGAGGCGGAGAGGAATGGGAACTTGGCGCATGGGGGGCATCCACAGGCTAGGGTGTTGGTGATGGGGGGCAGCGTAGTGCACTCTGTCGACGCGTCATGGGGATAATTCCTACAGAGCGACACGCTGTACCGCATCTCCGGCAGCTTGCGCCTCCAGTACCTCCGTACTGCAATCCGCCCAACTGATCACCAGATCAAGACTTAGTGCGCCACTACCGAAACGTCGGCAAAATCGACCGTGCCAGTCGCCAGGTAGAGCTGGCAGGCGATCATGAGCCGGTCGGCTCCGGATGGGACGGCTGCCGTGCACTCATGCACCATCCAATCGCCATCGGCCCCGATCTCCGGCATGTCCGGCCAGGGTCCGATGCGTTCGCCGGATTTGGAGGAGTACCAGAGCAGCAGGCGCGCACAGGAATCCTGCTGCTTGCCGATGGTCAATCCTGACGCGCGCATGCGTACCGAGATCGTCAGCGTCGTCCACGACGGCTTGAGCATGAGCCACCGGCTGCTCATGATGCCTGCTCTCGGAGCTGCTGCCGTCAGGCGCAGGAAATGCTGCCCATGCTCCTGCTCGACCCGCGCCCCCGGTCCGAGTATCCAGCCGACTTGGCGCTTGCCGATGCGGCTGTCGAACGAGCCATTGGCCAGCACATTCTGCCCCTTCGGGGCGTCGATCGGCTGATCGCCGATGGCCTGGCCGGTGAATTCCCCCGCATCGAGCCGCTTCCAGAACTCGGGCGCGGTGTCGAGCTGCTCGCTCCAGTGGTCATCGATATGGCTGATGGTGGCATGGGCACGCAGCTCCTTCAGGCCGGAGGTGATGCCCTCGGGCGTCAGGAGCACCTGCTTCAGCGGCGACCCTGCCAGGACGGAGACGTCGCTGACCTCGCAGGCGATCAGGGAGACCTGGGCCAACGGCATGCCTTTGAGCGGAGTGAGGTCCTGGACCGCCGTGCGCGAGATGTCCAAGACGGTCAAGGGCAGCCCGGAGAGCGCGCTCAGGTCGTGGATCTGGTTGCCCGAGAGGTTCAGCGATTCCAAGGGCATGCCGCCGAGCGGGGTGAGATCGGCGATGATGTTGTCGGCGAGATCGAGGCGGCGAATCTTCATGCCATGCAGGGGAGTGAGCTTCTTGATGATGTTGGATTGGCAGATGAGGGTTGAGAGAGGGAGCGATGCGATCGGCGACAGGTCCAGGATGGTGTTGTTCGAGACATCCAAGGTGTTCAGCTGCAGGAAGCGGATCGGGGCGAGATTGTCGAGGTTGCCCTTGTTGTCCGGGCGCTCGCCGCGCAAGCTCAGGACGCGCAGCTTCTTGAGCGTCGCAAGTGGCGAAATGCGGCTGATCGCCAAGGTGCTGAGCGACAGCTCGGTGACCTGGCCATCGGAAGCGGTGAAATCGATCTTGCCATCGTAATCGCTGTTGAGGCGGCGCAGATCGGCAACCACCTGTGCGATCTGCTCCTCCGGCCGCATGGCCATACGCGCTGCCGCGATGCGCTCGATCTCCGCATCCGGCTGGTCACTGCCCTGCGGCTTCGCCACGCCAGCGGCAGCAGGGGAAGGTGGCTTGGGGGCTTTCACCGCCATGGCCGTCTCGGCCTCGGGCTTGGCCAGCGCGATGGACGCTGCCTCCTTCTCGAACTGGGCGCGCGCCTCGTTGTGCCTGGCCGCCGCCTCCTCGACCTTCTGTCGCGAGCCGATCAGCATGAGCATGAGCAGGCCCAGCGCTCCGGCCACCACCGCCGATCCGATGCCCCATGCCAGCCTGCGCACCCAACGCGGCAGGCGGCGGCGGGGCGGGGATTCCTCGCGGCGCGGAGTGCGTCCTGCAGCAGGTACGCTGCCCGCCACCGCACGGGCAGCCTGGCGAGGCTGGTCGGCGGCGCGGGCAGCACGGGGTGCCCTGACCGATGAGGCGGCAAGCTTCATGGCGACGGCCGGGTCCTTACCCTCGAGCACCAGCTCGATGTCCGATTTCAGCTCCAGCGGATCCTGGTAGCGGTGCAGCGCATCCTTGCTGGTGCCGGTGAGGATGATCGCCGCCGTCCGTGCCGATATCGCAGGTGCGACCGAGCGTGGATCGGGCACGCGCTCATTGATCACCTTCGCCACCACATCCCAGACCGTCGCTCCGCTGAATGGCGCATGCCCTGTCACCAGCTTGTAGAGGGTGGCGCAGAGCGAATAGATGTCGGAGCGGATATCGAGATCAGCTCCACCAGCCTGCTCCGGCGAGATGTACGCCGGCGTGCCGACCGTTCCGCCATGTGCGATCACCCCCTCTTCCTCTCCTCGGCCGCGTGCCAGGCCGAGATCCCCCAGCTTGGCGAGGCCCTTGTCGGTCAGCAGGATGTTCGCCGGTTTGATATCGCGGTGGACGAGGCCGGCCTGCTGGATCGCCTTGAGGCCGGAAGCGCAGTCGCGGATGATCTCCAGCGCCCTTGCCTCGGACAGCGCGCCACCATTGCCCTTGGCCAACCGCGCGGCGTCCCCCCCGCCGACGAATTCGAGCGCCATGTACCAGTAGCCATCCGCCTGACCGACATCGTAGCACTTCACCACATGGGGATCGACCAGCTTCCCGGCGGCATGCGCCTCGGCGACGAAGCGCTTGGTGAAGAAGGCGTTCATCGCCAATTGCGCCGGGATCACCTTGAGCGCGACCGTGCGCGCCATCGAGACCTGGGTCGCCTTGTACACCATCCCCATGCTGCCCGACCCCAGCTTCTCGAGCAGTCTAAAGCCACCAATGGCTTCCGGCATGGCCGGCTGTTTGGGAGTCGAGGGCGGATTGGCTGAGGTCATAGAGTCAGTAGAGAGTACGGGGGGCGCACGGCCACCGTTGCTGGAGCCCGGGCTCCTGGCCGACGGACCTGACTGCATGCATCGCCTGCAACAGACCAGCGGTTCCGTTACCAAGTGCCTGGCGGCTTGTGGTTCATCACACCATGCCAGGCATTCCCTCCTCCACTATGACCTCTGGCCAACGATCTGCCAGGGTCAGTGACTCCCAGGGCCCGCCCGGGGCCGCTCTCGACTGCAATGGCTGCGATTGCGATGACCTGTTCGCCACCTGCCGGTGATCCGGCCGGTGCCGGCTTCCAGCCTCAACTGGCGCCATTCCCAGGCAGGGATCGCAGATAGGAGTCGACTGCAACAGTTTCGTCGCGCCGCCGAGGCTCCCTTCCACATGCCTACCTGATGGCGCAAGCATGCTGTGGGACAGCATTCAACAGACTTCAGACACGGACGTATCCGTTGATCATTAGCAGGGCGATAGCTCAACTTCCACTGGCATTCAGATGCCTCCTACTCAGGATTCTGCCCGCATGCAGCAGTCCCTTCTCACTCCACCCAAGAATGTGCCATTCGCTGTCCGCCAGACTGAAGGTGGAATCTTCATCACGGTAGAGAAGGATGCAGCCCATCATAACGGATTGTCCGAGCTGCGATCGATCGTCTGGATCCGCGGCGTGACCGTCCCCGTCCATATCGATCTCAGCAGCATCGGACTGCTCTCCTCCGCGCTCATCGGCTGGATGTTCGGCCTCATCCATGAGGGGAAGCTGAAGTCGCTCTCGATCGGCAATGCCAACCGCCGGGTGCTGATGCAAATGCAACAGGTCGGCCTATCCGGCTTCGTGCACGTCGAGGCATCCAGCCCCGTTATCGCCACCGTAGATGCAACGCTGACCGCTTCGCCATAGCTCATACACGATCGTTTCGGCAGCCACCTGCCCCGGTGCGGCCCAAGTGACCGCCCCTACTTCCGATTGATGACGTCGTACAGCTCTTCGCCCAGTTGGTTGGCGCGGATGTTGCGCACCTGTGGCGGAGCGAAATCGATGGTCCTCACCAGTGCCCACTGGGTGGGATCGGTGGCCAGTTGGAGGCCGGTCCTGTCGGCCTCGTACGCCCGTACCGCGTCATAGGCGATCAGGGCGAATTTCCAGGACAGTCCGCTGAAGCATTGGATCACCACCGGTTCCTGTTCCCGGCGCTCTGGAGCACCTGCGATCTCGCGCTCGCGCAGGGCCCAGTACACATAGTCGTGGATGCGTTCCATCTCATGCAGCAGCGCCGCGCCATCGCCTCTGCCGCTCAGGATGGTGCCGGAGATGTGCAACGGCTCATCGCCGCCTATGCGCAGTTGCGCATTGGCGAGCACCTCCCCGCCGGCACCGTGCTGCTTCAGCGCCAGCATCTGGTCACGGTAGTCCGAGGGCTGGAAGCCCTCGGGGTAGAGCGAGAGCATGATCTGCCTCGGCGGGTTCGCTGCCTCCACCCGGGTCGGCTGCGCCTGCCCGGAAGGTGGCAGCAGGCTGGCGATGGCCTGGTCCATGACGGTGAACCTGGTGGTCAGGATGAAGAAGAGCAGCAGGAGCTTGATGCAATCGATCATCGGCACGAGGTCGAGCCTGCCTTCGCCGATCGAGTCCGCGGCATGTTCAGCCATGGCTGGCCTCCTGCAGGGTGGCACGGCGCCGACCGTCACGGTGCGGTGGGGGCCTGGATGATGAACGGGATATCGCCGTCCAGGTTCACGGCCGGCATCCGGCGGGATGCCGGCCTGCTGCTTGCCTCATTTGGTCGGGACCATGCTGGCCGCACGGGGACGGCAGGGTGGCCCCGCCCTCGCCAGCCTACACGCTCATATAGGGGTTCACCCATCCGGATCGCAGCCCGTCACGCAGTGCAATCATGCGCGGATCAGTCTCATCGATAGACTCGACCCGATCGATGATACGTCGTTCCAGCCCCGCATGCGACCAGCTGCATAGCGAAAGGTAATGCGGCATGCGAAGCGATCCCACCTCGGCATCCATGGCGATGCGCCCCCGTGGGCTGTCGATCGCGAAGGGCGTGCACGCAGCCATGAGCTCCTGGACCGATGCTCCCGCCGGCGCACGACCGAGTGCCGTGGCGACCAGCGTGCCCGCATCATGGCCGAGGACGGCGTATGCGTCTGGCATGCGCTGGTGGCGCTCCTGGAATCGGCGGCGGAAATCCTGATTCTCGGGCACGGCCAGCGCCGGATCGTAGGAAGAGCAGACCAGCACGCCTTCGGCCGGCGTCAGCTGCGCATGCTGACAGGCATGCTCCACCATGAATGGGTTGGCGACCAGCAGGACATCGGCGGCGGATGGGCTCGCCGACCAGGCTGCCATGAATGGTCCCGCCTGGTGGTCATGGATGGCGGCATACACCACATCCGGCGCCTGGCGGGCGACCGCGGTGAGGGCAGCGGCGATGCCGAGCGGCTTATGCGGCGCATCGATGATGACCGCCTGAGGGACCTCCCCCCCACCCTCCTCGAATCCCAGGCGGAAGGCATAGAGGCCGTCGTACCCGGCATCGTAGAAGGTCGAGAGGATAGCGGCGCGCTTGCCCTGGCCCGCGGCCCAGCGGCCGAGCGCAAAGGCGCTTTGCCATTGGCCGAGGGTGCAGCGCAGATGCCTGGTTTGCGCACGCGATGCCAAGGCAACGATGGCACCAGCGCTGCAGTCGATGAACAGCGCATCGCTGGCGCAGATGCTGGCCGCCTGCTCGGCCAAGCGTGCATCGAGCATCCCGAGGATGATTGATGGACGATGGGTGCTGAGCATCTGCGTCAGCACCCGTTGGAGTCCGGCGCCGCCGACATCGATCATGGCGACCTCAGCCGCGATCTCCCGGCCCTGCAGCGAGAATGCGCCAAGGGCCATCTCCAAGCCAGCCTGGAAGGAAGCCCCCATGCCGCTGTAAAGGTGGGAGCGCGGCACGATCACCCCGACCGCCGCTGACGGCCGATCGCGCCTGGACCAGCCAAGCTCCTCGGAGGCCATGGCGGGCGCGGCCGCAAGCAGGCTGCCATAGGAGACCCCCGTCCCCAGCAGGCCGAAGAAGTTCCGGCGATTGATCGCCTGTTTCGCATCGTTCATGGGCTCACCTCGGGCTAGTTCTGCGACGGAAAGATTCCATACAGCGCGATGAAGTAGGTCATCGCCAGGAAGGGTGGCATGTTGTCGTGCGGCTGGCTGCTGCCAGCCAAGCCGATCGCGGCGGCGCCCATCGCCACCGCAGCACCGCTCGCCGGGATGCAGTAGGCAGGATCGCGAGGTGTCGCCAGGGTCGCCCCGGCGGTCGTCTGGCAGTTGCCTCCGCCGGCAGAGGCTGCGATCTGATGGTTGTGACTGGGTAGCTGGGGCACAGTCAGGGTCACCTGCTCCACGCCGCCGACCTGACCGATGACATAGCCAAGGCCGAGATGGACGGGGACGCGACCGCGCAGATCAGGCAGGCCGAAGGTCGTCTGGCCATCGCCGCCATAGGTCGTCCCTATGAGCTCGAAGAGCACGGCGTTCTGGGAGATCGCAAGCAGCGACCCATCGCACAGGGCATTGCCGGTCGGGGCGAAGTTGAATCCGGCGATGCTGATCTCGCCGACGAAGGGTTCACTGGGCATGGCATCTCCTTGACGCTGCGGCAGGTCGACACCGCTCGGTACGCCGTGCTGCTGCACGGCTGCTCAGGACGCACCGCGGCGGCGCATCCGGGAATGCGCCACCATGGTCAGGACCACCTGCATGCACGCGCTCGCAGGGCATTTTCATGACCGCGACGGAAAGACGCCGGTCAGGGTGATGCAGATGTTCACCCCGAGATAGGGCGATCGGTTGTCATGGGGCTGGTTCCCACCGGTGATAGTCACGCTGTCCCCCTCCATCGCCACCAAGGAGGAGGCTCCTCCGCAATAGGCATTGTCTCGCGGTATGCCGAGCATGGCCGTCGGCCCAGGCGCGTTGGCATTGGCCCCGCTCGCGAGCGCCTGGAGCTGGTGCGCATGCGCCGGCATCTGGCTGATGGTCAGCGTCACCGACTCCTCGCCACCGACCTCGCCGATGCTCCGACTGGACAGTCCAGGTCCCTGACCCATGCCGATCGGCGTGCTGCCCTGCAGGTTCGGAAGCTGGAAGGTCGACGTCCCATTGCCGCCGTAAGTCGTCCCCAGGAGGCTGAAGAGTGCGGTATTCGAGGAGATAGCCATGGTCTGGCCATTGCAGAAGGCGAATCCGGTCGGGGCGAAATTGAAGGGGAAGATGCTCAACTCAGCCACAAAGTTATCGGATGGCATGGCCGCTCCTTGCCTCTGTCCGGGTCGCGCTGGCAGGCATGATGGTCAACTTCTGCTCGGGAAGATGCCGACCAGCGCAATCGACATGTTCACTACCAGGAATGGAGGCTGGTTCTCATGCGCTTGGCTCCCGCCAGCAGTGCCCATCCCGGCGGGCGACAACGTCGTGGCAACACCAGCACCAAGCTCTTGGGTGGCGGTGCGTGCGTAGGCATTGCTGCGTTGATTGGCGAGATAGGATCCGGTCGGATCCTCCGTATTCGCAGCTTGCGGCTGCGCCATGAGCGCATGGGCATGGGCAGGCATCTGGGGATTTGTCAGCGTCACGGCCACCTCGCCGCCTGCCTGCCCGAGCAGGATCGCCGTCCCGCTCCCAGGAGGGGCGCCGAAATGGACGAGGGTCTGGCCCTGGAGATTGGGCAGCTGGAAGGTCGTCGTGCCATTGCCGCCGAACGTCGTGCCCAGCAGGCTGAACAGCGCGGCATTCTGGTTGATGGGCATGGTCTGCCCATTGCAGAAGGTGTATCCCGTGGGGGCGAAATTGAACGCCAGGATGAGAATCTCGCTGAGGTAGGGCTCACCCATGGTGATGCATCCGCACTTGCTCGCCCGGCATCCCTCCAGTGGGTTTCAGCGAATCTGGTACCATGTCGTGCTTCCATTGCTGTAAAAGGCGATGTCGTTGGGCAGCACGCTATAGGGCGAGGCCGCTGCCGGCGTGATGACCGCAGGATTGGAGGTGGCGTTGGCATAGCTGACATCGTTGAGGAAGAGGCTATCTCCGCCATTGATGGAGTAACTGCATCCCGGTGACGACAGCGACTGCTTGTTCACCGACAGATGGACGATCCCGCCAGCGCTGAATGAGCTCGCCGGCGGCAGCAGTATCGTCATCGAGCCGGAGGTACTGGAGAGGGAGCCACAGAGCGCGACGACCGTGTTGTTCGCATCGGTCGACAGCAAGGTGATGGTGGTGGTCACCCCCGAGATCACGCGCACCGGAATTNNCCGGTCGGGCCTTGCGGACCGACCGGGCCAGTCGGGCCGGCGACGCCGGCTGGCCCCTGGGCACCGGACGGGCCGACCAGTCCCTGTGGGCCCTGGGCGCCAATGGCTCCTGCTGGACCTGCTGGTCCGACGGCTCCAGCTGGGCCGGTCGGGCCTTGCTGACCCGCAGGGCCCGCAGGGCCAACAGCGCCAGCCGGTCCCGCAGGCCCCGTCGCACCCGCACTGCCGACCGGCCCTGCCTGCCCGACAGCTCCAGCAGGGCCGGCAGANNGGGCCGACAGGGCCGACAGGGCCGGCCGCGCCAACAGGGCCCGCTGGACCCTGCGGACCGACCGCCCCGCCGGAGATGATCGTCCAGGTTCCGGCCATGTCCTGGTACAGCTGCTGGGTATCGGTCTGGATGTAGAGATCACCTGGGCTGCCGCCCGTCGGAGCGCCGACACCAGCCGAAATGGTCGAGGGACCGCCACTGCCACTGTGCACTGCGTCGACGATGCCGTATCCCGCCAAGGTGGTCGGCGTGCTCGTGATCTTCGTCCACGAGACCGACGTGATGGCGCCGTCGGAGACTGCGCCGGGAGCGACGCTGAAAGCGAGATCCGCCTGCATCGCAGGAACGATGGCGACATTCGGGAGCAAGGTCGAGCTGCCGACTTGGACTTGCAGCTGCAAGCCGACCTGGGTGAGGATGCTGGTTGGTATCGCCGGCATCCCGTTCAGCGAGGTATTGCCGAGCAGCACGGCGTAAAGGCCGCTGACCACCTGGATGGGCATGCTGGGGGAGGTCCAGACCGGCGTACCGTCGCTCTGGAGGATGGTAAAGGTGAAGGTGCGCGACCCTGTCACCGGACCGCCATTCTCGGTCAGACGGCCTTGCGCTGTGAGCATGGGCGACGGAACGGCATCCGCTCCCGTGGCCAGGGCAGCGCAGGCCCACAGCACGAGGACGAGCGCTAGAACCGGATGAGGCGGCTTTCTCATAAGGGCTCCGTAATCACATGCCGAGGTCGGAAGCGGAAAGACGACATTTAATTGGCGAAATGCTGCGGATAGCCTTCATCATCAGGCACACCGAGATAGAACCCGTGCTTATCGCTGATCGTTGCCGAGGCATCGGTGCTGGTCGTTGAGCTGTCGATCGCCTCGCCGAGCACGATGAAATTCGCCAGCCCGGGCGACAGCGCCTGCTGGCCACCCGATGCATTGGGTGGCACCAGATCGACGCTCTCGATCAACACCCCGCCCTGGCCATTCGGGCCTACGCCGACGGAGCAAGACGCGAGACCACCCACGGCGGCGAGGACAGCCAGCGGTACTTCGAGTGCAAAGGCGCGGCCAATTATGTGCACGCGTTCAGGCCCCTGGTTGGTGGCGCGGACCTTGGAGTAAAAGCAACTGGAGTCAAGTAATGGTTGTGCTTACTTCTGGCGCAGATTATTCGTGGAAACACCCAGCTCATCTTTTCCAGCAGTCATCGATCACACCTAGATTACTTGGAAATCTCCACTTAGAAATTACTATGCCCATAGTTTGGATTCGAGGCTCATCCGACATGGCTGAGTCCGCTTGGTCAGGATGTAACATCGGTACGCCACCCAGCGAACGACCCGGAGTCTCGTGGTAGGACTCGCAGTACTCCCGCCAGTGACCAGGCAGGACACCGATGCAGCGACGCCGTGAACCCAGATCTGGCACTGGCAGTGAAGCCCCACACGGCCATCGGACGGTGCTGCCTATTGCGGTCCAGGTGCAGTTAGACTCTGTGGCTGAGGCGGCTGGGGCTGTTGCTGCGGTACGCTAGCTGCTGGTGCCGGACGACCAGGCGGCTGGATCGGCCCGGGCCTCATCATCATCTGGGGCTGCGGCATGCCCACTACGATCAAGAGGGATTTCCCAGTGGGGTTGGGGACTGTGGCCATGGAGGTGATGGTGAGACCGCCTTCGACCAGGGCATGGAGCTTGGCTTGCAGATCCTCAGCGCTCTCGACCTCGATGACCTCAGTCACCTGATGCGGTCGATGATAGGGCGGAACATTCGCGCTCTGGTTGCGCAGAGGAAGTGGCTGCGGTGTCGGGGGGGCAGCGGCTGGGGCGGGGGCGGGGGCTGATGGTGGGGCCGGAGCCGGGGCTGGAGCAGCCGGCTTGTCCTCGGCAAAGGCGGCGACGGCTGCGCAGCAGAGGATGCTCTGGAGCAGGAGGGAGCGGCAGCGGTTGGAACAGATCGTCATGGATGGGCCTTTGCGCGACGCGTGCGGTGAATGACGCTACGTGCGTCAGATGATTGGTCATGATCAGGGGCTGCTCGAGCCTCATGTAGTGGCGAGTCTGGTGGGATCCCGCGAAGGTCAATAACTCCGGCGATGGCCTTCCCGCAGGCGCACTGGCGGCGGCCGACCACGAGCGACCCCCCCATCCCTAGCCGTGGCGCCAGGACTGGTAGGCGTCGGGGGTGCCGCGGATGCCCAGGGGGCATGGCGTTGGTTGCGCTCCGGCTATCGCTTGGGAGTACTGCCGGTAGGCGCGTCCTGCGCACCGTCCGCCACCTTCCACCAGCCGAAGAAGGGCCACATTGCCGCACCGACAATGGTTGAGAACCCGGCGGCCGACCAGAGCAGCGGAGCGACCGGAACCATATCCTTATCCATGGCTGACGCGATCGGTATGGTCACAGGCAAGGCTGCGACCATGAGCGGGACTCCCACCAGGCATCCGATGATGCCGCCTATCCGGGCAGGAAAGGCGACCGCGGGATTGGGGTGGTCGAGGAAGGGTGCACTGCCGTCATCGCCAGCGCCGATGCGCTCTACCGAGCACGACCACGAGCCGACCACCAGCATGATGAGGATCGCACATCGCCCGGCATGCACGAACCCGGGCGATCCCCTGCGGAGCCACGGCTCCGCCAACGGCTGCAGCGTCAGCCCGAGGCCGACCCGCGGGACGGGCATCGCCGTCATACCGACATGGTCCATTGGCGCGACCTCAATCCTCTTCGATGACGATGACCTTGATGCGGATCTTCCCTGCCCCATGGCCGCCATTCGGCAGATTTGGTCCGACTGTGACCTTGCCTTCACCTTCGATGAGCCCCGGACGCATGGGCGTACCGCCGCCGACGGTGACCATCATCACGCCGATGATCCCGAGCGTTCCACCGTTCATGAAGCGATTGCGATGCTCCTTGGGGATCATCCCGGTTTGATCGGTATCGAAGACATTGGGTGCCCGGTCGGACCAGCTCCACCCCTCATAATGCATGGTCCACACATCGGTGGGATGGGGGACGATGCGCACCTTCGCCCCCTTGGTGAGCACCAGGCCGAAATCGTTGGTTGGGTTGTCGGCTTTGATGTCAATCGACTTGCACAGCAGACGATCCCACTCTTTCACCGTGATATGGTCGTAATCGACGCCCGTTTCGGGGACCTGCAGATAGATCTCATCCATCCGCTGGGAGACGCGTTCCTTGGTGATGCCGGTCAGGCTCGGTTCCGCCTGCTGATACCAGAAGACGGCGCGCGCGAGCATGTTCTCCTGGGCAGCGGCCTTGGCCTTTTTCCCAAGGCCATACCATTTATCCCCGAGTTCGACCTGCTCGGCTGCGACTGTCGGCTTGAGGCTCTCCATTTCGGCGACCGCCTTGAGATCGGCATCGCTGCCATGGGCCAGGAGCGGCAGTCCGATGTCCCAGTTGCCGCCTTCGAGCGAGAAGTACTTCCCCACCGCACTGTTCGCCTCGGCATCCTCGGGGTTGTCCAGCAGCTTGAGGATGGCCTGGGCAGTCGGGATGGTATGCACTTTGCCGAGGACCTCCTTCTTCTTCGCCTTCGCATCGATGCCGGCGAAGTACTGGGAGGTGAGATCGCAGGCATTCAAAGTCGCATACCAATCGCCGACGGCGACCGACAGTTCGATCGCTTCGCTGAGCAGCGCATACTGGGTGACAGGATCATCCTTGGTCGCCGGCACCTGCTCGAGCAGCTTGGCTGCCAGCCGACGCTTCTGGTAGGGTTTGGTCTTGGCGTAGTTGTCCTTGTACAGCTTGCGTACCGAGGACACCGCTGTGCGCAGGGCGGCGGCTGCGGGCACCGGGGCCAGCTGACCAGCGGCGGCGGCAGCGGCTGCCGATCTGGTGAACAGGGTCTGGCGTTCCGTCTCCTTCGCCGTCTGGATCTGCTTCATCTGCTTCTGCTGCGCATCCAGGCTGCGCTTCTGCGCCTCCAGGGAGACCTCGGTGCCGACGAACCGCTCAGCCACCTCGAAATAGTGCACCGAGATCTGCTCGAAATCCTCGGGGTGCTCCTTCTCGAATTTCTCCGCGCGATCGAAGTAGTTCTTCGCCTCCGATGCCGGGATCGCCTTGGTCGCCACCGCATCCGCCTTGGCCAGGGCGTCGGTGATGCTGGTGTCGCCGGCCTTCTGCGCGACGAAGCTCTTCACGTCATCGAGGTTCATCCGCTTCTTGCACCAGAAGATGTTGGCCTCGAGATCGCAAACCCTGTCGATGTCCCCTGCTCCCTCGTAGTACTTGATCGCCTTGGAGAACGATACCGCCGCGAGCACCGAGCGGCTGGGATCCTTCTGCGAATCCTGCATCGCCTGCCTACCGACTGCCACCAGCTGCTCGGCCTCCGACTGCCCGATGGCGGCAGCAGGGGCCTTCACGCTCTGTCCCGGTGCAGTGCCGGGATCGCCTCCCGGCGCGACGGGGGCTTCCGCCGCCTGGCCCGCGAATGGCCCCATCAAGCATGTCGTAGCCACCAGGAACCTCATCACTCCCAGCATGGTCTGCACCTTTTCTGCGATGGATGATGTGCCTGCGATTGATGATACGCGAGCATGCGCCGCCAGGCATCGCATCGATCACCCTGGCTGTTTCAGAAACTATGCGCAAACTATGGCGGGGAACGCTGGGACACAAGAACCGACCTGGAATATGCAGCCGGCCCTTGATAGCCGCCCCATCAGCAGCGCACCATGTGCACTGGGTGCACCGGTCGGACTATTTGGCGGCGTCGGCATTCCAGATGGTGATGTCGTCGAAATAGCCATCTTTGCCCGCACAGCCGAATTCGATCTTCGATTTTGTCGGATGGGCGATGCCAGATGATTTCAGGTAGGCGACCGGCTTCCCGTCGATCGAGGCGCGCATGGCATCATCGACGGTCTCAAGGATCATGCTGTACCATGTACCCGGCGAGAGGGTAACCGGGAAAGTGGCATTGCGACCCTCGAGCAGCTGGCTGCGCTCCGCCTTTCTGGCGGGATCCTTGCTCATCTCATAGATATCGTTGCGCATCGAGCCATCACGCTCATCACGCAAGGTGACATCCTTGAGGCTGATCACGACTCTGCAGATATGCCCATAATGGGAGCCGGCATACTTGCGATCGTCGAATTCGGCCGACAGTGCCGTCGCCCCCTCGAAGCGGAATCTGAATGCCAGCACGCTGTTCCTGGTAGGGATTTCGGTGCCGATCACCGCTGCATGGCCGACCACCGCAGACTTACCGTCCGCCGCCGGAGCATTGAAGCGGGTCTGGGTACCCTTGAGCGCGCCTTTCTCGATAATATAGGTTGGCACCACCGGCCCCCAGGCAGGCCCCAGCTCAGTGCGCTCGAAATCATCGCTGAAGAGCTGCTCCTTCTTCAGCGCGATCGGCTCCGAGGGGATGATGGGCAGATCGGCGGCCCCGGCGCTGGTTACGGCAAGATAGATGAGGGCCATGAGGATGCGCATAGGACAGGACCGCCTTCGGGCATGGGGTGGTAGGTAGTTCCCGCTGACGAGAGGGACGTTGAGCCCGAATATGGCGAAGAAGGCGGATGCGTCGGCCTGGGCAGCCCATCTCCCCAAGCCAGCCCGCTGCGGGCTGGCCGAAATCCGCAGTCGCCGATTGCACCCTCATCCAGGACGACCACGCTCATTCGTCGTGCGCATCACCAAGCGCTGCCGGTCTGCACCTCCAGCCAGCCCCCTTTGAGAGGCCTCCCTCATGCTACGCCCCTTCGCTTGCCTGGTGCTCGTCGGCGCCGCAGCCAGCGGAGCGGATTGGTCATGGCCACTCCCGAGCGAGGTTGCCGCCGCCACACCCCGCATAGACATCTGCCCATTCCTCTACGGAAAGCAGTGGGCCTATGCGATCGAGATCGATGATGGACCGAAATGGGCGGGTTCTTTCGCCGTCCCGTTCCTCGCCGAGTACCATTTCAGCGATGCGCCGCCTGGGCTGCAAGGCGGCCGGCAGCTGCCGTTCGTCGGCGGTATCGCCGTCATCGTCAGCC
>PLEW01000086.1 GCA_003136555.1 Planctomycetota bacterium | reverse complement strand
GGAACCGGCGGAGCGGCCGGCGGACCGGCGCTCCCGCCCGGATGCGCCGTGACCGGGGCCGCCGACGGCGGGGCGGTGGGGGTCTTGCTGGCGGCCGGGGGCGCGGAGGAGGCGAAGGCCAGCCAGGTGGCGGCCACCACCACCAAGCTCACCCCCGCCAGGGCATAGCGCAGCAGGTTTGATGAGGAGCGCGAGGCCGCACCACCGGCGAGCAGCGCATCGCATCGCTCGATCAGCTCGTGGTAGCTCGCTGGACGTTCGGCCTTGTCACGCGCCAGGAGGCTGCGCGCCAGATCGACCACGCTGCGGTCGAGGCCGGCGACCGAGCGCGAGGGATCCGGCACTGGGCCGGAGATCTTGGCGGTGACGATCTGCGCCAGGGTCGGGCTGGCGAAGGCTGGCTGGCCGGTGATGGCGTGGTAGAATACGCAGCCCAGGCCGTAGATGTCGGCCTTGAAATCCACATGGTCCGGATCCTCGAACTGCTCCGGCGCCATGNNATCGCCGGGCTGGGCGCGCTCGCGCTTCTGCAGCAGCACATTCTCTGGTTTGACATCGCGATGGATGATGCCTTGGCTATTGGCGTGCTCGAGCGCCTGCGCCAGGTCGCGCACCAGGCTGAGCGCCTGAGGCGCGCTCATCGCCCCGTGCTGGTTGAGCCAGTCGCGCAGGTTGGGCCCCTCGATGTACTCCATCACCANNTCGATGAATTCCATCACCAGGTACGGCGCGCCGTCAACGGTCACCCCCGCCTGATAGCAGGCGACGATGTGCGGATGGTGCAGCCCGGCGAGGATCTTGGCCTCGCGCTGGAAGCGCTTGAGGAACTCATCGCCGCCGGCCCTGTCGACCAGCAGCAGCTTGATCGCCACGCGCCGGTCGATGTAGGTCTGCCGTCCGCGGTAGACCACACCCATGCCGCCGCGGCCGATCTCCTCGCCCAGCTCGACATCGGGAATCACCGGCCGCGCAGTGGAGGCGGGAGTGGACGCTGATGCCGAGGCGGACACGGGCATCGTGCGGTCCTGGTCCGCCGGCGTCAGACGGGTGACCTGCGTACGGGCGGAGTGCTGATCAGCCATGCCATCACTTGACGATACCACCTGCAGCTTGCAACAGATCGTTGACCGATGGGCGGTCGGCGATGGTCTCGCCGACATAGGCATAGCGCACCAGGCCCTGCTTATCGATCAGCAGGGAGGTCGGCCGTGCGAGGTTGTCCTCGATGCCCAGGGCGCGCACCAGCAGCAGGCTGACATCGAGGGCCAGCGGCATCGGCGGCGGCTCCTTGCGCAGGCTCTCGACCGCCTTGACGAAGGCCGGGACCGCCTCGATCGGACCGGGATAGATCACCACCACCTCGACGCCCAGGTCGCGGAAGCGGGCGATCTGGTTGGCGATCGCCGCGGTCTGGGCGGCGCAGTAGAGGCACACCTGGCCGGAGAAGCCGCGCAGGATCACCAGCAGCACGGGATGGTTGCCGATGCGGTCCTTCAGCTCGATCACCTCGCCACGCGCCGAGAGGAAGCGGGTCTGGGGCAGGCTCTTGCCCAATAGCTCGGTGCGCTGGCGCTTGCCGGGTCGGCCAAAGAGCGAGTCGCTGTGATTGCCGTACTCGTCGTCCCCGGCAATCGGGCCGCTGGAGGTGTAGTGCGCGATCAGAGCACCGGCATTCCCCTCCTGGTGGGGGGTCCATAGGCGCGGTGCGCTCTCGATCGGCGACAGCGAGGGCACGCCGGCGGCAGGCAGGATGATCATCTCCGTGGCTGGCTTGACCTCGACTGCGGGCTGCTCCGCCGGCTTGGCGGCGGCTGCCACCGGCTGGGCAGTGAAAGCTTGGACGGGGGCCTCGACGGTGGCCACCGGCGCACCCTGGAGGGTGTACTCCTCGCGCTTGACCAGGGTGCCGTCGGCCGACCAGGTGCTCCACAGACCGATCTTCACGCCCTTGGCGAAGGAGCCGCGCTCCTTGGGCTTGCCGGGGGCGAGCCACCAGGTCCATTCGCCATCCTTGACCCCGCTGAGGAAGCTGCCGGTGGCGTACGGCTTGCCATCCTGGGTGAAGTAGGTCCATACCCCGTCCTGGCGGTCCGCGGCATAATCGCCTTCGCAGTACAATTGGCCGTTCTCATAGAAGTGGCGCCAATGCCCGGTGCGCGGCGCGCTCGACCAGTGCAGCGGCGAGGCGTTCTGGCCGCTGTAGCTGCCGCTCTGCTGCACCGCACCGTCGGCGTACCAGAAGGTCCAGGTGCCATCCTGGTAATCGTGGTTCCAGCTGCCCTCGGCCTGCTTCTGCCCATTGTCGTACCAGTAGCTCCACGGCCCCTCCTGCTTGCCATAGACCAAGGTGCCGGAGCGCTTGGGATGCCCGGGCTGCCACTCCTCGCGCACCAGACGCTCACCGCATGCCCCCAGCAGGAGGCAGATGCCGATGAGCGGGATGATGGCATGGGCTGATGGACGATTCATGGCGGAGCTCCCAGCGGAGGTTCAGGTGTACCAGGACGCAGCCGATGCTCAAGGCGGGCTGGACAGGGCGCGGGCCCGGTGTTCTCTCTACGCATCGCCAGGCGCTCTGGATGCCGGCACTTCCCTTGCCGCCATAGCGGGGACACTGCCTGGCCTCGAGGACGACCATGCCCGCCACGATCAACGACTTCCTCCTCCGCCATGATCTGCGCATCGCTGCAAATCCCTGCATCAGCCCGGACTTCTGCCTCGATTGGCCGACCCTGCGCGCCCAGCTGTCGACCGGTGAGGTCCTCACCCACCACCCCGAGAGCAGCTTCGCCACTGCCTTGGGCACCTTCAACCTGGTGGAGAACGCCAGCGGGGACCATGCCTGGATCGCCCGCGCGCATGACCCGGCCGTACGCCCCGCGCTGGTCGAGGCGCTCGCCCACGGCATGGTCATCCCCGAGCAGGGGGACAGCCGCTGCGCCTTCCCCGCCAGCTGGGACAACCTCCTGCGGCTGAAGAACCTGGTGCAGGTCCATGATCCCACCAGCACCATCTTCCCGAGCGCACGCGGCAGCCTATCCGGAAGCTCGCTGGGGATCGGCGCGCGCTTCACCACCCTGCACTGGCCGGCGGTCGAATGGGCGATGGCCGAGCTGGGCCTGAGCATGACCGCCAACCAGAATTCGATCCCCCGCGAGCTGGTCTATGACGTCGACGCGATGCTCGCCGGGAGGCTCGACAGCGTGCCGTTCCCCTTCATCGGCGCCAACGTCCCCGAAGGCCACCAGGGACAGAGCGTAGAGGGCATGAGCCATGGAGCGGTGCTGTCGAAGCTGAAGACCGGCTTCCACCGCCGCCGCATCGAT
This sequence comes from Planctomycetota bacterium, assembly GCA_003136555.1. Lineage (GTDB taxonomy): Bacteria > Planctomycetota > UBA11346 > UBA11346 > UBA11346 > BOG-1363. The sequence continues at coordinate 5,628 of PLEW01000086.1, read as the reverse complement.
TGGGGCTTCAATGCCGACCACCAGCCGGTCGGCGGCACGTTCGACCAGCGCGAGGAGCGCCTGGTCGCCGGCTGCCTGCTGGCGAGCTACATCACCTTCGACCTCTCGCCGGAGCTGAGCATCACCGCGGCGCCGCCGGCAGGCGAAGCCGCATGCGCCCAAGCGTTGGCGCTGGCTGGCGCGCAGCGGCTCGACCAGGTGCGCGCACGCGTCCAGTCCGCCGGGGTGGCCATCGAAGAGGAGGCCTTCGCGCGGCTGATCATCCAGGTCTGGCCGGCGATCCAGAAGATGAAGCGACGCGACGAGCGCTATGCCGCCGCCCGCCTGGCCGCCTTCACCACCACGGTCGGCCGCGACTACTTCCGCGAACTGTCCATCGATGAGCTGCCCGGATTGACCACCCCCGCGACCCTCGCCACCATGCTCGCGCTGTGCGAATCCCTCGGCATGGTCATCCATTTCGTCGCCCCCGCCTTCGGTTTCCAGAAGAACTTCCCGTTCGCCGACAATGCCGAGCTGGAGCGGCGCATCGCCGCCTGCTGGGCGGTCTGCCAGCGCTTCCAGGTTAGCATCGGCTTCCACTCCGGCTCGGGGAAATCGGCGGAGAACTACCGCTTGTGCGGCCGCATCACCGGCGGCCGGCTCGAGATCAAGACCAGTGGACGCTACACCTACGAGATGGGCGCCGCCCTGGCGGCATCCAGCGATCCCGCCGACCAGGCGCTGTGGAGCGACTGGTACGCCTTCACCCGCGAACTCGCCTGCCAGAGCGCCTTCTCCGAGAATGCCACCGAGCGCGGCTGCGCGAGGCAGTTCATCGTCCATGCGCTCGAGCTTGCCGGACAGGATGCCGCGGTGTTCGCCGATGGCGCCGCCTGCCGTGTCGCGCTCGCACGCCTGAGACCCAATCCCGACCACATGTTCTGGTTCGAGTACAACTTCCTCTACCTGCTCGCTTCCGGGGGCCGGGCCGACAAGGTCTGCCTCGGCGACCATGGCCCCGACGGCTACCGCCAGCGCGCCCGCTTCTACGCCATCAGCGCCGGCGGACGGCTGCTCTATGCCCAGGGGGTTGCGCACTACATCTGCTTCCTCGCCGAGACCACCGGGCTGGCCAGCAGCAGGGCCTGCGTAGCGGCGCGCACCAGGCTCGCCGGCTATGCGAGCTACCAGGAACTGGTGCGCGCGATCGCCCCCTCCAGCCAGCCCTGAACGCGGCGCTGGTCCGGGTCAGGCAGCCGGCGGGGTGAGGATGCGCTGCACCAGGCCGATCAGGCGGGCGGAGGTGAAGGGCTTCTCGAGGAAGGCGAGACCGGAGCGGTTGCCGAGCGCACCCTGCAGCGCGTCGTCGGCATAGCCCGACATGAAGATGATGCGCAGCAGCGGCCGCATCCGGCCCAGACGGTCGGCCAGCTCGCGCCCGCCGAGGCGTGGCATGATGACATCGGTGATCAGCAGCTGGATCTCCTTCGGGTAATTCGCCGACAGTGCCAGCGCTGCCTCCCCATCGCCAGCCTCGAGCACATGGTAGCCCTTGGCCGTCAGGGTCTCGCTGACCAGCGCACGCACGTCGGCATCATCCTCGACCAGGAGTATGGTCGCATCCCCCCTGGCCTCGAGGTTCGCCTCGGTGCCGCGCCGCGCCTTGTCGGTCTCGCCCCCGCGGCAGCGGGGCAGCAGGATCTCGAAGGTGGTCCCCACCCCCGGCCGGCTCGAGACCGAGATGTGGCCCTCGCTCTGCTTGACCACGCCGAAGACCATCGACAGCCCGAGGCCGGTCCCCTCGCCCATCTTCTTGGTGGTGAAGAACGGCTCGAAGATGCGGCAGCGCACCGCCTCCTCCATGCCGTGACCGCTGTCGGTCACCTTGACCTCGACGAAATCGCCCGGCCTGAGATCGACATAGGACCGCTGCTTCGCATCATCGAGCACGCGGTTGCAGGTGGAGATCGTCAGCGTGCCGCCGTTCGGCATGGCATCGCGCGAGTTGACCGCCAGGTTCATCAGCACCTGCTCGATGCGGTTGGGATCGGCCTGCACCAGCCACAGCTGGGGCTCAAGGTCGGTGACCAGCTCGATGTGCTCGCCAATGACGCGCAGCAGCAGCCCGTTCATGTCCCTGACCACGTCGTTGAGGTTGATCACCCGTGGCTGCAGCACCTGCTTGCGGCTGTAGGCGAGCAGCTGATGGGTCAGCGAGGCGGCGCGCTGGGTCGCCTTCTTGATCTGCAGCGCGTGCGCATGGGTGGTGCTGTCGCCGGGGCTGGCACCCAGCAGCAGTTCGCTGTAGCCCATGATCGCGGTCAGCAGGTTGTTGAAGTCGTGGGCGATGCCGCCGGCGAGCTTGCCGATGGCCTCCATCTTCTGCGATTGGCGGAACTGCTCCTCGAGCAGCTTGCGCTCGGTGACATCCTGCACCATGGACATGATGCCGATGAACCTGCCGCCGGCATTGAACAGCGGGGTGTGGTGCCATTCGCACGAGATCGTGCCGCCTTCCTTGGTGATGTTCTCGCTGAAGCCAGCAACCCCCATGTCGCCGAGGGCCAGCCGGCTGAAGAGCGCCGCCGCATGCTCGCGATCGTGCACAGGGATGTAGATCTCGTTGGGATGCCTGCCGACCATCTCGTCCATGCGATGGCCGAAGATGCGCTCGGCCGCGGGATTGACGTAGGTGATCAGGCCGTCCTTGTCGTTGAGCAGGCAGCCGATCGGCATGCGGTCCATCTGCATCTGCAAGCGCTCGAGCAGCCGATCGCGCTCCAGCTCGAAGGCGCGGCGATCGTCTTCGGCCTGCTTGCGGCTGGTGATATCGATGCTGGCGATGACCGCGGCGAAGATGCGGCCATCGTTGCGGATGGGGCCCATGCGGGTGAAGTACCAGGCGCTGCTACCCTCGGCGCCGTCCCCCTGCAGCTCCAGGTTGCCGATCTCGCCATGGCTGAAGACGCGCTCGAACGCCCCGAAATAAGCCTCATGGAATTCAGGGCGGATGTAGGCGCGCAGGTTGGTGCCGAGCACCTGCTCGCGCTGGAAGCCAGCGGTGATGTGGTTGATGTAGAGGATGGTGCCGGTGCGGTCGGCCATGAGGATGAAGCCGGGGACGTTCTCGGCCAAGGCGCGCAGGCGCTCCTCGGACTCATGCAGCGCGCGGTCGCTGCGCCGCCGCTGGGTGATGTCGACGAACGACAGCACCACCCCGCCGGTGCCACCCGCGTGCTCCCCGGGCAGCGGCAGGGCGTTGCAGGACAGCCAGGACAGCTCGCGGCTGCCCTGGCCGATGCCCAGCACGACATTGAACCGCGGCCGTCCGCTCTTCATCACCTGCAGCGCCGGCAGCTCCTCGTCGCGGAAGGGCTGCCCGTCCTCCTGGATGACCTGGCCGAGGGTCTGGGTGATGCTGCGGCCGATCAGCTTGTCGGCATCCACCCCGAGGATCACCTCGGCACGCCGGTTGACTGCCTCGATGGTGCCATTCGTCGCATAGAGGATGATGCCCTCATGCAGGGCCTCGATGACCGAGCGGTTGCGCTGGTCATTGGCCTGCAGGCGCTCCTGCGCCTGCTTCTGCTCGGTGATGTCCATCACCACGCCCATCATGCGCACCGGTTCGCCGGCAGGACCGCGGATCAGCTCGCCTTCGCCGCGCAGCCAGCGCAGCGAACCATTGCTCAGCTGCACGCGGTGCTCGATGCTCAGGCGCGTTCCGGCAGCGACCGACTGGGCGATCGCCGCCGAGGCCTTTGCGCGATCCTCGGGATAGATGCAGGAGATGAAGGAATCGAACGTGCCGCTGAAGGCGCCGGGCTGGAGCCCGAAGAGGGACTCGACTCCCTCAGACCACACCATCACCCCTCCGGGGATGTCCCATTCCCAGGTTCCCATGTGCGCCGCACGCAGCCCCATCCTCAGCAGGAGCGCGTCGCCCTGGGCGCGGCTGATGCGGCCCTCGGTGGCCTTGCGGCTGCGCCGTGCCGACTGGTGCAGCAGCCAGGCCTGCCAGCTCACCACCAGCCCCAGGGCGAGGATGATGACCAGCACCGCAATCCCCCCGCCGGTGGCCGGGGGGATATCGGACGCACCGCACAGTGGCATGCCCAGGCCGGCGGCCAATGACGCCACCGCCCGGACGAGCGCCAAGCGACATCGATTGACACGCCTTGGCGGGGCGGTTGGCACCTGCCTGACGCCCCCGTATTCCCGCTGTGTGCTCACCCTGACCTCACGTCCAGAGCATACCCCGGATCCAGGCGCTGCGCAGCTTAAGTCTGGGGTCTGGCGCCGCTTAGCCCCCGCTGGATCTGCCAGACTGGCGATAGCTCCCACGCCATCCCCCCTGGCTGAAGCGCTCAGCCAGACGCTGGGCCTGCCAGGCGCAGATGCCGGCCAGATCGGCGACCGGTTGGCAGGTATAGGGGAGGGTATGGAGGTAGTCGGGAGGACCATATTCCGGGGTGGCGGAGGTGGTGGCCAGGTTGTGGATGTCCTGGCAATCCCAGATCATATCCCACCAGCGCTCGTGCGCCTCGAGGTGACGGCGGAACTCCGGTGCCCGGGGATCGCTGACCTGGGGCCCCTCCTCGTAGCCGACGCGGGCATGGATGTGCAGCGCCCGTTCGGCGCACAGGCGCAGCACCGCCTGCTCGCCATCGAGCAGCCGCTCCGCCACGCAGACCCAGTGGCTGTAGTCGCAGGTCAGCCTCAGGGCGGGCTGCGCGAGCAGCAGGTCGCGTGTGGTCCATGGGTTATAGAGGATGCGGCCGCGGTGGGTCTCGTGGGCGATGGCGATGCCGCAGGAGCGTTCGATCACCAGGGCGGCATCGAAGAAGGCCATCGCCTCGGACTGGCTCCAGGAATCGCAGCCGCTGTGGGCATTGATCAGGCAGGGGCCGCAGGCCGCCGCCTCGGCCACCTGGGTGGCGAAGCTGCGTACATGGCCAGCCACGTCGTCGCCGGCGGTGAAGATCTGGGCGATGAAGGAGAAGCCGTGCCGCTCAAGAGCCGAACGCAGACGGGGGCGCTCCTGGGGCGCCGGTACACCGCACTCGATGCCGCTGAAGCCTTCGCTGCGGGCACGGGCGAAGGATTCCTCCCAGCTCCCTGCCACACCCCACAGATGCCGGAAGAGCTCAAGCCTCATCGCCGCACCGGTGGAGCGCTGTCGTATGCGGCAGGCGGCCGCCGCTGGTGCCAAGGATGGTGATGCTCATGGCGGACGGGTGTAGCCTGGGATGGCGGCGAGATCGACCTCGTCGATCTGCTTGGGGTCGAGGAAGCGCTTGGCATAGTCGAGGTAGACCCCCTCGCCGATGAAGACATCGAAGAGATCAGGATCGATGTGGCCATCGAGCTTCATGCGGCCGAGCACTCGCAGCGCCTGGGACAGCGTCATCGCCTTCTTGTACGGCCGGTCGCCCGCCGTCAGCGCCTCGAAGACATCGGCGATGCCCATNNGGATAGCCCTTGCCATCCATGCGCTCATGGTGGCCACCGGCGAATTCGGGTACCCGGCGCAGGTGCTTCGGGTAGGGCAGCGATTCCAGCATGCGGATGGTCGCCACGATATGATGGTTGATGATCCCGCGTTCGGCCGGCGTGAGGGTGCCCTTGGCGATCACCAGGTTCTCG
>PLEW01000076.1 GCA_003136555.1 Planctomycetota bacterium | reverse complement strand
GTCCCTGACGGGTCTCGAACCCGCTACCTCCAGAGCCACAGTCTAGCGCTCTAACCAAATGAGCTACAGGGACCACGTAGTGGGGCCGCACGATAAGAAAGATGCCGGCGGAGTCAACGCATGCTCAGCGGATCACCCTCCCTGCCATGGCGCTCCAGGAGGACCAGCCGCCCTCCCGGGTCGCTGTCATCAAGCAGTTGCGGATACGGGCCTTAGAACTGCGGACGGTAGCGATGGCGCGCTGTCATCTGCGCCAGGGCGGCAGCCCACCCTCCCCGGACTAGCGTAGGCACGATTTGCAAAGATCCTCTACGTATAAACCGGTGAAGCCCCCTCGTCTCGCCCGTGGCTGTGCGTGCATGCAGCGCCAGTGTCCAGGTCCTGCCGATGGAGCTGTCATCACTCTATCATGTGTTCGAGGCATTATGCCTCGAACAGCGATCGCCCACGCAGGTCGGCCAAGACGCCGGCGCCGCGAGCGAGCACGAAGGTCACTCCATGTCCAAGCCTGACGAATCACGGTCGGCCCTCTTCGATGCAAGGACGGTGACCGCGGCGGCCCTGGTCAGGCCTCCCAGCAAGGATCAGCCGGACCTCCGCTGGAAGCGGGGCACGACCGGGCTCATCGGACGCTGGATGAGCCATCCCTGGAGCATGCTGGTCATCATCCCGGGGTTGATGCTGCTTGCCGGAGGCAGCCTGATCGGGCTGAGCCGGCTCAGCCTGGAGGAGGAGAATGGCCAGAATTGGCGCGATCGCCTCGGCGACGATTCGGCGACCATCGCCGAATCCGCCAGCCAATGCCTCGCCCAGGCCTATCCCCTGCTCCAGGCGATCGCCACCAGCTGGGAGTACCCGGATTACGACCCCGAACGGTATGCCAAGACGATGGCCAGCCTGCTGGCCGCCCGGCCGGGGGTCAGCGCCCTGAGCGTGATCGATGAGCACGGCATGGGCCTGCGGGTGATCAAGGCCCCCGGACCTGGCGGCGTCCGCTTCGAGCATTATTCGCCCATGCCGGTGGACGCACAGGCCTCAGCCACCTTCCGGCCGCCTGCCGACGAGCTCGTCGTCATGGAGGGCAAAGAACAGCGCCTCCTGGACCTGACCGAGGCCGACCAGCTGCCGCACTGGAGCGCTCCCTACCGCTCGCTGCGCTCGGGCCAGATGACCCTCTGCTGCGCCCAGGCGATGGAGATCCACGTCCCGCAGCCGGAACGCGGCATGGCGATGGTCGAATTCAATGCCCGGGGGATCGCACGCGTCATCAATGGCGTGTCGCCGCACAGCAGCGATTCCAAGCCCTTCATCTTCACCGCCTCCGGCGAGATGCTGGTCGCACCCGCGGCGCCGGCCGAGCAGGGCAGCAGTGCTGATTCCGGACCGCGCGGCTTCGCCGACGCCTTGGCGCAGCTGCCGGGGCCTGGCGAGGTGCGCTTCCTCGACCATTCCAACGTCGGACTGCCGGTATTGGCCGCCATCCGCCAGATCGACCTGCGCCATGGCCCCGTACTGTATGCTTCGATGGTCGCCCCGATCACCTCCCTGGCCGCGTCGACCAAGCGGCTGGTGCATACCTCCCTGCTCATCGAGCTCGCGGCGGTCCTCGGCGCGGCCCTGGTCGGCCTGCTCCTGACCAGGCTGCTCACCCGCCAGCGCATGCAGGTGCTCTCCGCACGCGCCAAGGAACAGGAAGCACGCGAACGCCTGGAGGCGCTGGGGAGCTACACCCTGATCAAGCGCCTGGGCTCTGGCGGCATGGGCGACATCTGGCAGGCCGAGCACCATCTGCTCGCCCGGCCCGCGGCGCTCAAGCTCATCAGCCTGGATGCCATCGCCGGCACCAGCAGCGAGCGCGAGCTGACGCGCGTCCGCTTCGCGCGCGAAGCGCGTGCGACCGCCAGTCTGCGCAGCCCGAATACCGTCACGGTCTACGATTTCGGTTTCACCCGAGATGGCTCGTTCTTCTACGCCATGGAGCTGCTCGACGGCTTCGACCTGGAACGCCTGGTCGCGCTGCATGGGGCCCAGCCACCTGGACGCGTCATCCGCATCCTGATGCAGGTATGCCACAGCCTGGCCGAGGCGCATCAGAACGGCCTGGTCCACCGCGACATCAAGCCGGCGAACATCTACCTCTGCCGCCTCGGGCTCGAGGTGGACGTCGCCAAGGTCCTCGATTTCGGTCTGGTCGCCGACCGCCAGGGCGCCGACCGCGCTTCCTCGGGCGGGATCATCCAGGGAACCCCGGCATACATGGCCCCCGAGCAGGCCAAAGGCCTGCCGACCGATGCGCGCTCGGATCTCTATGCCCTGGGTGGCGTCGCCTATTGGCTGCTCTCCGGCCACACGGTGTTCGATGAGGACGATTCCTACCGCATGCTCCAGCGGCAGATCAACGACCCGCCGGCGCACATCGCGCTGGCCGCGGGCAAGCGCCTGCCCAAGGATCTCGGCGACCTGGTGATGGCGCTGCTGAGCAAGGAAGCCGATCGCCGCCCGCTCAGCGCGCTGGCGGTGATCGCGACGCTGCAGCGCATTCCGCTGGATGACCAGCTCGCCTGGAGCGAGACGCAGGCCCAGGCCTGGTGGGCCGCCCATCAGCCGGCAGCGCATCCCCCCGCCGCCATCATGCAGGAATCGCGGACCGCCACCATCCGCATCAGCGAGCCGCTCATCCGCTGAGTCCATCCCTGCCGCGCCAGCATTCCCTCTCCCGAGGCACCCCGTATGGTGGCATCGCCGATGGCCGGATCACCCGCACTGGAGACCCTGACCCTGCTCCAGGGCGCCGTGCACACGGTCCGGATCAGCTGGCAGACGTCCCGCGTGCCGCCGGAGACCACCGCCTGGAGCGGTAACCGGCGGTCCTCTGGCCGGTATCCCCTGATGGGCACGCCACTCCGGCCCGGCCCTGCATCCGCTCACCAGGACTGCCACGTGCCATGCACACCATCGCTCCCAGCTGGCGAGATGCGCTCCTGGCACCCCCGCGGCCCGCGACAGAGCCGCAGCGCGCGATGACCGGCAGCATCACCTCCGGCACCGCCGAGAGCGATCGCGCCGACGTCGAGCGCGTGCTGTCAGGCGACCGCGAGCACTTCGCCCAGCTCATCGACCGCCACCAGGGCCGCATCATCAGCCACCTGTCCCGCCTGGCCGGCCGCAACGCGGCCGAGGATCTCGCCCAGGACACTTTCGTGCGCGCCTATCAGGCCCTGGGGCGCTATGACGCGACCTATCCCTTCCGCGGCTGGCTGCTGGTCATCGCCACGCGCCTGGCGGTCAATCACCTGGCGCGGCGGCGCGAGCAGCCCCTTGGCGACGGACTGCCGGTCCCCCAGGCCGAAGCTGATCCCAGCCGTCCGCTCAGCGAGCAGGATGCCCTGCAGGCGCTCACCCTCCGGCTCGAGTCCGCCCTCGCGCTCCTGGCCCCCGACGCCCGCGCCCTGTACGAGATGCGCTTCCGCCAGGAGATGGGCATCGACGAGCTGGCGGTCCATTTCGGCATCAGCACCAATGCGCTCAAGGTGCGCATCCACCGTCTGCGCACCCAGCTGGCCGAGCGTCTCGGCCTGGCCACCCAGGAATGAGGGACCCCCCCATGCACGATACCGACCGCCTGCTGCAGCAGCTCATCGACCACCCGCCCCACGATCCGCCGTCTGCGAGCGATCCCGCCTTCACCGCCGCGGTGTTCGGACGCATCCGCGCCAGCCCGGCGCCGAGGAGATCCACGACGCAGCTGCTGGCCTGGAGCCTGGCCGGAGCGGCCTTGGTGTCTGCCGCGCTGCTGCTGGGCCTGTCTCCCACCGACGAGATCTTGTCCCTGGCCGCACCGGCCGATCCCACGGCGCTCGCAACCCTGGCCGAGATCCTCGTGGCTGGCATGGTCATGGGCATCGGTCTGCTGGCTGCGCGGCGGAGCCTGGCATGAACGGCTTCATCGCCCCCCTCGCCTCCCTGCTCGGTGCCGGCTGCGCCGCCGATGCCCCCGAGGCAGACCCGGTAGCCGCCGCGGCGGAGCATCCCCATGCGGGATTCGCCTTCATCACCTCGATGGGCGGCCATCCCGGGGCGCTGATCTCGCTCTTCGGCTTCGCTCTGCTGGTATTCCTGCTCGCCCCCGAGCGCAACCGCCTCGCCGCCGAGCGCGCCTGCGAACGGCCGCTGACCTGCGTCGCCTGGGGTGCGCTCCTGCTGCTGCCGCCCGCCCTGGCGCTGCTGTGGGTCCTCCACCATACGGTGGCGTTCCATGGCCGTGGGGTGCTCGCGGTCTACCTGATCATCGCCTCCGCCGCCGGCCTGTCGGTGTGCGCCCGGGCGCTGGCCGAACGCGCCGCACCCCAGTGGTCGGCGATGGCGCAGGTCCTGGTGGGTCTGGCGGCGCTGGTGCTGAGCCTGGCCTGCGTGCTCGGATTGCCGGTGCTGCTGATCGCCGCACCGCTGGGTCTGGGTGCCTGGATCAGTGCGCGGGTGCGTCAAAGCGCCCCGTGAATGGACCCAGGGGCACGCAGCCCGGGGTTCGCGAGACCTCGCCCAGGAGGTTGGCCGAGACGGCGATGCGCCCGAGCGCGAGCGTGTTTTTGATGCGCACCATGGTCACCTCGCCGAACGGCACGCCGGGGACGCAGCTCGCCGCCGCGAGGATGGCCTCGTCATCGCTCGGCAGGGCGAGCGGGATGCGCCCGCCCGCCAGGCTGCCGCTGGTCAGGACGTTGGTCGCGGTGACCCGGCGATCGATGGCGGCGAGCACCCGCTCGCTGATGATGTCGGCCATCCCCAGCCCGGTGGCATTGCCATGGGTCTGCTCGGTCAGCCCGAGGACCACGATGCGCCTGATCAGCGGGCCATCGAAGCCCGCAGGCCGGCCGCCTTCGCCGCGGCCGGTGATGTTGGGGTCCATGCCCACCCCGCTGATGTCCTTGCCGAACTCCTCGATCACCAGCACATCGATGCGCGGGAGCAGCAGGCGCGGCATCAGCCGCCGACTGAGCTCGAGCAGCTCGGGTTCGCGCGCCATGATGCGTTCGCTGGCGACCGCCTCGAGGTGCGCGATCGCGTCGTTGGCGTTCTCCACCACCGCGATCGCGCAGGCGATTGTGCCGCTGCCAAGCACCGCCTCGCCGGCCGCAGGGATGAGCTCGGCGAAGCGCTCGTAGCCTTCGCGATGGTAGCGTGAGCAGCCGGCATGCTTGCCCAGGCCGATGCTCAGCATCTTGCAGATGCCGCTCTCATAGCGGCCACGAAAGCCGGTGTGCGGCTTGACCCGCACCACCGGGATCACCGCATCCGCCGCCGCCGCTGCGGCATCCAGGTGCACCGGCAGGGCATCCCCCCCCGCGGGGGCGCGCCGGTAGCTTCCGGTAAGCGGATCGCGCTCGAGGTGCGCGACCACCGTGGTGGCCATCGAGCTGACGACCGGCGCGCCGACGGTGCGCTCCTCGATGCCGAGGCGCGCGAGCACCTCGCGCTGCCCCTCGGCGGTGGCGCCGCCATGGGAACCCATCGCCGGCACGATCACCACCGTCATCCCGAGCCGCTTGAGCTCGGCGACCAGGGTCGCGACCAGCAGCTGCAGCTCGGCGATGCCGCGGCTGCCGATCGCCAACGCTACCCGCGAGCCTGGAGGCAGGCGGGCCCTGATGCCAGGGTCGGCGAGCGCCGCGCGCAGCGCCGCGGCGGGATCACCGATGGCGGGCGCCTGGAAGCGCTGCTCGATCAGGGAGAAGTCTGGCAGGCGCAGGCGGGAGAGGCCGACGAGCAGTTCGGACATGGCGGAGTCAGTGGCCGGTGCCGCGACGCGGGTCGGTGCCGGCGATGATCTCATCGACACCATGCTGGTTGAAGCCCTTGAAGCCGGCATTGCGCTCCACCAGCTCGAGGTGGGAGCCGAGCGCGCCCTGGCTACGGAAGCGCTGCGCCTGGTCGGAGGTGATCTGGCGGTTCTGCACCAGCGGCTCGAGGCGCTCCTCGCTCACGCGCCACAGCTCGCCCTCGGTGAAGGACTGCTTGAGATGGGGGAGCTCGGAGAAGGGCGGCATCGACCTGACCTGCTCATGCGCCAGCAGGGCGGTCGCTGCGGTGATGTCGACCCGGCAGGCGAGATGGTGCATGCCGGCGGAAAACAGCGACTCCCCGTGCAGCGCGCACCACAGCCCGACGGTGCCCAGGCTGCGCACCCCGCCATCGTCCGGGAACGGCTGGTGGGCGAAGTCCTGCCTCAGCTCCTCGGCCGACATGTCGACATCCGCGAACACCACCACCCCGGTGACCGGCTGCTCGAGCACCTGCGCCCCCCAGCCGGCCGTGGCCCCGGGATAGAAGCGCTCGCGGGGACGCAGGCCCAGCCGTTCGAACAGCGCGATCATGCGCGCGAAGCACCGCCGCGAGGAACGGTAGGTATGATGGTCATGGTTGGCCCAGCCCAGGCCGACGGCATCCTGGTGCGCCTTCTGCACCCGCCCGGCGCGGTTGCGCCGCTGCCAGAAGTCGCGCTCGGCGGCGAAGAAGATATCGCAGGCGAGATCGCGCCCGCAATCGGCGATCGCATGGCTGAAGAGATGGTCGAGCTCGCGGAATGCCACCTCCGNNGTGGCTCTGGCCCGCGAGCACCGCGGCCGGGCTCGCGGGAGAGACCTGGCTGCGCGCATCGCCGTGCCGCTCGACCGCCCACAGCTCCGCCGCATCGCCCTGGGCCAGGCGCGCCTGCCTCAGGGTCGACCCCGGCGAGCCGGCGATCGGCACCGCCAGCGCCTGGGCCGCCAGCAGGTCGCTGAGCGACTCGACCGCGATGGTCAGGCGCACGGTGCGATCGCTGGCGTTGAGGTGGATGGCCGGGAACCGCCCTGCCTGCCGGTGGTAGCTGCAGCGCTCGGCCGACATCCCGCTGGCGACGAAGCCGGCGGCGATGAGCTGCTGCAGCACGCCGGTGGCGGACGGGCTGTCGATCGACTCGATCCAGTCGACCAGGCGCGTCCCGGTGGTCTCCCGCAGCCGGTCCGCCATGCGGCAGGTCGCCGGGCAGCGCTGCACGCCGAGCGAGATCAGATCGCTGACCAGGTCGGCCGCCTCGTTGTCGGGCTGCCAGCGGAAGGCATGAAGCGGGTCGTCGCTGCCTGTCTGCATCGGCTGCTCCGCCGAGAGCCTATCCGATGAACGCCGCGGTTCCAACAGCCATGGTGTGTGACGTGGAGCGGCCGGAAAGCGCCGGCGGCGCAGCGGTTCGGGGATGGCGAATGTACAAGGATAGGTGAGGGCGCTATGCATCGCATTCTCCTGCTGGGAGCGGGCAAGATCGGCCGGGCCATCGCCACCCTGCTCGCGCGCAGCGGCGACTACGACATCCTGGTCGGCGATGTCGAGGACAAGGCCCTGGCGCGCCTGGCGGGGACGGCGCACATCGACACCCGGCGCCTCGATGTCACCGACCAGGGCCAGCTGGCCTCGGCGATGGCGGGCAGGACCAGCGTGGTGTCGGCCTGCTCCTTCACCGTCAATCCCGGCATCGCCCGCGCAGCTCTCGCCAGCGGGGCGAGCTACTTCGACCTCACCGAGGATGTCGCCACCACGCGCGAGGTCGCCAGCCTAGCGGCCCAGGCCGGCCCGGGGCAGATCTTCATGCCGCAGTCGGGCCTGGCGCCCGGCTTCATCGCCATCGCCGGCCATCACCTCACCAAGAGCTTCGACAGCCTCGACGAGGTGCGCCTGCGGGTGGGGGCGTTGCCGCAATTCCCGGTCGGCGAGCTCAAGTACAACCTCACCTGGTCGACCGACGGCCTGATCAACGAGTACTGCAATCCCTGCGAGGTGATCCATGAGGGCGCGCGCATGGACGTGCTGCCGCTCGAGGGGCTGGAGCACTTCTCGCTCGATGGGGTGGACTACGAGGCCTTCAACACCTCCGGCGG
>PLEW01000212.1 GCA_003136555.1 Planctomycetota bacterium | reverse complement strand
CACGGTCGGAGGGACATCACCCACCAGCGCGGAGAGCGCTGGACGATCGCCTCGATGGATGAATCCCGCAGCAGGCGATGGGCAGTGAGCACCACCGCCACCACCGCACCGACCTCGATCAGGTCGCGGGTCGCCAGGATCTGGTCGCCGCGCTCGCCGAATGCCCCGAACATGCTCACCAGGGTCTTCATCGCGGTGGGGAAATCCGCTGCCCGGAAGAACACCCAGGTGATGGTCACCCCGAGCACGGTGAGCAGCCAGCCGGCGGTGCGCGCCAGCAGCGAATCCGTCCAGGTGGCACCGGCGGTGAAGAATCGTACTGCCCGCTCGATCAGCAGGAAGAGGCCATGCAGGGCGCCCCACAAGACGAAGGTCCAGGCGGCCCCATGCCACAATCCCCCGAGCAGCATGACGAACATCAGGTTGAAGCACGTTCGCGCGGTTCCCAGCCGGTTGCCGCCCAGGGGGATGTAGAGGTAGTCGCGCAGCCAGGAGGAAAGCGAGATGTGCCAGCGGCGCCAGAAGTCGGAGAACCCCGAGGCACCATAGGGGAACTTGAAGTTGTCGAGCAGGTAGAAGCCGAAGCACAGATCCGCGCCGATGGCGGTGAGCGAGTAGCCGCTGAAGTCGCAGAGGATCTGCATGCCGAAGGCGAGCGCACCGGCCCACGCGTCGAGCGCGGCCAGGGGGAAGGGATGGCCGAATACCAAGTCGGCAGTCGGCGCGAGCAGGGTGTCGGCGACCACCACCTTCTCGAACAGGCCCATGGTCATCAGGAACACCCCCCAGGCGAAGCGGCCGCGCACCGGCGCCGGCGGATCCTTGAGCTGGTAGAGGAAGTCGCGGGCGCGCACGATGGGTCCGGCGACCAGCTGCGGGAAGAAGGACACGAACAGGGCGAAATCGCGCAGCGAGTATTCCGGCTTGAGCTGCCGGCGGTAGACGTCGATGGTGTAGGAGAGGGTATGGAAGGTGTAGAACGAGATGCCGACCGGCAGCAGGATGTCCAGATGCGGCGGATGGTAGCTGATGCCCATGGCGCCCAGCAGGGCCACGGTATTGTCGAGCAGGAAGTTGCCATACTTGAAGAAGCCGAGGAATCCGAAGTTGGTCACCAGGCTGAGGGTCAGCCACAGTCGACGTCGCGATTGGATGCTCTCGCGGTCCATGCGCCCGGCCAGCCACCAATCGACCACCGTCGAGGTCAGCAGCAGCGCCGCGAAGGGGGGATTCCAGGCCCCGTAGAAGATGTAACTGCACACCAGCAGCAGGTTCTTGCGCATCCCCCAGCCCGGGATCACGCGGTAGAGGAGGTAGACGATGACGAAGAATGCGACGAAGGTCAGAGAATTGAACAGCACGTCGGCGGATTCCGATCAGGTCGCATGGTTCGGCGAACGCGACCAGGGGTGGCCGGCAAGGCGCTCCTGGTTGGGCGAGCGGATTCTGGTGGGCCCCCGCAGCAGGTCAACGAAGGGCAGAATCGAGGCCGAACAGCTTGGCGGCGCAGATGCGCCGCGAGCGCTCCACCTGAGGCCTGCCGGATGGCCAGCCACCGGGCGGATTCGCGCTAGGCGGGCTTCTTGCCGCCGACCACGGCATAACCGCCGAAGGCCTGGGCGATCTCCTTGACCCGGTGCTCATGCTCATCGAAGGCCTGCACGTAGACCCACAGGAAATAGCCATCCTGCGAGCGCTGCAGCTCTGCCTTCATCATGCATTCGTCATCGCTGTAGCGGAAGGTGTAGGTGCCCGACTGATCGAAGCCCAGTTCGGTGAAGGTCTCGGAGAAGAACTCGAATTTCTCCGAGAAATCGACCAATTCCAGCGGGTCGAGGGAAATGCCGTATTTCCGGACGGTGAGGGTTCCCATGTGGCCCCGTATTACCCCCGCTGCGGACAGAGTGCAAGGATGCACTCTCCACCATTCTGCATCAGCCCGGCGCCCCACCTGACTGACGGATGACGGTTCTAGGCCGCCCGCCTCCCTCTCTTCAGCTGCCCCCGGCTTGCGCTCGCCTGCCGGCAGGGATTGGAAGAGCGGTCGCTAATATTTTCCTTGTTTCCTATATTCCTTACTCAGAATACACTCATGGACACGCCAAACAACGCGATGATCGACCGCATCACCGAGCGCTTCCGCGCCCTCGCCGATGCGACCCGCATCCGCATCCTGGTCCGGCTCCAGCGGGGGGAATGCACGGTCAGCGCCCTGGCCCATGAATTGGGGATCGGCCAGGCATCCGCCTCCAAGCACCTCGCGATCCTTCGCCAGGTCGGCTTCGTCCAGGTGCGGCGCCACGGGACGCAGGCGTTCTGCTCCATCCTCGATCCCTCGGTGCCGCAGCTCTGCCAGGTGATGTGCGAGGGCGTCACCCGCCACATCCAGGACCAGCACGCCTCCCTCGGCCTGCCGCGCACCACCAAGGCCACCCGTCACCGTCGAGACCCATGAGCGGAGATATCGCATGTCCATCGCCACCTGCACCCCAAGTGAAGCCAGCAGCCGGCTGAGCGCCGGCACCGCCGTGCTGATCGATGTACGCACTCCTGCCGAGTACCGGGCCGTCCATGCCGATGGCGCCCGCCTGGCGCCGCTCGACCAGTTCGATCCCTCGGCGCTGGCATCCATCATCCCCGCCGGGGGAACCATCCACCTGCTGTGCAAGAGCGGCGCCCGGGCGCAGACGGCCGCCTGCCGGCTGGCGGAGTCCGGCATGCAGGGCGTGGTGGTCGCCGGGGGAACCGATGCCTGGGTCGCCGCCGGGCTGCCGGTGGTACGCGGCAAGGCCGCCATCGCCCTGGAACGCCAGGTCCGCATCGCTGCCGGGCTGATCGTGCTCACCGGCGTGGTCCTGGGATACACCGTCCATCACTACTGGTTTGCCCTCTCCGGCGCCGTCGGAGCCGGCCTTGCGATCGCCGGCATCACCGACACCTGCATGATGGGCATGCTGCTCGCCCGCATGCCCTGGAACCGCTGACCCTTCCCCCCTGCTTCCCTCCAGCCCAGCGAGTTCGGCCATGACCAAGCGCATCCTCATCATCGGTGGCGTCGCTGGCGGAGCCTCCTGCGCCACGCGCCTGAGGCGGCTCGACGAGAGCTGCGAGATCTTGCTCTTCGATCGGGGAGCGCATGTCTCCTTCGCGAATTGCGGACTGCCCTACTACGTCGGCGATGTGATCACCGAGGAGAAGTCCCTGCTGGTCGCCAGCCCCGAGCTCTTCCGCGACCGCTTCAACATCATGGTCAAGGTCCGGCACGAGGTGACCGCCATCGATCGCCAGCGCCAGGTCATCAGCGTCAGCAACCTGGCCACCGGGTCGGTGCGCGAGGAGCGCTATGATGCGCTGGTCCTGGCGCCCGGTGCACTGGCGATCAAGCCACCCATCCCGGGCATCGATGCCCCGGGTGTCTTCTCGGTGCGCACCATCCCGGATTCCCAGCTGGTCCGCTCCTGGATCACCGACCACCATGCCCATTCGGCCCTGATCATCGGCGGCGGCTTCATCGGCCTGGAGATGGCCGAGAATCTCCATCATCGCGGCCTGGCGGTCACCATCGTCGAAAAGACCACGCAGCTCATGCCGCCCCTCGATCCCGAGGTGGCGGAGCCGGTGAGGGTGCGCCTGCAGGAGGCGGGTGTCACGGTGCGCCTCGGCGAGGCGGTGACCGCCCTGCGCAGCGAGTCCGGGTCCCTGGTCGCCGCCACCGAGAGCGGCGGCTCGATCCGCAGCGACCTGGTCATCCTCGCGATCGGGGTGAAGCCCGAGACCACCCTGGCGCGTGCGGCTGGACTTTCCATCGGCGCAAGCGGCGGGATCGCCGTCGACGATGCGATGCGCACCTCCGATCCGCGCATCTGGGCGGTCGGCGATGCGGTGGAGACCAGCGAATTCACCACCGGCATTAAGGTGGTCATCCCCCTCGCCGGCCCTGCGAACCGCCAGGGCCGCATCGCCGCCGATGCCATCTGCGGCCGCAGCGCCCGCTTCCGCGGCGTGCAGGCGACCAGCGTGTGCGGCGCCTTCGGCCTGGTCATCGCCTCGACCGGGGCGAGCGAGAAGCTCCTGCAGCGTGCCGGCATCACCGGCTACCAGGCCGTGCATCTCCATCCCGGGCACCACGTCGGCTACTATCCCGGCGCCAAGCCGATCCACATGAAGGTCATCTACCGCCAGAGCGATGGTCGCGTGCTCGGTGCACAGGCGGTCGGCGAGGAGGGCGTCGAGAAGCGCATCGACGTCATCGCCATGGCGATCCAGCTGGGCGGGACCATGCACGACCTCAGCGAGGCGGAGCTGTGCTATGCGCCTCAATTCGGCGCCGCCAAGGATCCGGTGAACATCGCCGGCTTCATCGCCGACAACCAGCTCAGCGGCGATGCACCGCTGGCGGACCTCGCCACCTGCGGCACCGCGGGCCATACCCTGCTCGATGTCCGCGAGAGCGCCGAGACCGCCCTGGGCACGGTGCCTGGAGCGCTGATCATCCCCCTCCACCAGCTGCGCGCGCGCTGGCGCGAGGTGCCTCCAGGCGCACCCGTCGACGTCATGTGCGCCGCAGGCCAGCGCGCCTACTACGCTGTGCGCTTCCTGCGTCAGCAGGGTGTGGATGCCCGCACCTGCTCAGGCGGCTGGTATACCTGGCAGCAGCAGCGGCAGCGGCAGCGCTGCGGAAGCGCCTGAGGCGCCGACCACTGCCCGCCAGGTCGCATGCAGTCGACTGATGCTAAAAGGAGAGGGTCACCGACAGGGCCTTCTCCCGGGCAGTCACGATCGGCACGATGGCTATGATGCCCAGATGCGTAGAGGTCATGGGATGCAGCCGCTCGACCGCCTGCGAGACGCCATATCCGAGCACTGCGGCGGTGAAGACGTCGGAGGCCCAATGGGCATTGTCGTTGATGCGCTCGAGCGCTACCAGCGAGGCGACGCCATACGACACCGGAGCGGCACCCGGGAGATCCTTCCACTCCTCCGCCAGGATGGTGGCGCAGGAGAATGCGGCGGTCACTTCGCCTGATGGGAAGGACTGGTCGTGGGTGAAACCGGGCCCATGCCAATGCGCCCTGCCCTCATCCGACGACGGACGGGCACGATTGGTCAGCACCTGCATGCCGCCGTATCCAGCCAGGGAGGTGGCCAGGCTCTCGCCACCCAGCAGCGCGGTGCGGATCAGCCGGGGATCATCGCTGATGAAGCTGCCTCCTGCTGCCCCGACCAGGGGAATGGCGATGTATTGCCGGCCGAACGGCCGGATGTCCTTTGCCCAGCGATCGGTCCTTGCCGAGCGGTGGTCCTGATCCCAGGTGCGGATGCGCGTATCAAAGCCATAGAGGGTCACGCCGATGGCGCCGATGGCGGCCGCTTCAAGCCAGTCGGCCTCCGACCAACGGACAGGGCCGCTGATGATCGCCCAGGCATCGTCCGGGATAGATTCGGCATAGCTGACGGTGAAGCCGACCTCCACGGTCGGCTCCGCTGCCGATGGCGATCCGCCAGCTCCGTCCGGACCGTGCGCCGGAGCATCGAGCCCGGCCGCCGAGCCGAGCGCGGCCATCAGGAGCAGCAGCGCTCGATCTGCCAGGCTGATCACGGCATGGCGCCCACACGTGGTCGCCGCATCGATCATGGCGGATGACGCTGCCGACTGGGGGAGCCGCACGGACGGATCTGGAGGCGCTGCCATGGGTGAGACGAGCCTTGTTCGCCTCACCCCGGGTCAATGGTTGGTCCGAAGTCCCGCAGGACTGCCCAGGGAGCGTCGCCTCCCTCAGGTCATGAACCTTTGACCGTGGCCATCGACGTCAATCCGTCCCCTGCATGACGACACCATGACAGCACTGGGAACTGACCACATGCGGCGCTGAAGCGGTTATGAGAACAGCTGTTGTGATGGTTGCCACATGTGCATGCCATCGCCGGAACTGCCGAGTCCGCATCAGACCCTGACCGAACCCGCTATCCGGCGCTGAGCCATCGCCCCTCGGCCACCATCGTGCCCGCTCCGAGCATGGCGTCAGCGTCCAACCCGGCTACCGTCGGACCGACCTGCCCAGGGTTTCCTCCATGCCGATGCGCCTCCGCTCCTGCCCGTCCCTCAGCCCATCGTGGGTCGTGCCCATGCTGACCGGCCTGATCTGGGGCGTTGTGTCGGACCATGCCGATGCCGCAGTCATCGGCGAATCCGGGACCGCTTACGGCTGGATCAATCCCGAGATCAAGCCGTTCACCGCCTCGGCATCCGCAAACGTCGACATCGAACCCGAGGTCAACCTCCCCGACGACCTGGGGACCTACGACCATACGGTATTCCGCGGGGGGGTGCGCGGCCAGCCGTTCGTCGACGCCAACGATGAGGTGCAGATCAGCGCCTCCTGGACGGAAGCCGCTACCGACACCACGGCCCCGCTGCTGCCCAATGGGGATTTCCCGGATCACCTCTACGATCTGCGCTTCGGCGGCATGTACCGCCATGTGACGGCGAGCAAATACATCTATGGCGCGAGCGCGTCCTTCGGCTCGGACGATCCCAAGCCGTTCTCCACCACCGCCGGGTTGATCGTAGGGGCATCAGTGTTCATGAAGATGCCGCTGGATAGCGGCGACGCCTGGCTGTTCACCCTGAGCTATTCCAATGACCGGACACTGTTCAACAACGTGCCGTTCCCCGGTGTGGCCTACGAATGGAATCCGGACAAGACCTTCAGGATGATCATCGGCATCCCGTTCTTCCTCGCCAACTGGCGTCCGACCCCATCGGTGCTCGCCGATGTCTCGGCCTCGATCTTCGGCAACGTCCATGCCGGGGGCTGGGTCAAGCCGTTCGAGCGCGCCCGCTGGCTGCGCCTCCAGGCCGCCTACGACTGGGGTACCGAGATCTACAAATGGCCGAGCTACATCGACTCTGATCAGTTCGTCTATTTCCGCAGCATGCGCGTCACCGGCGGCATCGGCATCGAGATCACCCAGCTGATCGGCGGCTCGCTCTTCGCCGGCGCGGCCTTCGACCGCGAGGTGCTGATGGGCACCTCCATCCGCAACTACAGCGATGTGCTCCAAGTCTCGCCGGGCTTCGTCTGCGGCGTCTCCGTGCGCGCCGGATACTGATCCACCAGCACCTCGAGGAGCATGGTCCGCCATGCTGCGGGGCGGGTCTACCGACGGACCGCTGTGGCATGGCAACTCGGTGATCGGGGCTGCCAGGCAGATCCATGGCGTGAACCACCAGTAGACGATCAATGCGCTGGACGGAGACTGGCCGTCATCGTTCCCGACATCTCGCACCCGGAATCGGAGGTCCCGTGACCCCATCGCCCGTCCCTCCAGGAAGCCCGGAGAGCACCGACCAGTCGCGTGACCCCGCCCGTCCATCCGGTCCTGCAGCTGCGGTGCTGCCTCCGGCACTGCGCAGCCGCCTTGCCGACTACGCCCAGAAGGTCGCGGCGCTATGCGGTGACCGCCTGGAGAGCCTGTGCCTCTTCGGCGCCGCCCTGACCCCGGATTGGTGTCCTGGTCGGCCCATCCACCAGGTCATGGTCTTCACCAGGGACGACCTCGACCTCATCGGACGCCTGGGCGCGCTCGGCCCAGGCGCGGTCACGCTCGGCCTGGCGGCCCCGCTGCTCGTCACCGCCACCCTCATCCGGACCTCCCTCGACACCTTTCCCCTGGAATGGCTGGAGATCACCAACAGCCATGCGGTCCTGCTCGGACATGACCCTTTCCAGGACCTGAGCTTCGCCCGCGAGCATGTGCGCCTGCAGTGCGAACGCGAATGCGCAGTATTGTGCATCTCCCTGAGGCAGCGCCTGCTGCGCGGACCGGCGAGCATCAACCAGCCGCTCGTCGATCTCGCCGAGCATGCGCTGCGCGTGCTCGGCGGCATGCTCTACCTCAAGCATCAGCGCTGCCCCGGCGCCCCGAGCGCGGTCATCGCCGACTCCCAGCGTCTGCTCGCGCTCGATTTGACGCC
This sequence comes from Planctomycetota bacterium, assembly GCA_003136555.1. Lineage (GTDB taxonomy): Bacteria > Planctomycetota > UBA11346 > UBA11346 > UBA11346 > BOG-1363. The sequence goes on along the minus strand of PLEW01000212.1, from coordinate 18,218 downwards.
GATCATGCGCGCCTGGCAGGGCGAGACCGGACGCGACCTCCTGATCGCCATCCACCGCCTGCTGAGCGGCTTGGAGGAGCGCTGTGATCACGCGTAGCGCAGGCACGCTCCTGCTGCTCATGCTCCTGCTCGCCGCCCGCGGCGAGGAGGTGGTCAACGTCCCCACCTCCACCCTGGTGGTGGTCGACCGCACCGGGGTGGTGGACGCACCGACCACGAGCCGCATCACCGAGCTGCTGCTGCGCTTGCGTCAGCTGACCACCGCCGAGGTCAAGGTCCTGATCGTCAGGACCACCATGCCGGAGGATATCGTCGGCTTCACGCAGCGCATCTTCAGCCAATGGAAGCTCGGCCGCGCCGAGGCCAACAATGGCGCGCTGATCGTGCTGGCGGTCGACGACCATCATGTGCGCATCCATACCGGCTATGGCCTGGAACCGGTGCTGCCGGATTCCTGGTGCGGATCGCTGTCGCGCGCCGCGGCCATCGAGCAGTTCAAATCCGGCCTCTACAGCCAGGGGCTCGAGCGCATGGTGCGTGCCGTCGCGGGCGAGATCGCCAATGCCCAGCAGGTCGACCTGGGCATCGCCGCCACCGAGCGCTACGTCCCGCCAGCACGTCACCAAGCGGGCCAGAACAGCGCGGGCGTCTGGGTGTACCTGCTCATCCTCGTCGTCGCGCTGGTGCTCCTGAAGCTCCGAGGCCCCCGAAGCTACGGCTGGGGCGGCTCCTATGGCGGCTTCGGCGGCGGAGGCTTCGGCGGCGGAGGCTTCGGCGGCGGTTTCGGCAGCGGGTCGGGCGGTGGATTCAGCGGTGGAGGCGGCAGCTCCGGTGGAGGCGGAGGCGGTGCAAGCTGGTGAACCCACCCAGAGGCGCTAGGGTGCTGGCCATTCAACCGGGAGATGCGTATGTCAGGCAAAGGGTGCGCTTTCATCGCTCTGGGCGCCATCGCCCTGCTCGCCTTCCTGACCCTGATCGGCGGGTGCAGCACCTACCAGTCGGTAGTCTCCCTGGACGAGGGCGTCAAAAGCCAATGGTCGCAGGTCGAGAACCAGCTCCAGAGGCGCTTCGACCTCATCCCCAACCTGGTGGAGACGGTCAAGGGCTACGCCGCGCATGAGAAGGGCGTGTTCGACGACCTCGCCCAGGCCCGGGAATCCTACTTCCAGGCCAAGTCGGTGAACGACAAGGCCCAGGCTGCCGGCTCGGTCGAATCGGCGCTCTCGCGCATGCTGATGCTGCAGGAGAACTACCCGGTGCTCAAGGCCAATGAGGGCTTCCTCAAGCTGCAGGATCAGCTCGAGGGCACCGAGAACCGCATCGCCGTCGAACGTCAGCGCTACAATGATGCGGTCAAGGCGCTCAACGCCGCGATCCGCGGCCCGATGGGCAGCATCGTCAATACCTTCGCCCATGCCGAACGCGCGGAATACTTCAAGATCCCCGAGACGGCCAAGGCCGCCCCGCGGGTGGACTTCTCGGCCAAACCCGCCACCCCAGCCTCGCCGCCCCCGGAAGCGACCCCCGTGCCGGCACCGGCCGCGAAGTGATCCAGCTTGCCGGTGCCGCCGGGCCGAACTCCACGACCTGCGCGAATTCCCCATGGCTTTGCGACCGGGTGCGGTTCCAATGGGCGCTATGCCGTCCACCAGCGTCGACCAGCATTCACCTATATATGAATATATAACGCCAGGACCTGCGCGGTGTTGCGGGCTGCCATGCCCCGGCTGGCGGTCCAGGCCGGGGCCTCCGCCGCAGGACACCCGGCGGAAGGAGTCGCCCGCATGAGCGCGCCTCCCGGCTCTATCCGCATCCTGGTCGTCGATGACGAGGCGGCGCCCTTGGAGGCGCTCACCGACGCCCTCCATCATCATGGTTATGTCGCCGATGGCTTCAGATCCGGCCGGACTGCCCTGGATGCATTCGCCAAGACGCGCTACGACCTGATCCTCACCGACCTCATGATGCCGGGCATGGATGGGATCGCCGTGCTGCAGGAGGTCAAGCGCCTGGATGCCGATGCGGTGGGCATCCTGATGACCGGCGCCGGCACCATCGCCACCGCGGTGGAGGCGATGAAGGCCGGCGCCTTCGATTACCTGCTCAAGCCCTTCACCCTCAGCTTCCTGATCCCGGTGCTGATGCGTGCCATCAGCGTCCGCGCCTTGCGGGTGGAGAACTCCGCGCTCCAACGCGGCATGCGCGCACGCACCGCAGAGCTCGAGATCGCCAATCGCGAGCTCGAGTCGTTCTCCTATTCGGTGTCGCATGACCTGACCTCGCCGCTTCGCGCCATCAGCCATTTCAGCGCCATCCTCGACGAGGAGCATGCCGGCAAGCTGGACGAGGCGGGACGTGCGCAGCTCGGACGCATCCGGGCCAATGCCGAGCGCATGGGCCAGCTCATCGAGTCGCTCTTGATGCTCTCGACAATCAGCCGCAGCCCGATCGCCGCCGAGCAGGTCGACTTCAGTGCGCTCGCGGTGGCGGTCGGCTCCATCCTGCGCGACAGCGAGCCGGCTCGTCCGGTTTCCCTGGTCGTCGCCGACGGCTTGTCCGCCAGCGGCGATCCCGCGCTGCTGCGCGTGCTCCTGGACAACCTCATCGGCAATGCCTGGAAGTACACCGGACGCCAGAGCGCCCCGCGGATCGAGGTCGGAGCCACGGCGACCGCCACCCATCCGCCCACCTTCTTCGTGCGCGACAACGGCGCGGGATTCGACGCGGCGTACGCCTACAAGCTGTTCATCCCCTTCCAACGGCTGCATCGCGCCGAGGAGTTCCCCGGCACCGGCATCGGGCTCTCGATCGTCGCCCGCATCGTCCGACGCCATGGCGGACGCATCTGGGCCGAGAGCGCAGTCGATCAGGGTGCGACGTTCTTCTTCACCCTGTCAGCGTCCGATCTGGCATAGCAGCTCCTGATCACAGGCGCGTGCACGCATGCACCGCAGGCCGCCTGTGGAATCCCTCCCGCCAGCAAGCCCGATGGACGGCATCCGCATCAGCGGTGCACCCGGCGACGATCGGACAGGCGATGCAGGGATGCCGCAAGGGCATCCAGGTCGGCGCAGGTATTGTAGAAGGCCAGGGATGGCCGCACCGTGCTCTAGAGTCCGAAACGCCGCAGGATGGGCTGCGCGCAGTGATGGCCGGAGCGAACCGCAATGCCATCCTGATCGAGTGCCTTGCCGACCTCGGTGGTCGCGTAGCCATCGAGGACGAATGACAGCACCCCGGCCTTCTCTGATGCCGTGCCGATCAGACGCAGGCCCGGCACCCCCTGGAGCAGGCGCGTGCCGTAGACCAGGAGCTGGTGCTCGTAGGCGGCGATGGCGGGCATCCCGAGGCTGGTGACATAGTCGATCGCCGCACCCAGGCCGACGGCATCGGCGATGTTCCCGGTGCCGGCCTCGAACTTCAATGGCGGCGGCTGGTAGCGCGTCTTCTCGAAAGTGACATCGGCGATCATGTTGCCGCCACCCTGCCAGGGTGGCATCTGGCCGAGGATCTCGCTGGTGCCGTAGAGCACCCCGATGCCGGTCGGCGCGAAGACCTTGTGGCCGGAGAAGACATACCAGTCGGCACCGAGTGCGCGCACATCCACGGGCATGTGCGAGACCGCCTGCGCACCGTCGACCAGCACGCGGGCGCCCGCACCATGGGCCATCCGTGTCATCTGCTGCACCGGGGTCACGGTCCCGAGGGCGTTGGAGACCTGGGTGAAGGAGACGATCCTGGTCTTCGGCGACAGCAGCGCGCCATAGGCGTCGAGCAGGATCTGGCCATCGTCATCGACCGGGATGACCTTGATCACCGCTCCGGTCGCAGCCGCGACCTGCTGCCAGGGGACGATGTTGGCGTGGTGCTCGAGATGGCTGAGCACGATCTCGTCGCCAGGCTGGAGCGTGGCGCGGCCCCAGCTGTGCGCGATCAGATTGATCGCCTCGGTGGCGCCGCGCACGAAGACGATCTCCTCGCTCCTGCCGGCGTTCAGGAAGGCGCGCACCTTGTCGCGTGCCGCCTCGTAGGCATCGGTCGCTCGCGCCGCCAAGGCGTGGGCGGCGCGATGGATGTTGCTGTTCTCGTGCTCGTAGAAGTGGGACAGGCGCTCGATGACCTGACGCGGCTTCTGGGTGGTGGCCGCATTGTCCAGCCAGATCAGGCGTCGCCCATTGACGCGTTCGTCGAGGATGGGGAAATCGCGGCGCACACGGTGGAAATCGATCGGCGACGGACCAGCACCGGCCACCGGGATGGTGGTCGACCAGGGGTCCTTGACCGGTGCGACAGCATGGGTGTGCGGCGTCTGGTAGCTCAGGAAGTAATACGCGGCGTCTGCCGCCGACGGCACAGCACCTGGTGGTGCTGCCGGGGCAGGATGGAGATGGCCTGCTGACACAGGCACGGCAGTCGGCTGCCCGGGGATGCTGGGCAGTGCTGCGCCACGCGGGGTGAGCAGCTCGCGCAGTTCGGCCTCGCCTGGGATTCCCGGTGGAACCACCGGCACTAGCGCAGCGCCCGCACCCGGGCCGGATGCGTGCGACTGCCCATCCTGTCGGCTGGGCAGAGCGGCTGCCGTGGGACCGCCCGCCGTCACGACCTGCGCTGGGGCCGCCGCCGCAGACGCGGCTGGGGTAGCTGGAGCGGTCGCAGCCGGCAGCGCTGATGCTGGGGCGGATCCGCGCAGGAACTCATTGGCCAACCGGGTCAGGACTGCGCTGTCAGGCAGCCCCTGCCCGGCGGGATCACTTGTACTCGGGCTTGTAGTCATGGTACTTCTCAGTCTCGACATGCTCGAGTACGGCGATGGCGTCATCGGTGAGCACGGCCAGGGAGCAATACAGCGATACGAGATAGGAGGCGATGGCGCGATGGTCGATGCCCATGAAGCGCACCGAGAGCCCGGGGCTCTGCTCACCCGGCAGGTTCGGCTGGTACAGCCCGACCACGCCCTGGCGGCTCTCGCCGGTGCGCAGCAGCAGGATGCTCGACTTGCCCTGCTCGAGCGGCATCTTGTCCGAGGGGAAGAGCGGGACGCCGCGCCAGGTGAGGAATTGCGATCCGTGCAGGGCGACCGTGGGCGGTGGCACGCCGCGGCGGGTGCATTCACGTCCGAAGGCCGCGATGGTGCGGGGGTGGGCGAGGAAGAACGCCGGCTCCTTCCACACCAGGGAGAGCAGTTCGTCGAGATCGTCGGGCGTGGGCGCCCCGGTGCGCGGCTTGATGCGCTGCTTGGGCACGATGTGGTTGAGCAGCCCGTATTCCTTGTTGACGATCAGCTCGCGCTCCTGGCGCTCCTTGATGGTCTCGATGGTCAGGCGGAGCTGCTCGCCGATCTGGCTGTAGGGGCTGCTGTAGAGATCGGAGACGCGCGTATGCACATCGAGCACGGTGTTGACGGCCGAGAGCATGTATTCGCGCGGATTCTCCACGTAGTCGACGAAAGTCTGGGGCAGTTCGCGCTCATCGCGCCCAGAACATTCGACATTCACGCTGCCCGCATCCTTCACGCGGTTGAGGCGGTAGATGCCGGCCTCGACCGGGACCCAGTGCAGCAGCCGCGTCAGCCAACGCGGCGTGATGCTGGACATCTGCGGGACGGTCTTGGTGGCGTTGGCGAGCTGGCGTGCGGCGACGTCGCCGAGCGCTGTCGATGGGGGGAGGGTGTCAGCCATGGTGGTTCTCGTGCATGGAGTGGTGATCGGGCCCGAGCGGCGGCTGGAGACAGCCGTCTTGCCGAGCGCGTGCGCCGCGTCGTGGAGGAATGAAGGTCCAGCAGGCGTCCGTGGTCGGATGGTCGCTGGCAGAAGGCTTTACAGGTCGTACTCCGGTGAACCGGTCGCACTCTTCCGATCGATGCCTGCCGCGTTCTCTATTGAGACACTTCCGGCTGACGCCCGATCAAGTGGCTCGCGACTCTATGCATGGACCACAGCATTCTCAAGGACAGATTGGAAGCCCATCAGAGTAGTCGGATTCTCCGGTTGCCATCCCATCCCCTCTAGCGCCCATGGTCGACCCCGTCTGGCGCCGGCGCAGCACCTGAGCAACAGGCGCTGTTGGTCGGACAGCAGATGCATCCCCCTCTCACCGCGTACGATGAGCACCCGAATCCTCAGGCCAGCCGAGGAGAGGTCCTTGCGATCGATGCAGTTCGTCATTGGCACGGGAGATGCATTGATCTTGCCCCACTTCACCCCACCACAGAATGCCAGCACCATGCTCTATCGCCGTCTCGGGCGCACCGACATCCAGGTCAGCGCCATCAGCCTCGGAACCATGACCTGGGGTGAGCAGAACACTGAACAGGAGGCCCACGACCAGCTCGATCTCGCCATCGCGAACGGGGTCACGCTCATCGACACTGCGGAGATGTACCCGGTCCCGCCCAAGGCCGAGACCCAGGGCCTGACCGAGCGCTACCTGGGCAGCTGGCTGGCCAAGCCCGGCAACCGCAACCTGGTCATCGTCGCGACCAAGGCCGCCGGCCCGGTGCGCCAAGCCCACCAGCCGAAGCACCTGCGCGGCGGGACCACCCACCTCGACCGTGCCAACCTGGTCTCCGCGCTGGATGCCAGCCTCAAGCGCCTCCAGACCGACCATGTGGACCTCTACCAGCTGCATTGGCCCGATCGCAGCACCAACACCTTCGGCCGCCTCGGCTATCCGTGGATAGAGGATGCCCACACCATCCCGATCGAGGAGACCCTCGCGGTGCTCGCCGATCTCATCGCTGCAGGCAAGGTGCGTGCCATCGGCGTCTCCAACGAGACGCCCTGGGGGCTGTCGCGCTTCCTCGCGAGTTCCGATGCACGCGGCCTGCCGCGCATCGCCAGCATCCAGAATCCCTACAGCCTGCTCAACCGCACCTACGAGATCGGACTGGCGGAATTCGCCCATCGCGACCAGGTGGGCCTGCTCGCCTATTCGCCGCTCGCCTTCGGCGTCCTGAGCGGCAAGTACCGCGGCGGCGCCCGGCCACCGGGATCGCGCCTGGCGCTCTATGAACGCTTCGCCCGCTACTCCAACCCGCAGGCCCTGCGCGCCAGCGAGCGCTATGTCGCCTTGGCCGCCGAACGCGGCCTTGATCCATCGCATCTCGCCCTCGCCTATGCCCTGGCCAAGCCGTTCACCACCTCGGTGATCATCGGCGCCACCACCCTCGCGCAGCTGCGCATCAACCTGGCGAGCATCGATGTGCGGCTCGACGAGACCCTGATTGCTGCAATCGAGGCGATCCACGCCGATCAGCCCAGCCCAGCCCCCTAGCGGGAGCCACGCCGGCAGCCGATCGCTCGCGCCGCCGCGAGCCCCTAGTTCTTGCCCACCGCGATGCGGAAGCCGAATCCGCCCACGTGGCTGCTGACGCGTTCAGGCGGATAGCCAAGCCTGAAGGCTGAACGGCAATCGCCGGGGGACAGGTTGCATGAGCCACCTCGCAGCACACGCGCCTTGCCGGCCGCCGGCCCCAGCGGGTCGACCTGCGCCTGATCGGGCAATTTGTCGAGCCAATCCTGGCACCATTCGCTGACATTGCCGTGCATGTCGTACAGCCCCCACGCATTCGGCTTCTTGGTACCGACTGGATGCGGTACCTTGCTGGCGAAGTTCTTGATCGGGAGATCCTCGGAGTTGTCCTTGAACCAGGCGTAGTCGCCAAGGAGCATGTCGCTGTCTCCGAAGAAATACGCAGTCGTCGTGCCGGCCCGGCAGGCATATTCCCACTCGGCCTCCGATGGCAGGCGCACCAGCTTGTCGATCTTGGCGCCCACCCGGCGGCAGAACTCCTCGGCATCGAGCCATGACACCATGGTCACCGGCTGGCGGGGTCCCTTGACCATGCTGGGATTCTTCCCCATCACCGACTCGAACTGCTCCTGTGTCACTGGAAACCGGCCGAGGTAGAAGGGCTGGGTGATGGTCACCGCGTGCTGGATCTCGGAGACCGTGCGATTGTCTTCGGTGACCGGACTGCCCATCACGAACTTCCCGGCATTGACCAGGATCACCTCCAGCTTCATGCCGCCGCCCAGGTCCAAGCCGAGCGGCGCCGCCTGCCCCGACAGCCGCTCGGTGAGTGCTGCCAGCTTGTCGGCTACCGCTGCGGCGAAGGCGGTCTTGCCGTGCTCGGCGGTGAATGCCCGGATGCGCTCCAGCAGCTCCTTGGCCCTCTGCTCCGGCACCTTTCCGGCACCGGCTGCCCGCTGGATCGCTTCCCACGCCGTCTTCGCCGCCGCCTCGACAGCCCCCAGGAGCTTCTCGTCCACCCGCGCCTGGCAGGCGGGGGCGAGCGGATGCTCGGCCGCATGCGCCAGATCGGCCTTGGCCACGCGGGCGTCTCCGGCAGCCAAGGCGAGTATTGCGTGCGCCACGTACTCGCTGGCCGATCCAGGGATGGCTGCGCCTGCGAGGCGCAGGCGCTCAGCCGATGGGAGATCGGCAATGCGGACCTTCATGCCGGCGCTGCCGCCACCGGGCAGGGCGATCTGGACACTGATCTCGTCGGCGGTGACCTGGGTGACAGTGCCGGTCACGGTCTCCTTGCCCTTCACGAAGCTATGCTCCTTGCCGTCCTTCAGCGCCTCGAGCGCTGAACGTGCGGCCGCCGCAGCCTTCTCCAGGGCGCTGCTGGTCTCCGATAGACCCTGCACCTTGGCGGGAACGACCTGCACGGCGGGGTCTGCTCTGGTATCGGACACCACTTTGTCCAGAGCGGCGAGATCCATCCGCACGGCGGCGTCCACAGCCATCTCCGCGTGCTTGGAGAAGGCCGTGTCCGCCTTGGCCAGGATGGCATTCTGCACCGCCTCCGCCTCAGCCTTCTGCTCCTGGGCCAGGGTCTCGCGCAGAGTCTCGACGCGCGCATGTCCGGCGCGGTATTCGATTGCCTGCGCCGCATCGAGGGCGGTCGCTGCCGCTGGCCAGCGCTTGTCCTTCAGCGCGACGGCCGCCTGATCGAGAGCCCCCTGCATGGCCGTCTCCGCCTGGACGCGTAGGGCGGCGATGGATTGGCCCGCCCGGCCGGCGAGCTGCCCGCCTTCCCCTCTGGCGGCCTTCTCCCACACCGCGATGGCCGAGTCGAACCTCCCGGCATGCGCCAGAGCCGCCGCCGCATCGGCACTCGGCTTGGCGGAGAGCTCGACCGCCTCGTCACGGCGCTTGGTGATCTCGGCGATGGCCTGCGCCGACCTGGTCGCTAGCTCTGTCCCGGCAGCCGCCGTGCGCACGGCGTCGAAGGCGGCGATGGCTTCGGCATAGCGCAATGGATTCTGGCGCATCAACTCCTCGGCCGCGTCGAATTGGCGCTGCCTCTCGGCAGCCTGGGTCCCGGACTGCTGCGCTGGCGTGCCGGCATCCGCTCGCCCGGCGCCTGGCGGCGGAAGAGGCGTGTCAGCGGATGCCTTGGTGCGATCGCCGGAGCCGGATAGCGACCACGCAGCCAGCGCAACGACGACCACCACCGCGATCATCGCCAAACGCCTCGAGGAACGCGGGAGGGTCGCACGCCGCGGAGCATGGTGCGCAGCCTGGCCGCCGTCCGATGGCATCGCGGCACCAGGGATGCTGAGCTTGCGTGACGGAAAACCGGCCTGCCCGGTGTGGAATGGCCATTGCCCTTGCGCCACCTGGGCATGCAGCGGTGCATCGAGCTTGGCGACCCGGCTCAGATCGTCTGCCGCCTGACGTGCGGACTCGTAGCGGCCGGAGCGGTCCTTGACCAGGAGCTTGGCGAGCACCGACACCAGGCCGCGGCTGGCGACGACCCCCCGTTCGGCCGGGCTGGGGCACGCGCTGGTCAGATGCTGCGCCATGATCACCGCCGCGGTGGCACCGGAGAACATGGTCGCGCCGGTCAGCAGATGGTAGAGCGTGGCTCCCAGCGAGTAGAGGTCGGTGGTGGCATCGAGATCCGCCTGGCCACGCGCCTGCTCCGGTGAGATGTAGTGCGGCGTGCCCATGGCCGTGCCATCCTGGGTCAGCGACTTCTCCTCCTCGGATTGGCTCTCGAGACGCGCCAGGCCGAGATCGCAGAGCTTGGGCGTGCCGCTCTTGTCGATCAGGATGTTGTCCGGTTTGACGTCGCGGTGCAGGATGCCCCGCTGGTGCGCGTGCGCCAAGGCTTCGGCGACGGCCACGCCGATGCCCACCACCTGCGCCTCCGGCAGACCGCCGGGACGGATCAGCGTCTTGGCACTCGCGCCCTCGACAAATTCCATGGCGAAGAAGTAGATGCCGCCTGCCTCGCCGACATCGATGCCCCTGACGATATTGGGATGGCTCAGCTGCGCGGATGCGTGGGCCTCGCGAATGAACCGCTCGATGAACATCGGCTGCTGGGCGAGACGCGGCGGCAGGACCTTGACCGCGACGATGCGTTCCATCGAGATCTGGCGCGCTTTGAAAACCGCGCCCATGCCACCCTGCCCGATGCGTTCGAGCAGCTCGAAATTCCCGATGGTGCGCGTCTCAACCATGGAATCCTCGTCGCCACGCCGTGCTCATGCACAGCGGTAAGCAATGCATACACGCGATGGATGCCGCGCGTTCACGACCAACAGAGAGCCGGTCGCACCGGTCTCGCTCAGCCGGCACGCCGGAGCGGGCCATGTCGCCCACTCGGCTCTGTCCACCGATGATGGCATTCTGACGGCTGCGTGCATCGTCGCCTCGGCCATCCCGCTGCGATGCCGTGCGGTGTGGCATGATGAGGTCGTGGCATTTCCATCGCACGAAGACTACAGGGGAGCTCCGACCAGGGGGCGATGTCGCATCGGCACGCTGCGACGATGCCAGCGCAGCCAGTCGGGCTTGGCCGGGCGGAGATGATGCGAATGCATTGCAATGGCATGATGCATAAGGCGTTATGCTTCCTCCTGGTCGCACGATGATGCTCCGCGCAGCGCTGGCCCATGGCCGACATTCCTGGTCGGGCACACTGCCGGTAACATCCTGCCTAGCGGCGGCATTCTCTTCAGGTACAGGAGGAGCATGACGACCGCAACGCCACCCCACCTGACGACATCCCCGAGAGGGACCGCCGAGGCTCTCAGCCGCCTTGCCCTATCCAGGGATCCGGATGCGTGGCTCACGATCGTCGAACGCGAGGGTCCGCTGATGTTCCGCGTCGCCGCGCGGATCTTGGGGAATGCCGCTGCCGCTGATGACGCCTGCCAGGAGGCCTTCCTGCATGTGCGCGCACGCGCCGACCGCTTCCGCGCACCAGCGAGCGGCGATGCCGATGCCGCAGCGCGGGCCTGGCTGCTGCGCGTCGCCGCCAATGCGGCCTCGATGTGGGCGCGTTCCGAGCGCCGGCACCGCGACCGCGCCCACCATGCCACCGTGCCGCCGGCACGCACCGACTCGCCGGCGGCCACCACCGGTGAGATGGAGATCGAGGCGCTGCGCAGCGCGCTGCAGGAGCTGCCGGATGCGCAGCGCCTCCCGGTGGTGCTGCATCACCTGGCTGGTCAGGATTACCAGGCGATCGGTGTTGCGCTCGGCATCAGCGCCGGCACCGCGCGGGTGCGGGTGCACCGCGCATTGGATCACCTGCGCAGCCGCCTGACCTCCATCGGCGTGATGACCGCCTCGCTCGCCCTGTGCAACCGCCTGGTGTCGGCCGAGGTCGCCATCCCCGCCAGCTCGCCGTCCCGCTGGCTCATGCTCCTGACATCGACACACACACCTGCGGCCAGCAGCGCCGCCATCCTCGGAGGGATGACCGCCATGACCAAGATCGCGATGCTCTGCGCCTCTCTGGCGCTCGCCGGAGTGATCACCGTCACCGCCCGCCCTGTCCATGCCGACGAGGCCCACAGCACGTCCGCCCGCGTGACCATCAGCGGCATCGGCAAGGCCCTGGTCGACCCGAACGCCAAGATGGACCCCACTATCGCCAGCGCCAGCGTGACCACGCTCAGCACCGCGACGCAGCCGAATATCACCTACCTGGTCTACGGCTGGGCCGGCGTCATCGTCGCAAAACGCGCCGATGGCAAGCTGGTCGACGTCACCGGGGTGGTCAGCGAGCACGGCGGCAGGAGAAGCATCCTGGGGAAATCCATCGATGTCGCCATCGATGGCGTCCCACTCGAGAGCAGGCCGCCAACCAAGCCGTGAACGCAGGGTCAAGTCGCCCGCACCTGCGGTGAACCTACCGTGGCGTGGCCTCGACGCTTATCCGCCATGGCCGCCAGCCGGATGGATGCTGTCTAGGCCATGCCGTCCGGGGCGTTCGACAGGATGATCTTCAGCGCGTGCTGCCGGCCGGCATCATCGAAGCTGTCATATGCCTTGCGCGTCTCGTCGAGTGCGAACTGGTGCGCCACCAGCTGCTGGGGCTTGATCGTCCCGGCCATCACCGACTTGAGCGGCTGGGGGGGGGTCACTGCATCGATCAGGCGGGGCGGTGATGGTGATGTTCTCCGATCTCAGCATCTCGAGCCGCAGGTTCACGCTCGTCCCATGCATCCAGCCGCTGGCGATATGCCCTCCGACAGCGATGATCCACTGGCAGATGCCGAAGGAGCTTGCCATGCCGACCGCCTGGATGGCCACATCCACGCCAGCCCCCCGGTCAGGGCCAGGACCTTCGCCACGGCAGTGCCATCGGCGCTGTTGACGGCATCCGTCGCTCCGAACGACATCGCGACGGCGAGGCGACGATCGTCGAGAGCGATGGCGATGATGCGGAATGGGCTGATGAACTTCGCCGTCAGCAGGGCCGACCGTCCGACCGGCCCTGCGCCGACGACGGCGACTACGTCGCCCGGCTTGACGCAGCCGTCGAGCACGCCGCCCTCGCAGCCGGTCGGCAGGATGTCATTGAGCCTCACCATGGCATCGTCATCAGCGGCGGCCGGCAGCAGGTAGAGGCTCGAATCGGCGCAGGGGATGCGCACGAATTCCGCCTGCGTCCCATCGATGGCATTGCCCAGAATCCCGCCGCCGCTCTCGCATTGGGACGGCATGCCCCGCTTGCATGACGCGCATCGCCCGCAGGCGGTGATGCGGCAGATCATCACGCGATCGCCGCGAGCATGCGATGGGGTCAACACCCCATAGCATTATTCGCGCCATCCGGCCTAGTCTCCTCGATGGCCGATCCGCGCCTCGCGCGGCGACCTCTCCAGCCCAATCCCCGGGCGATCCCAGCGAGCGCTGGACCCGCTTGATTCCCAAACGTCCCCGTACCGGAATCAGGCTCAGCACCCCACTTCCAGGACCATGCCATGATCTGGCCTGATATAGTCCAGTTCATCGGTGCGATCCTCCTGATCGTCGGCGCCTTGCTGCCGGTCGTCAATCCGCTCGGGGATGCGCCCCTGTTCCTGAAGATGACGCCGTGGTGCGATTATTCGACCCGCTGCGAGCTGGCGCGGCGGATCGCCTTCTATTCGTTCCTGCTCCTCTTGGGATCAATGCTGCTCGGCTCCTTCGTCCTGCGCATCTTCGGCATCTCCATCCCGGTGGTCCAGGTCGCTGGCGGGGCCGTGGTCACCGCCCTGGGTTGGAAGCTCCTGGCCGACAATGCCAAGATCGCCGATGTCGCCACCACTCCGACCCTGGCCCAAGCCAAGGCCATGGCGCTGGCACGCGCCTTCGCACCCCTGACCATGCCGCTGACGATCGATGCCGGTGTCATCTCGGTGGCAATCACTGTCGGCGCCAATCATGCCCATACCATCGAGAGCGAACTGATCCAGCTCGTCGCTGCCATTGTTGGGTCTGGGATCATCGCCTTCCTCATCCTGCTGACCTATCGCTACAGCGAGCGGGTCGGTGGCTGGATCGGCAACACCGGCATGATCGTCGTCGTGCGTCTGTCCGCATTCATCATGCTGTGCATCGGCGTGGGCATCACCTGGAATGGCATCAGGTCGCTGCTGGCCGAGGTCGGCTTCGTCGGGGCCAAGAGCCTCACCGCCATGCCTTGAGCTGGGGGCCCTGTGGAGCCCGCAGTGCACCTCGGCTCAACGCATCGCGTGAGCGGATCGGCATCCTCTGCGGGAACGCAGTCGACGATGGCCAGTCCGTCTCAGGCCCGGACCAGGTAGTTGCCGGGAACGAAGACGTCACGGCTGAAGAACCACGGCGGGCTGTAGAGCATCTGCGTGAAGGCGAAGTCGACAGTGCAGTCGCCCTCCGGTCGCATGACGAAGAATGGACGCGGTGAGCGAACGCCGATGCGGGACAGCCATTCCGGGCGCTTGGTGCCGGTCTCGTCGCAGAGGGCATCGACAATGCCGGCCGGCAGGGCTGCCAGGCGTCCATCGGTGACTGCAGGCGCCTCGGCGATGAGCTCCGACCGCTGCGCTGGCGCAGCCGAGCGGAAGTCGTCGAGGAACTGGCCGATGGCCCATTGATAGGCGCCAGCGAGGGTGGCGTCCTGCTGGGCGATGTCAGCGATGGCGCGGATCGATCTCATCCAGCACTCCCGCAATGGTGGCGATTTCCCCGGTGTCAGCTCACGGTAGTAGCGCCCGATGACGATCAGGGCATCCTCGACCGTGCGGATATTGAGTATTTCAGCGAGATATTGGAAATACCTGCGGTCCTGGGGATTCCTCAGCACGTTGGCCTTCATGGCGAACATGGTCCGTTCGTCTGCCACTTGGACACTGAGATGGCCATAATCATGGAATGGAGTGAAATCCCCCTTGCCTGGATGCTGGTCGGGGAAATACATGAGAGCCTGCTCATTGAGCCAATGTTCATCGCCTAGCGTGACGCCGACGGCGCGGATATGCCGTTCGATATGATTCTCGGGGACGATCCAGCCATCGATATCCTGGGTCGTCGGGCGCACGTCATGCACGAGAAGCATGACCGCTCCTTCGACCAGATTCACCGTCGCCCTGATGCCCTCGTGCTTGAGTGCCTCATCGAGGAGCGCGAATCCTCGTTCGATATCAGCTCTCCCCCCTATCGTCCGCTACTGGATCGCAGCATCCTGCCCGCGGTTTTTCCCCGCACTCCGGCGCCGCTCCGGTTCCGGAACCAGAGTTCCAGGCTCCCGACCTGATAATGCATCCTACGACATGATCGCTGAGCATATCATCACTTCCCCGCATCAGAAGCGGCGCAGTCCCGTCCCACCGCCCCCCAACCCGACTTACTGATTTACCCAGCCGTCTGAGCACTCAGGTTTCTGGCCTTCCCCGGCCAGTCCGCATTGGCGGAGCCGTGCATGCTCGCGTTG
Source organism: Planctomycetota bacterium (assembly GCA_003136555.1). Lineage (GTDB taxonomy): Bacteria > Planctomycetota > UBA11346 > UBA11346 > UBA11346 > BOG-1363. Next base: position 3,013 of record PLEW01000212.1, on the reverse strand, counting down.
CCGGTCTAGGCACTGCTGCAGCACCTGCCGACGCTCGTGGCGCTCCAGGCCCCGGAGCACGAGCTCTGCACGCGCCTGGTCCGTCATGCAGGCGATGATGCCGGAACGCTCGATGGCATCGCGGCAGCGATGCCAGTCACGGCACGATGCAAGATAGGCGTCCAGCGCGGCTCCGACGCCAGGATGAGCCTGCCTCACCAGGTATAGGAGCTCGGCGCCCGTCCGGCCTCTCTTAGAGGGCACGCCGAGCCCACCCGCCAGTTTCCTGACGTAGTGCAGGATCTCACGTTCCACATCGACGACGCTCACGTGGCGCTCATCCAGCCTCAAGGTTCAGGTCGGCTGGGGCGGAGGAGGTCGGCATGCCCGAGGCGCAGGCCTCCAGGCATTCCGATCCCGTATGCCATGATGCACCACTCCATCCGGCTTCCGCGCACGTTATGGCTGATGCGTTGGCGCAGCCGCCGACGCCATCTGGGGATCGACGAGCGGGATCGCCATGGTCGCCGATCCCGGACCATGGATAGTCACCGTCCAGGGCTCGCGGTTCGATGGCAGCGCATGCGGTACGGTGAGGATCAGCTCGATCTCCTGGGTTGCATGCTCGGGAAAGATCCAGGAACCGGGAATGTCGTCGGCGCTCGCACCCCCGAAGTCCTCATAATCGTTGTGGTCCGACCAACGGATGGCCCGCACGGTGGCATGCCGATCGCCGCTCACCGCCGTGGCCCAGAAGGCCATCCCGGGCGGGACATCCATCTCGATCGGCTCCCCGGTGGTGTTGGTCACCGACATCCATGCGCGGACTGAAGTGCTATCCCCGCGGAAATGCTCCAGGGCGATGTGCAGACCCCCGCCATCGGCTCTGGGGGCGGTCCCCGGATCGAAACGCACAACCTGCTCGTCGCAGCCCACCAGACCGAGCAGTGCGACTGATATGACCAATATGACGATGCCGTGAACTTTCATGGCTTCCCCCGTGGTTGGGCACGCGGCGCGGCGCCCCGTGCGGATTATCTGTCACGCACTCACAACGCCCTCCATCAAGATGAATTTATGAGATGATGAGGTTATTGCACGAATCCGGCAGCCTCGCCGATAGGCGAAGCACGCTGCCGGGATCGCTGCCGCGGCGGCATCGAGGTGCACACACCGACCGGCTCCTCGGGAATGCTTTGACACTGGCCGGTAGGCCTATGATGCATCCCAGTCCACGTCGACATCGCACGTCGCGAGCTCGGCTGGCATGTGCGCAGCTCGATCGACTCATTCCGTCAGCACCTTCCCGTCATTCCAAGCCCCGGAGCGAGCACATGCATGGATCTCAGCGCCGACCAGACCGGTGGTTGACCAGCCACGTGGACGACCACGCGGCCTGGGGTCGTCGAACCCTGCTGCGCCTGGGCGCGATCGCCGGAGCCGGCCTGCTGCTCCCCGGCTGCTTCCGCGAGTCCGAGGACGCCGCCCGGGCTGCGCCCGCAACCACCATGATGCGCTTCCCCGGCAAGACCGAGCTCATCCTGCTGACCGATCGGCCACCGCAGCTGGAGACGCCGCTGCGCTACTACCGCCAGGATTTCACCCCCAATGAGGCCTTCTATGTGCGCTGGCACCTGTCCGGTCTGCCAGGTTCGGTCGACATCAGGACCTTCACGCTGTCGATCACCGGGCACTGCGAACGTCCGCTGTCGCTGAGCCTTGAGGATCTCCGCTCGCGCTTCGACCCATTCGAGGTGATCGCGGTCAATCAATGCTCAGGCAATGGCCGCAGCATGTACCAGCCTCGGGTGCCGGGGGGCCAATGGGGCAATGGCGCAGTCGGCAACGCCCGCTGGACCGGGGTGCGGCTCAAGGACCTGCTTGATCGTGCCGGTCTCAAGCCCGGCGCCGTCAGCGTTTCCTTCCAAGGGCTGGATCGCCCACCGCTGCCATCGACGCCGTCCTATATCAAGGCGCTGAGCGCCGAGCATGCCCAGGATGGCGAGGTGATGGTCGCCTATGCCATGAACGGCGAGCCGCTGCCCATGCTCAACGGCTTCCCCTTGCGTCTTGTCGTTCCGGGCTGGTATGCCACCTACTGGGTCAAGGCGCTCAGCGACATCACCGTGCTCGACCATGCCTTCAGCGGCTTCTGGATGGACAAGGCCTATCGCATCCCCACCACCCTGGATGCCCAGGAATCGCCCGATCATCTGGCGACGGAGACCGTGCCCATCAATCGCATGAGCGTGCGATCGCTGTTTGTCCGACCGGAACCCGAGGAACGGCTGGAACGACACCAAGCCTACCCGGTGGAAGGCATCGCCATCGATAGCGGGATAGGCATCGAACGCGTCGAGGTGACGAGCGATGCCGGGGCAACCTGGAAACTGGCCACGCTCGATCCCGCCATCGGCAGATACAGCTGGCGGCGCTGGCGCCTGCCCTGGACTCCGACCGCACCGGGAAGCGCGCGGCTGATGGTGCGTGCCGTCGATCGGAGCGGTCGCTCGCAGACCAGTGCGCAGTGGAATCGCAGCGGCTACGCACGCAATGCCATTGAACATGTCGATGTCACGGTGAGCTGAATGAGAGCCAGACTTGCCCCCCTGCTGTCGCTCGGCGCGTGTGCGCTCCTCCTGTGCTCGTGCGGTCAGACGGCAGCTGCACCCGCCATCGGCCAGGCGCCAGCGGCACCCGCTGCGGGTGATGCCGCACGCCGCCTGCTGCCGCTCGACTCCGGCACCGACCCCTTCATCGCCTCCATCATCCTGCCGCACAATGAGGGCACCTTTCCGGCCGGACCGGGCTATGATATCTTCCTGACCTCGTGCACCATCTGCCACTCGCCACGCTACGTCTCCATGCAGCCGCCCTTGTCCCGCGCCGTGTGGACCGCGGAGGTCAGAAAGATGACGGCGGTGTTCGGAGCGCCCATCGCCCCCGAACAGGCCAACCAGGTGGTGGACTACCTGGTCTTCGTGCAAACACAAACCGCACCGCAGGGCCAGCACTAGTACGACGTTCCGTAATT
>PLEW01000191.1:285-8633 GCA_003136555.1 Planctomycetota bacterium | reverse complement strand
CGGGAATTGGCCGGACACGTACGGCTCTCCGAAGCAGCCGGAGCCGGCGGATGCCAACCGCCATCCCTTCGACATCCGCGATTACACCACCGCCATCCAGGCCACCGAGAGCAGCGCCCGCGAGATCCGGGCCGCGGTCGAATCGCTCAATTCGGTGACCAGCATGCCGGAATTGGAGAAGCGCCTGCACGTGGTGCTGGGCGGCACCGACCGCTCGATGGAGAAGGTGCAGGACAATCTGCGCGATCTGGTCGACCTCATCGCGCTGCGCAGCGCCCAGGTGGGCGTCCTGCTGGCGTTCCTGGCGGCGATGGTGCTGGGTCTGCACCGCTTCTGGTACGGTCGCCGGCCGTCAGCCCACGCCGCCGGAACGCCGCCCTCGCCACCCTCGCCGCCTCCACCAGCCGCAGGCGGCTGAGCTAGGCGAGCAGTTCCTTGATCACGCTGGCCTTCTCGACGCCGGTAAGCCGGCCGTCGAGGCCCTGGAAGCGGTAGGTCAGGCGTTCGTGGTCGAAACCGAGGAGATGCAGGATGGTGGCGTGGAAGTCGCGGATGTGCACCGGATCCTTGACGATGTTGTAGGAGAAGTCATCGGTCTCCCCGTAGATGGTCCCGCCCTTGGTCCCGCCGCCGCTCATCCACATGGTGAAGCAGCGTGGGTGGTGGTCGCGCCCGTAGTTCTCCTTGCTCAGCCCGCCTTGCGAGTAGATGGTGCGGCCGAACTCGCCGCCCCAGATGATCAGCGTGCTGTCGAGCAGTCCCCGGCTCCTGAGATCCTGGATCAGTCCGGCGCATGCCTGGTCGACATCCTTGCATTGCGACGGCAGGCGGCCGGCGACGTTCGAGTGGTGGTCCCAGTTGTTGTGGTAGACCTGGACGAAGCGCACGCCGCGCTCGATCAGCCTGCGCGCCATCAGTGCGCTGTTGGCGAACGTGCCGGGCTTCTTGGCCTCGGCCCCGTACAGCCCCCAGGTGCTCTCCGGCTCCTTGTCCAGGGCGGTCAGCTCGGGCACGCTCGACTGCATGCGGAAGGCCATCTCGTACTGGCTCATGCGCGTCTGGGTCTCGGGATCCTGGGTGCGGTCCAGGGTCATCTGGTTGAGCTGCTTGAGGCCATCGAGGGTGGTGCGCCGGACGCTATCGGAGACGCCCGACGGGTTGTTGATGTAGAGGATGGGGTCGCCCTGGCTGCGGAAGCTGACGCCTGCGTGCTCGCCGGGGAGGTAGCCGGCCGACCACAGGCGTCCGCTGATCGCCTGCTCCTGCTCGCGGTTTGTGGGGGTGGCCACCATCACCACGAAGGTCGGGAGATTCTGGTTCAGCGAGCCGAGGCCATAGGAGACCCATGATCCCAGGCAGGGCCGCCCGGTGACCATGTTGCCGGTCTGCATCTCGGTCATCGCCGGCTCATGGTTGATGGCATCGGTGTGCAGTGTACGCATCCAGCAGATGTCGTCGGCGCACTTGGCGGTGTACGGCAGCATGTCGTTCAGCCACATCCCGCACTGGCCATGCTGCTGGAAGGTGTACTTCGAAGGCGCGATGGGGAAGCGAGCCTGTCCGGAGCTCATGGTGGTCAGGCGCTGGCCGTTGCGCACGCTCGGTGGCAGGTCCTTGTCGTACCAGTCCTTCAGCCCAGGCTTGTAGTCGAACAGGTCCATCTGCGAGGGGCCGCCGACCATGTGCAGGTAGATGACGTGCTTGGCCTTGCCCGGGAAATGCGGGCCAGGGGCGCCGGGGCTGAGGATGGCCCCGGCATCACCGCCCAGGAGCCGGGACGATGAGCCGCCAAGCAGAGCGCCGCCGAGGGCCAGGGAACCGAGCGCACCGGCGCCGCGGACGAGCAGCTGGCGTCTGGTGGCATCGAGCGATTGTGGACGGCGTGGTGGAGTCATGGCGGTGCTTCCCGGGTGGCGGCGCGTGCAGGGCGGCGGGTCACTTATTGAGGGTCTCGTCGAGGTTGAACAGCTCGTTGCAGAGCATGGTCCAGGCGGCCAGCTCGCTGGGATTGAGTGCCGGATCGGGCTTGGATTCGCCCACGGCGATGAGGGCCCTGGCATCTTCGGGCTTGGCAAGGTAGTCGGCCTTCAGCGTGGCGAGCACGCCGCGCAGCACCTCGACCTCCTTGTCGCCGAACGGACGAGCCAGGATGCGCCTGCCGAGCAGGTCGAGCCGGGCGGCCTCGTCGGTGCTGGAGGTCAGGGCGAGCTGCGCCAGCCTGCGGGCGGCCTCGACGAACTGAGGATCGTTGAGCGTCACCAGCGCCTGCAGCGGGGTATTGGTGCGCTCGCGGCGCAGGCAGGAGGTCTCGCGATTGGGGGCGTTGAAGATCTCCATCGATGGCGGCGGCGCCATGCGCTTCCAGAAGGTGTAGACGCTGCGGCGGTAGAGCGACTCCCCGCTGTCGCGCTTGTAGGTGCGCGTATTGCTCTCGCGCATGCCGACCGAATCCCACACCCCTTCCGGCTGGTACGGCTTGACGCTCGGACCGCCCATGGTGGTCGACAGCGAGGCGCTGGCCGCGAGCGCGTAGTCGCGCAGCATCTCGGCATCCATGCGGAAGCGTGCGGCGTGCGACAGCAGGCGGTTGTCGGGGTCCTTCTCCAGCTTCTCGTGCGTGGCGGCGTCAGCCTGCCGGTAGGTCGCCGAGGTGACCATCAGGCGGATCATCTTCTTGACGTCCCAGCCGCCATCGCGGAATTCGACCGCCAGCCAGTCGAGCAATTCGGGATGCGAGGGGGCATCGCCCATGATGCCGAAGTCCTCGGCGGTCTTGACGATGCCGGTGCCGAAGATCTCCTGCCAGTAGCGGTTGATCACCACCCGCGGCATGAGCGGGTTCTCCTTCGACACCAGCCACTGGGCCAGGCCCAGGCGGTTGGCTGGCGCGCCCGCCGGCATCGGATGGAGGAAGGAGTAGACCGCGGCCTTGACCTCGTCCTTGGGCTGGTCGTACTGGCCGCGGAACAGCACATGGGCGATGGGCGCGCTGTTCATCTTCTCCTGCATGACAAGCGACAGCGGGGTGTTGTCGGTGATCTGCTTGCGCTCCTGCTCGATGGCCGGGATCTGGTCGTAGCTCGCCTTCAGCTCGGCATCGCCGGCGACGTAGACGTCGAAGAACTCCTCCTTCTCCTTGTCGGTGCGCTTGGCCGCCGCTTCCCCGAGGATGGCATGGGCGCGCGGGCTGAAGGCCTGGCGGGCGATCTCCTCGGCCTCGAGGCGGCGGTTGTAGACGCGCACGTCCTGCACCAGCCCGGACTTCAGGATGTCGGAGCTCTTGCGCCGGCCGACGAAGAAGTTGGCGGCGGTATGGGTGGTGCTCTTGAGGGTGTCGGCCTCGGTCTCGGTATGCGTCTGCTTGCCGTCGACGAAGATGTGCAGCCCGGCAGCCTTGCCGCTGCCGTCGTAGGTGACGAACACGTGCTGCCAGGTGTCGCGCTTGAGGCAGTTGTCCTTGGTATGGACCTTGAGGGCGTCGTCGCTCCAGTGGTGGATGAGGTGGGTGGCGAACTCGTTGCCCTGGGCGTAGAGATCCCAGCCGCGGTAGCCGTCGTCATTGTCCATGCGCGAGATGATCGCCGCCGAACCGCTGAAGTCCTTGGGCATCTTCACCCAGCAGCCGAACGAGTAGGGCTTGTCCTTCTCGAAGTCGCCGATGTCGCCATCGAGGCTCATCGCCGACTTGTCGGTGATGCGCGGCACCTTGCCGAACTTGCCGCCATCCTCCCAGGAGATCGGATCGGTGGTCTTGAGATAGACGGTGGCGCCATGGTAGGTGCCGCTGATCGCAGCGGCCTTCTTGCCGTCGGCCGGGACCATCTCAGTGGTCTGGATCAGCGGCAGGCTGAGGGACGGGGGCTCCTTGGCATTGATCAGCGCATCCCAGGTGGCCACGGTGGCGTGCTCGAGCCAGGCGTCGAAGCCCCCGCGCAGCGCCTTGCGGCGGTCAGTGCCCGCCTGCTTGGCCGCCGCCAGGCGCGTATCGAGCGCCTGCAGCTTGGTCTTGTTATCGGGGCTGAGCAGGCGCATGATCGGGGCAGTATCCTTGACGTTGCCGTCCAGTCCGCCCTGGGTGGTGTTGCGGAAGAACGCGCTCATGGCGTAGAATTCCCTGGTCTGGATCGGATCGAACTTGTGGTCATGGCAGACGGCGCAGTTGGAGGTCAGGCCCAGCCACACCCAGGAGGTGGTCTCGACGCGATCGCGCGCGTAGTTGCAGAGGTTCTCCTCCTCGATGGTACCGCCCTCGTTGGTGGTGATGTTGCAGCGGTGGAAGCCGGTGGCGATGACCTGGCTCTCGCTGGGATTGGGCAGCAGGTCGCCGGCGATCTGCTCGACGGTGAACTGGTCGAACGGCTGGTCGGCATTGAAGGCGTTGATCACCCAGTCCCGGTAGGGCCAGATCTCGCGATAGTTGTCGAAGTGCATGCCATGGGTGTCGGCATAGCGCGCCGCATCCAGCCAGTAGCGCGCACGGTGCTCGCCATAGCGCGGCGAGGCGAGCAGCTGGTCGACCAGCTTCTCGTAGGCGTCGGGAGCCTGGTTGGCGACGAAGGCCTCGACCAGCGCCGGCTCGGGCGGCAGGCCGGTGAGGTCGAGGCTGGCGCGGCGCGCGAGGGTGCGGCGGTCGGCCTCGGGGGCGGGCGTCAGGCCGGCGCTCTGCAGGCGGGCGAGGATGAAGTTGTCGATCGGGTTCTTGACCCATGCGGCATTGGCGACCGCCGGCACCGCCGGGAGCTCGGGCTTGATGAAGGCCCAGTGCGGCTCGACCGGGGCACCCTGGATGATCCAGCGCTTGATCAGGTCTTTCTGGGCCGCCGTCAGGACCTTCTTCTCCTTGGGCGGCGGCATGATGTCGTCGTCATTGGCGGTGGTGATGCGCTTGTAGAGCTCGCTGTCCGCCGGCTTGCCCTTGACCACCGTGGGATCGTCATCGCCATGCTTGGCGAAGAAGCCGTCCTCACGGTCGAAGCGCAGCTTGGCCTTGCGGCTGCCCGGATCGGGGCCGTGGCAATGGTAGCAGTTCTCGGCCAGGATCGGGCGGATGTCGCGGTTGAAGCGGATGGTCGCGGCGTTGTCCTCGCCGGGCGCCAGGACCAGTGCCATCGAGGCCAGCACGGCGATGAGGAGCAGCGATCGGGCTAGGGTATTATGCACGGGGAGCATCCTTGCGGTGGCTACGGGAGCCGCGTGTGAATAAGTACCGTCGCCGGCGATCGGGCGTTGAGGGGGCACGCCGCGGGACAGGTGCATCGGGGTGCTCCGGCGTCCAGATCGTTGCTGCCGCGATCCCGTCCATGGTCGGCCGGCACCTGGAGCATGCAATCACGACCTGAGGGTCCTCAATCACGGCGCGTCATGAAGGTCTGCCGCTGCTCTAGAGAGGGGTGCGAGGCGCTGAAAGAGGGCGAGATAGGCAGCCACCATGCGTTCGGAGCTAAACCTATTCATCGCCGTCACCTGCGCCTGGGCACCGAGGCGCCGGCGCAGTGCCGGGTCGCCAGCCAGACGCAGCACGGCACCTGCCAGGCCCGCCGCATCCCGTACCCCCACCAGCAGGCCATCGCTGCCATCGGTGATCAGCTCCGGGATGCCACCGGCGCGCGTGCCGACCACCGGCAGTCCGCAGTGCATCGCATCCATGATCGAGGAGCCGAGCCCCTCCAGGTGCGAGCAGAGGGTGAAGATGTCGAGGCCGTTGAGGATGTTCGCGATGTCCTGGCGAAAGCCGGTGAAGCGCACCTGGCGCAGGCCCAGGTCGCGGGCTTTGGCCTTGAGCTCCTGCTCGAGCTCGCCTCGACCGACGATCAGCAGCCAGCAGTCGGTGCGCGCGCGCTCGATCAGGGCGAAGGCGTCCAGCAGGGTGCGGTGGTCCTTGTGGTCGGTGAGCTGGGCAGTGATGCCGATGATGATGTCCCCGGCGGGGATGGCGAATTCGGAGCGCAGCCCGCTGACCATCCCTGCCGGGAAGCGCGCACCATCGATGCCGTCATGGATGGTGGTGATGCGCGCCGCATCGACCCCGCCGGCCGCCAGCACGCGCAGGACGGCATCGGAGACCGCGGCATAGTGCGCCACCGCAGATACGTATTTCCAGTGCGAGAACCAGCCGCGCTTGAGCGGGAAGTCCACCCGCCGGGTCACCAGCAGCGGGACTTTTCCGCCCAGGCAGGCCAGGGCGGCCAGGCTGTGGGCATGCGAGGTGTGGGCATGGACCAGGTCGAAGGCGCCGCTGTGGACCAGACGGCGGATGGCCCATGCCGCGGAGGGGTGCAGCGGGCCGCGCATCGCCAGGGGGTGCGCCGGCAGCCCGGCGCGCGCGAGCTCCTGCTCCAGGGCGGAGCCCGGCTGGCAGACGGTGACGGCCTCTGCCGCGCCGGCCAGGCCGCGCAGCAGCAGCAGCACCTGGTGTTCGCCACCGCGCCAGCCGTGCTCGGTGTTGAGCATCAGGATGCGCAGGGACCGGGGAGCCATCGCTGGGGCAACCATAGGCGGGCACCGGCCAGGGACAAGCAGGGCCGCGTGCTGCGAACTCCCGTGGCCGGGAGGCGGGCGCGCGGCTGAATCGGTCGGCAACGTCGGGCCGCTCCGGGGGTTGATCTCGCTACCAGGCATCAACCATGCCCAGGGCCCTTATCCGGGCAGGGCACCACTGCCGGGACGCACCCATGGAAGAACCGATGAGCCAACACGCGATCGCCACCCTGAGCCTCACCCTGCTGGCTGGCGTGGCGCTGCTCATGCCGATCGCCGGCTGCGGCGCGCGCAGCGCGGTGACCGAGCCGGACCAGCTGCCGGCGATCGCCGAGCTGCCGGATCCCTTCCGCGCCGCCGACGGGCATCGCATCGCCAGCCCAGCGGAGTGGCCGGCCCAGCGTCGGCATCTGCTCGAGCTGATCGAGGACTACGGCTACGGGCACCTGCCCGAGGCCGGCACGGTCACCGCCACCCAGACTGCGGAATTCCATGATCAGGCCCTGCACGCGACCCGCCGCACCCTGGTCTTGGGGCTGGGGCCGCAGAACCGCATCGCCGTGCATCTGTACCTGATCACCCCCGATGGCCCGGGGCCCTTCCCCACCATCATCGAGGGCGATCGCTGCTGGGGCTCGCTGAGCGATGCGGTGGTGACGGAGGCGATCGCGCGCGGCTACCTGCTCGCCCAGTTCGACCGCACCGAAGTGACACCCGACCGCGTCGATCCGGTGACGCCCGGCCGGGCGGATCGCAGCGTCGGCTTGTATGCCGCCTACCCCGACAGCGATGGCGGCGCCCTGATAGCCTGGGCCTGGGGCTATCAGCGGGTGATCGACGCCCTGCTCCAGCGCAGCGAGGTCGATCGCACCCGCCTGGCGATCACCGGCCACTCGCGCGGCGGCAAGGCGACCCTGCTGGCCGGTGCCCTGGATGAGCGCATCGCCCTGGTCGCTCCCAACGGCTCGGGCTGCTTCGGCGCCGGCTGCGAGCGGCAGCTCTTCCAGTGCGAGGATCTCGACCGCATCGTCAAGGTGTTCCCGTTCTGGTTCTCCCCGCGTCTGGCCCAGTTCAGCGGCCATGTCGAACGCCTGCCCTTCGACCAGCACACACTCAAGGCGCTGGTCGCGCCACGGGCTCTGCTGTCCACTGAGGGGCTCGACGATGCCTGGGCCAATCCGCGCGGCACGCAGATCTCCTTCCAGGCGGCACGGGTGGTCTACCGCTTCCTCGGCGCCGAAGGCAAGATCGGCATCTCCTACCGGCCGGGCAAGCACGAGCACAACCTCACCGACTGGCAGGCGCTCCTGGATTTCGCCGATCGAGAGCTCTGCCACAAGGCGGTTGCCCGTCAGTTCGGCGAGCTGCATTTCCCAGACGAGTCGCAGCACGCCTTCACCTGGGCCGCTCCCTGACCGCCACGCGCGCCGGCTTCAGCCCGTCGCGGTCCCGGGCAGCCGCCGTTCGGCGATCTCCTCGAGCATGCGCGAGATGAGGTCATCGACCTCCATGGTGCCGAGCTTGTCGCCGTTCTGCGATTGCAGCGCAATCGTGCCGGCCTCGGTCTCCTGGGCGCCGACCACCGCGAAATAGGTCACCCGGTCGTTGCGGGCGCTGCGGATCTTCGCCCCCAGCTTGTCCGGCGTGGGATCGACGGTGGCGCGGATGCCCGCCTCGGCGAGGCGCACCACCACATCGCGGGCATAGGGTGCCTGCTCATCGGTGATGGGCAGAATGCGGATCTGCTCGGGCGCGAGCCAGAGCGGGAACTTGCCGGCGAAATGCTCGATGAGGATGCCGACGAAGCGCTCCATCGATCCCAGGATGGCGCGGTGGAGCATCACCGGATGGTGCTTCTGCCCGTCCTCGCC
>PLEW01000191.1:0-192 GCA_003136555.1 Planctomycetota bacterium | reverse complement strand
TCGGCGAGCGCCGCCTCGGCGCGATCCCAGGTGGCATCATCGCCGATGCGCTTGTCCGGACGGGTGGAGAACTTGACGATCACGCTCCCCTCGCCGAAGCCGAAGTCGGCGTAGACCTCCTTGAGCAAGGTGCAGAACTCGGCGACCTCGCCGGGGATCTGCGCCTCGCTGCAGAAGATGTGGGCGTCGTCC
>PLEW01000134.1 GCA_003136555.1 Planctomycetota bacterium | reverse complement strand
ACCTTGCCAGGCCGCAACCCCCATCGATTTCCCCTGTCCGGAAAGCGCTTCCACTCTCCGTCATGCGGTAGTCCATGACATGCCCTCGCACCCATCGCGCCCGCGTCCGCACGGTCAATGTCCCTGCGGTGGCATGGCCCGCCGGAATTGGACATGCCCGCAACGGCTTCACCCTCTTCGAAGTCGCCATCTCCCTGGTGCTGCTCACCTTCGGCGTGACCAGCGTGCTGGTGCTCTTCCCCACCGGCCTCAAGGCGCAGCAGATGTCGCGCTTCCAGATCTATGCCGCCGCCAAGGCGGAGGAGATGGTCGAGCAGTTCAACTGCACCCATCCCGACAACGCGACGACCGATACCGAAGGCTGCGACATGTGGGAGGTCGCTGATACCTACCGCGCCCAGGCGTGGGACCTGGAGGCGCGCCTGAACTCCCACCGCTACGGCATCATGGCGCTGCCCCTGCCGCTGGCCAGCCGGCTTGACAGCGACAACGACGAGATCCAGCAGATCCTCTCCCAGGGCGGCTTCATCTACTACGCCCAGCCGATGGCCGCCTCGGACGTCGAAGAGCAGGCCCAGGCCCAGGCTCCGCCGCAGGAGCTCCAGCGCCTGATCATCGGCGTGACCGGCTATGCGCAGCAGAACTGCATGCACATGTTCCCGCTGAAGAACTGGCCGTACACCATCGCCACGCCCTCGCCGCCGCTGCACAGCATCCATCTGTATGATGCCTGGCTGCCGCCGATCGTCAGCACCACCGGCGGCGGCTACTCGAACATCTACCAGTGGCCATGCAACAATACCTGGAACGGCGCCGTCAGCGGCCCCGGACGGGCCGGGGTCGGATCGATCAATCCCACCGATCCCAATGCCGCCAACCCCTCCTCCTGGATCTGGCCAACCCCGCATGAGGACTGGCTGTACTGCTGGGAGAGCGCCATCATCCCCGGCGTGGCCATCCCCGGCACCGACCCCGACATCCAGAAGGTGTTCGACTGGTCGGAAGCGGCCACCAGCACCAACCTGCCCTTCATCACCGGCCAGATCACCCACTACGGCTACCTGCCCTATGCCGCCAATCCGGTCGGTGCAACGGGGGGCCAGCCGTTCACCTCGCCCCTGCCCTTCTACGATGGCACCATCAGCCAGCTCTCGAACAGCGATGCGTGCATCCGCTATGTCCAGTCAGCGCTGTGGTACTGCCAGCAGAAGACTCTGCAGTCGAGCTCGCTGACGCCGGCATTCTGGACCACCCTGTATCCCAGCAATGCGATCCCGAGCTTCGCTCCGGGCACGCCGGACAAGGAGAAGTGGATGCAGGTGCAGGCGATGCGCTTCCTCAGCCACGCCGCCACCTGCCTGACCGGCTGGTTCCCGATCACCACCCCCAGCCCCAATCCGAACAACGTCCCCGATCTGACCACCGGGGTGATGATCCCCACCGTCGTTCTCGATGGCAAGCCGGGTGCGCTGGCGATCTCGATCACCAACGACATGATCCAGTGCTGGCACGAACGTGCGGTGCACCTGGCGAACGATTTCGCCAGCAACCTGCCCTACGACTGGGCGGTACCGCGCCCGATCGAGCGCTCGATCATGACCGACTACCCGCTGCTGCAGCTGGACATGTTCTCCGCCCCCCTCGGGGGCACCATCTTCGGCACCGGCAACTTCTACAGCGGCGTGCCGGCGCAGAACGCCTTCCAGTGGCGCCCCATCTCGCCGCGCCCGATCAAGCACATCGGTCTGGGGCAGATCTACCCGGTCAACCAGACGCCCGCATACACCGGGCCTACCCCCAACCCGATGGGCGGACAGGACAAGCTCGATGGCACCATCGTCCCCGGCAAGGTCAGCAACCTGATGGGCGACCTCGACCACTACACCCTCGGCAGGCCCTTCGACGCCTCCGAGCGCTGCCGCGAGATCGTCTTCTGGACCGTCGATTGGCAGTCGTACGAGGACTTCGAGACCCTGCCCAGCGCGCCCATCGACGCCAGCAAGTACCCGCTCGCCGGACCGCGCATGTACGAATCGGGGAACGTCACCGGGTGCCAGGTCAACATGCCGTCCTGGGGCTGGGGCTACTACCGGAAATGGGAGGACCGCATGTGGGATGTCGATTTCGTCGACCCGCACCTGTTCGCCTTCCGCAATCCCGAGAAGACCGAGCTGTTCTACGACAACGTGGCGATCACCCTGCCGACCGGGACCAACGTCTCGGGCCATGAGATCCTCAACGGCGGCAATCCCGACAAGGGCTCCGGACTGTCGAACCGCCAGGTCTTCTCCGGCATGTTCGGCGCCGACCGCAACTTCAACCAGCAGATCGACCGCGGCCCAGTGCCGACCTCGGTGCGCCTGCGGGCGGTACAGGTGGCGCGCTTCAACTTCTACGATCCCCGCATCCCCTGCCTGCTGCGCTGAACCCTGAGGACCGCCATGAGCACTCCCAGACGCACCCGCGGCTTCACCCTGATCGAGCTGATGCTCGCCATCGGCCTGGGCATCCTGGTGATCTACACCGCCTACTCGGGCTTCCGCATGGCCAGCCAGTGCATCGTCGTCGCCAACCGGCTGTCGCTGGAGAACTCCCTCATCCGCGCCGGCTACAGCATGGCGCATGACCAGCTCGACTACTGGACCAACCTCGACGATCCCAACGATGCGACGCACGAGACGCTGCGCCTGAGCGGCTTGAATGTCAGCGGGCAGAACTGGGCCTATTCCTTCACCGCGCAAGCGCCCTTCCCCACCACCCTCGGATTGCCGTTCGCGCCCATGAATGCCACCGGAGCCGCGGCCGGGGCCTTCCCGGCCAACGTCGACCCGACCAGCGGTGCCAGCTCAGGCAGCGCGGTGCCGCGGAATGCCTCAACCGGCGGACCGATGGTGGTGCTGCCACTGGTCGGGACCGTTCCACCGGCGAACTGGGAGAACGATAACGGCTTCGACCCCACCTATGCCTGGGCTCCGCACGATCCGCGCACCTGGTTCCGGGGCAACCCCCTGGAGAAGTGGCTGTGGTGGGTCGCGCCCAACACCTCGCCCACCATCATGGGCCGCTATGGCGCCTTCACCAATGTCACTCCCACGCCGGTCTTCTCCACCTACACCGTCAATGGCCCGTATCCCCCGCCGCAGACCAGCGCGCCATCCTACAGCGCCAACTACCAGGCTTCATCGAACTACCCGCCGCACCTGTGGTATGGCCGCCAACTGCTCGGCCTCAGCCGCGCGATCGGCTGGTACGGCCTGTTCGATTACCTGCCGGCCAATACCATGTTCGGCTACTACCTGAGCTTCTCGCAGGCAGGCGGCAACCTCTGGGGCAACACGTCGAGCGCCGGCAACCTGGCGACCTTCTACACCTTTCCGGGCTGGAACGGCCAGAACTACGCGCCCTACCCCTGGCAGGACCCCTTCGTCGCCAATCCCATCAACCCCACCGGCTGGGTGAGCAATCCGAATGGCGGCTGGTACTGGAACTTCGTCGGCCAGGGCATGGGGCCGACGACCATGGGCGTCTATTCGCTGACCTCGACCAGCAGCTACGCGGTCTCCAACCCCTACGGCGACAGCATCGATAACGGGATCATCGACAGCAACACCCTGGCCTGGCGCTGCTACAGCTACTCCAATTCCGACTATTCGGCCACCTATAACGGCAACAACCAGGGCGCCGCGCTCGGGCTGCAGTACTTCATCGCCACCACCCTGCCGCTCAAGGCGATCATGGCCGGCACGCCGACAAACTGGCCCAACGTCCTGGTCGGCTGCGGCCACTACATCAAGAGCGCCCACTACGTGAATCTGGCCAAGATCCGCTGGACCAGCCCGCTCACCGGGCAGGTGGCCGAACTCTCCTTCGATGGCCTCGGCACCACCCTGCGCGGAGCGCGCATGCAGCGCAGGCCCGGCAGCGCCACCGGCTGGGCGAACTGGGACAATGCCACCGGCGCCACCAACGATGCCAACATGGATGGCCCGCAATGAGCAGCCGCCCGCGCCCCGCAGGCGCCCGCCAGGGCACCATCCTGATCATCGTCGCCGGGATGTCGGCGCTGCTGGCGACCATGGCCCTGACCTTCGTCGCCAAGATGCGCGCCGATGCCGAGGAGTCCGCGCTGGTGCTCCAGGAAGCTCAGGCGCGCATCATGCTCGCCGCCGCCTGCAACTACATCCAGGAGGGCTCGCGCATCGGCTGGGATACCTACAAGGCGGCTGGCAGCGCCAATCCCACCGATGCCAACGACGCCTTCCCGGGCGACCCCAACAGCAGCGCGACCGTCCCCGTCCATGAGGAGACCTTCGGCTGGATCGATACCCGCGATGGCAGCAGCGGGCCGAAGACCCAGGAGGGCCGGGTGTGCTGGACCAACGTCCCGGCGGTCACCTGGGCCCCGTCCGGTTCGCCGCAGCGGCCGCTCTGGCCCGCGCCGACCAGCATCGTGCGCTGCCCGATGTACGTCTGGCAGCGACCGCCGTGCGCGACCCAGCTGACCGCCGCCTACAATCCCATCCTCACTGACCCCAACCAGACCTCGAATCCCACCTATCTCTACCCCTTCCTGCACAATCCCGACCCGCAGCCCCAGGTCAGCAATGGCTGGGTGCAGCTTGCGCCAGGGACGAACCCGCCGGCGGCGGCCCCGACCATCTCCACTACGCTCTATGACGATGGCGCCAACGGTGCGACGCAGAGCGATTTCATCCACGGCGATCCCACTCCGCGCACCCAGACCATGAACAAGTCCTGGTTCCGCGTCCTGCGCGAAGGTCCCGCGACCTTCCTGATCACCGTCGGGGCCGGCGGGACGATGGGGTTCCGCTCCTACTCCGAGGCCAGCGCCCAGGGCTTCGCCACGTTGTTCAACAGCGATAGCGGCTACTTCCAGGATCTCAGCGACCACGAGATGCGCATGTGGTATCGGGTCGAATGGTCGGCGGCGGTCACCGATGTCACCTACCACTGGAACCTGCACCACACCCTGGGCTGGCAGGACAACTACACCCAGTGGCCGCAGAATGCGAGCCACTCCTGGGCCTACGGCCCGCGCAGCTCGGGCTTCGACCGCAACATGGGCGGGACCTTCCGCTGGATCGAGCGCCTGCGCACCGAGCCGACCTTCTGGTGAGCTGAGCACCCGCCTCAGCGGAAGCACTCCGGTGCCGCGCGGCGCAGGCTGACGAAGCGCCCGGCATCGCCCACCACCACATGATCGTTGAGCGGCAGGTCGAGCAGCCGCCCGGCGGCCACCAGGCGCATGGTCGCCGTATGGTCGTGCGGCGAGGGCGACGGATCCCCGGTCGGATGGTTGTGCACCGCGATGCAGCTGGTGGCGCCGGCAATCAGCGCGAGGCGGTAGAATGCCCGCGGAGCGGCATCGGTGCCATCGACGTCGCCGGTCGAGACCACGCGCGGTTCGCCGATCAGGCGGCTGCGCGCATCCAGCGCCAGGCACCACAGCTCCTCGTGGCCGAGCACCACCATGCTCAGGGAGAGGTATTCGGCCACCTCCTCGGCGGTACGCAGGCGCGGCCGTTCGCGGCGGTGGGCCGAGCGCGCGATGCGCCTGGCCATCTCGATGGCGGCCTTGATCTCGCTCGCCTTCGCCAATCCCAAACCATGGGAGCGGATCAGGGTGCCGAGATCAAGGCGTGCCAGGCCGAGCAGGCCGTCGTGGTCGGCGAGCAGGCGCTCGGAGAGTTCGAGCACCCCTTCGCCGCCGACCCCGGTACGCAGCAGGAGCGCAAGCAGCTCACCATCGCTCAACGAGCCCATGCCGCTGAGGAGCGCCTTCTCGCGTGGACGATCCCCGGCGGGCATGGCGGTCAGCCGGCGGGCCGGGGGCGCAGGCTGGCTGCGCAGGGGCGCGCTGGATGGAAGCGGGGCCTGACGTCGTGCGGAGCAGGCGCGCATGGCTAGTGGCGGATGATGGTGATGAGCGCCACCAGCCACAGCACCATGATGGCCAGCAGCAGCAGCAGCCAGCGCCGCGTGGGCGCGCTCGGCAGCGGGACCTGGGCGCGGATGGCGCGCTGCGCGGCGATGGCGGCATCGATGGCCTTGCCCGCGCTGTCGCAGGCGCCGCGCAGTTCGTCGAGCCCTGCTGGCGGACCCTGCTGGCCATGCCTGGCATTGGCGGTGGCCATCGCCGTCATCAGCTGGGTGGAGGCGGTCTCGGCCTCGGCGGCATGGCGGGTCAGAGCCGCCATCACCTCGGCAGCCACGCCCTCGTCCTGCAGCTGGTGGCTGAGCAACTGGCACTCGTGGGCGGTGCGCACGAGCTCCTGGATGCGCGCATAGAGCGCGTGCACCTCGGCCTGGCGCTCGGCGCGCAGCCGTGCAGCCGTACGCTCGGCAAGCGCCGCAACCGGCGGCGGCGGCGGCTCGAATCGCGGACCGTCGGGGAGATCCTGCGGCAGCCTGAGGATGCGCACCACCCACCCGCCGAGCAGCAGCAGAGCTGAGAACGCGGCAATTCCGCCGATCATCGCCACGACCACGGCCATCAGCTGATCGGGATCGGTGTCCATGGTCCCGACGCTACGCGCCTGCCACGCGATTGCGAGGCTGGCCCGCCCGCGCTCGCAGGCGACGACGCGGCATGCAAGCAGGGCATGCTTGCCCCTTGTCCATGCTGCTGGGGCTGCCACCATGCCGCCTCCGGCTTCGCCGCTTCCGGCTCCGAGGAGTCCTGTCTATGGCCGTCACCGTCCGTATCCCCAGCGTCCTGCGCACGTTCACCGCTGGCAAGGAGACCATCCCGGTGGATGCCGCCAGCGTCGATGAGGCGCTGGCCAAGCTCGATGCCGCCCATCCCGGCATCAAGGCCAAGCTCTGCGATGAGCGCGGTACGCTGCGGCGCTTCGTCAATGTCTTCGTCGGCGAAGAGGACATCCGCTTCCTCGATGGACAGGCGACCGCGATCAGGGATGGCGATCTGATCGACATCGTGCCGGCGATCGCCGGCGGCTCCCCGCGACGCTAGAACGGTCCGCCCGGCGGCGTGATCACCAGGCGGTCCACGCTCGCGCTCGGCGGTGCATCGAGCATGAAGCGGATCGCTGCCGCGACATCCTCCGGCTGGCACATGCGCTCGCGGGCAACCGGCATGGTCGCACCCCACACCGCGGTCGCGGTGGCGCCGGGCACGATCACGCCGACGCGGATGCCCTGGGCGCGCAGCTCCTCGCGGGCGACACGGCTCCAGGCCTCGATGGCGGCCTTGCTGCCGGCATACACCGCGGAGCCCGCGAAGGCCGCATCGCTGGCGACCGAGGAGACGGTGATGATCGTCGCTGTCGGGCTGCGGGCCAGGACGGGGATCGCGGCACGGGCGAGGAGCATCGGCGAGAGGACATTGAGGCGCCAGAGCCGCTCGGCATGCGCCTCGTCGAGCGCATCGACCGCTGCGGTCTCATAGCAGCCGGCATTGTTGACCAGCGCATCGATGGCGCCGAAGCACGCCAGCGCGCGCGCGATGATCGGCGCGCCGGCGCCGGCGGCGCTGAGATCGCAGGCGCACGCCTCGGCCTGGCCACCTGCGGCCCTGACCTGGTCGCGCAGCGCCGCCAGGCGATCGGCACGGCGCGCGACCAGCAGCAGGCGGGAGCTGGGCGCGAGCGCGAGCGCGGCCGCTTGGCCGATGCCGGAGGAGGCGCCGGTGATGATCACGACACGGGTCATGCTCGACCATGGTAGGTTGCGCCTGCGCCTGGCCAGGGGCGCTTGGTCGGCCGCGAGCGCTGCACCACCACAGCGTCTGCGTAGCGAGACGCTCCCCTTGACGCTCGACCACGCCTGGTTGACCGCTACCATACCGCGACCTCCCACCGCTCCGGCCCGTCGTCACCAGCGTTTCCACGCCCCTTTCGCCACCGAGGACCCCATGTCCCAGCCCGCCGCCGCCATAAGCACCCAGCTCGCCGACCAGATCGCCGCCTTCGTGAAGGCGGACATCGACCTGGCGCAGGGCCGGCTCGCCCCCTCCTCGAGCCCGTTCTGGGCCGGGCTGACCCGCGTCGGCAGCGAATTGTGGCTGGATACCGGCGACATCGACGCCGCCGCGCCGCTGTGGACGCGCGAATTCAGCGCCCTGACCACCAACAACACGCTGTTGAACAAGGAGGTCCAGAAGGGCATCTACGACGAGCTCATCCATCAGGCGGCCGCGGCGCTGCAGGGACTCGACCTGCAGACCAGGATCATCGAGATCGGCTTCATCCTCAACGCCCGCCATGGCCTGCGTCTCGCCCAGCGCTTCGGCGGCAAGGTCTCGGTCGAACTGCATACCGATCTTGCCCATGATGTGGCGCGCTCGGTGGCCTACGGCAAGCGCTACTTCGCCATCTGCCCGGAGCATTTCATCGTCAAGATACCGTTGACCCCGGCAGGGCTGATCGCGACGCGCGAACTGCGGCGAGCGGGCATACCGGTGAATTTCACCCTGGGCTTCAGCGCCCGCCAGAACCACTTGGCCACTGCTTTCGCCGCCCCATCCTATGTCAACGTCTTCCTTGGCCGCCTCAATGCGTACGTCGCCGACAACCACCTGGGCGACGGCAAGAACGTCGGCGAGAAGGCGATGCTCGCCAGCCAGCGCACCGTCACCCGGGTGGGGGCTGGATCGACCAAGCACATCGCCGCCAGCCTGCGTGGTGCCAGCCAGGTTCAGGACCTGGCAGGAATCGATGTCTACACCATGCCGACCACGGTGGCGACGGCAGCGGTCAAGGAGCTCTCCGGCCAATGGCAATCGAAGCTGGGCGAGGACTACCAGGTCACCTGGGGTCCCGGTATCGATGAACGGCGCCTGCGGGCGAGCACGCTGTGGTCGATCACCGATGCCGATACCCTGCTGGCCAAGCGCCTCAACGACCAGCCGCCCTCCTCGCCCGAGGTGCTGGTCGAGATNNACGCATCGCCAGCGGCGAGCTGGCGATCGACACCCTGCTGAACCTGGCGGCTCTGGGCTCCTTCACCGCCGACCAGGCCCAGCTCGACGACCGCATCCGCAAGTACATGTGACGGCGGCGGAGTGCGCGCTGCGCCCCCTGGCAGCCACCGGCAGCGCATCCGCTCAGCGTCCGCTTGCCCCAGCCCGGTGCGCCACGAGCATCGCAGCAGAGCCACCATGACCCAATCCATCCCCGTCGCCATCCTCGGTGTGGCCGGCTATGCCGGCGAGATCGCCCTGCGCATCCTGCTCGGCCATCCCGGATTCCGCATCGTCCATGCCGGTTCCGACCGCTTGCATGGCAAGCTCCTCAGCGATGCCCTCCCGGCCTTCACCGGCGAGACCGACCTGGTGCTGGCCGAGGATTCCGTCGAGGCGCTGCGCGCCAGCGGTGCTGCGGCGGTGCTCCTGGCCAAGAAAAGCCCCGAGGTCACCAAGGTGGTCCCGGCCCTGCTCGCCTCCGGCATGAAGTTGGTCGATATCGGAGCCGAGTTCCGCCTGCGCCGGATCGCCGACTACACCACCTGGTATGGAGCCGACCATGCCTGCCCGGAGCTCCTCCCCAGCGCGGTCTATGGCCTGAGCGAGATCTACAAGGATCGCATCGCGAGCGCGACCCTGGTGGGCAATCCCGGCTGCTTCGCGACCTCGGTGCTGCTGCCGCTGATCCCGCTGCTCGCTGCCCGGCTGATCGAGCTCCAGGCCCCGCTGGTCGCGGTCAGCTATTCCGGTCTGTCAGGTGCGGGCAAGCGCCTGGTCGAGTCGAACAACAACCTGTTCTACGCCGTCAACGAGAACCTGCACAGCTACAAGGCCGCCAGCCATCAGCACAGCGGCGAGATCGACCAGGAGCTCAGCGAGGCTGGCGGCGCCCTGGTGCACTGCAGCTTCATCCCCCACCTTGCCCCCATCACCCGCGGCATCCATTCCACCATCACCGCCACCCTGGCGCCGGGAGCGACCCTGGAGCAGGTGCTCTCGGCGTNNGAGCCACCCCGAAGGACGTCGAGGTGGCGAACACCACCGCAACCAACTTCATCGATATCGCCGCCACCGCCGACAGGAGCACGCTGATCATCGCCAGCGCCCTGGACAACCTGGTCAAGGGCGCCAGCGGCCAGGC
>PLEW01000164.1:220-5405 GCA_003136555.1 Planctomycetota bacterium | reverse complement strand
TGATGTTGTCGGGCTTGATGTCCCGATGCACGATGCCCTGGGCTTCGGCATAGACCAGGGCCTCGCTCATGCCGAGCAAGACCTGTCCTACCAATGAGAGCGGACAGGCACCCTGGCGCTCGATGACGTCCTTGACCGACTCCCCATCGACGAATTCCATCGAGAAGTAGTCGAGCTCGCTGCTCGGGTCGCCGGGCATCGGCGCCTTGCCGACGTCATGAACCGCGATGATGTTGGGATTGTTCAGCCGACCGGCCGCCCTGGCTTCCTCGACGAAGCGCCGGGCGAAGCTCGGGTCCTGTTTGGCCAGGCGCGGAGCCAGGATCTTGAGCGCGACGATGCGCTCCATGCTGATCTGCCTCGCGCGATAGACCTCGCCCATGCNNGCGCGGTAGACCTCACCCATGCCGCCCTTGCCGACCAGCTCGAGGATCTCGTAGCCAGCCAGCTGTTGCTTCGGTTGCAGGAGCTGAGCCATAAGGTGCTGTCTTCTACCCCCCTGCACGGTCCCAGGCAATAGGAGAACAGGGCCGGCCGCGGTGGGCGCGGTGCTCGCGTACCGGCGAATACCGCTTCCTGCACCGTCGCCGACCCTAGCCTGGGCATATGCATCAGCGGCTTACCCTCGTCGGCTACCGCGGCAGCGGTAAGACAACGGTTGGCCGCCTGGTGGCGCAGGCGTTGGGCTGGGCATTCGTCGATGTGGATGCTGAGATCGAACGCCGCGCCGGACAGAGCATCGCCTCGCTGTTCACCACCCAGGGCGAAGCCGCCTTCCGCGATCTCGAGTCGCTGGTGCTCGCAGAGGTCCTGGCGAGCGGGCGCAACGAGGTGGTGTCCACCGGAGGCGGCTGCATCCTGCGCGAGGAGAACCGCGCCTGGCTGCGCTCCCATGGCGGGGTGATCGCCTACCTCGAAGCCCCGGCGGCGGTACTGCAGCAGCGCCTGCGCCAGGACCAGCCAACCAGGCCGAGCCTGACCGGGACATCTGCCATCGACGAGGTGCCGCGCGTGCTCGCTGAGCGGGAAGCGATCTATCGCCGGATCGCCAGCGCCATCGTCCCCGCCGACCGGCAGGCCGTGACCATCGCCCAGGACCTGATCCGGCTTGTGGAGAACTGGTCGAATGGTCGAAAACACACCATGGCGTGATGAGGTGCGCACCTCCAGCATGACGCCCGCCGCACCGCCCCGACAGGTTCCGGCTGCCAACCCGCGCTCTGCGATCCCCTCTGCTGCCGCCTCTCTCCTGGACCGTCTCTCCTGACTGCTGAACCCCTCCCACGGGAGCGCTCCTGAACATGGTCGAAGCGTTCAATGCGGAATCGCGGCGCGCCCCGCGTCCGCGGGCCCAGGAGGGCGCCGCCGGCATGCGCGAGCTGCCGAACAACAATGAGCTCGAACGCGCCATCCTGGCGGTGCTCCTCGATGGCCGGCATGCCCTGGCGATGCACAAGGTACGCGCACAGATCGAGCATCCGCTCGCCTACTTCCAGCGCGACCACCGCATCGTCTACCTGGCTTGCCTCGAGCTCGACGACCAGGGCCATCGGGTCGATGCCCAGGCGGTCTCGGAACTGCTGAGCCGCTACGATTTCCGCGCCCTGCTGGAGCGGCTGCACCAGCAGCAGCTGCTGCTCGACAGCGAGCAGCTCGATAGCCTCGGACGCGCCCGGCTGCGCATGCTCTACCAGCGCAGGCCCGAGGATGAAGCTGCCGGCTTCCAGGACAGCGCACTCGCCGCCATTGGCGGGTTCAATGCGATCACCGATCTGGCCGCCTCCTTCTCGCCCGTCGCCGGACTGGAACGCAATGTCGCCCTGCTGTGGGACTACTACCTCAAGCGGCGCTTGATCGCACGGCTGCAGCTGCTGTGCGACAAGGCCTACCGCACCCCCGACACCTTCGCCAAGCTCCTCGATGAGGGTGGCCAGGCCGTCCTCGATCTCGGCCGCTTCACCAAGAACTCGACCATCCACGGCATCGCCGGGACGGTCGACGAGACCCTCGACGACATCCAGGCGCACATCAACAACCCCGAGGTCGGAGTGAAGACCGGCATCGCCGATGTCGACGACAAGCTGATGTCGCTGCGTCCTGGTGGGCTCTATATCCTGGCGGCCAGGCCTGGCGTAGGCAAGACCTCGCTGGCGCTAAAGATCGTCTCCAACATCGCCGGCCACGACACCAATCCGCATGGCGTGCTGTTCTTCAGCCTCGAGGTCGATCGCAAGGACCTGGTCAAGAAGCTGCTGTCGGCTGCGGCGCACATCGACTTCCGCAAGCTCGAGACCGGTGCACTGGAGAGCGATGAGATGGAACGCCTGGCCGAGGCGGCGAAGAGCTTCAAGGGATGGCAGCTCGACTTGATGGACGTCTCGGACCTCACCGTGCAGACGCTGCGCAGCGTGGTCAGGCGCCGGGTGCTGGAGACCAACGGCCAGCTCAAGCTGGTGGTGCTCGACTATCTGCAGCTGCTCAATTCCGCCAGGTCCGATGCCAACGAATACGAGAAGGTCAGCGAGATCAGCCGTGTGCTCAAGGTCATGGCGCGCGAATTGCGCATTCCGGTCATGGCGCTGTCGCAGATGTCCCGCGACAGCGAGAAGGGCCACGGCGCGGCGCCACGCGAGCCGCGCCTCTCGGACCTGCGCGGCTCGGGATCGATCGAGCAGGATGCCGACGCGGTGATCTTCATGCATCGCGAAGGCGAGGGCAGCAAAGCCGACGAGTGCCGCCGGATCAAGGTCATCGTGGCCAAGAACCGCTTCGGCCCGACCGGCCTGACGGCGATGAACTTCTTCCCCGCGACGATGAAGTTCGAGATGGCGGCACGCGAGATCGATCCCGACGAGGTCGAGGACGGCTCGCGGCGCGAGCGCATCGAGGCGCAGCCGACCGACAAGGAGGATCTCTTCGGCTGAAGGCGGGCGCACGCGCGCCAGAGGGTCCCGCTCCCTGCCTCTGGCCCATCATCAGCTCGGGCGTAGCATGGGCAGCGGCCCATGCTCCCACGCGCGAACTTCTGGTTGAAGTACGTCCTGCCCTGCGTGGTGGTACTGCTGCTCGCCCTCTGCTTGGGAGCGCTGCGCACCAGCCACCAGAGCACCCTGCGCTCCTACGTGCCGCTGCGCGCCGGCATCCAGGGCAGCATCATGCTGCCCTGGTCGCCCTCCGACCAGCCGGTGAACGAAGCGGACAAGTCGAGCGCTGCCTGGCGCTTGAACCTGCGCGTCGATGCTGCCCTGCGGCGGCCGGGACCGGCGTGGCTGCTGTTCGAGGGCGCCAAGGCCGGCGAAGGCTATGAGCTGCATTGGCAGACCAGCGGCTTGAGCCTGCAGCTGTTCCGCTCCGGCGATCAGGCCCTGATCGGCAGTGCCAGCCTGGAGCACTTCCCCAGCCAGGTGGTGTTCTCGCGCCACGGCTACCATCTCGATGTGCTGGTCGATGGCGTGCCTGCGCTCAGCTGTGTCGATCCCCTGCCGACGCCGCCCGCCAGCTCCTTCGGACTGTCCGCGGCCGGACCGATGCCCGACAGCACGCTCAGCCTGTTCGACGACCACCTGGAGGTCGATCCGCGCACGCTCTCAGGCATCGCTATCGAGAGCAAGGATGAGCTGCGCTCCCTGCTCAATGACCGCGACCGCTCCGATCTCGCCATCCTGCATGTGCGCTACGCCCTCGGCCTGGATCCCGAGAAGGCGGCCAACGAGGTCGTCACTGCGCTCGAGCAGGCGGGGGCCGCGGTGCGCAGACTGCCAGCCGACAATCCCGATCGCCTGCGGCTGCAGCATTGGCTCGCCTGGGGCGAGGTCCATCTCGCCCTGGCACGCCAGGATGCCGACGCACCGGCACGGACCAGCGCTGCCATCCGCCAGCTGGTCGACCTCGGCGAGAGCGTACCGGTGCAGGAGAACCTCGGCATGCTGCTCGAGGTCCTGGCACGCATCTCCAATGTCTGCGCCCGCCCGCCATACCGTGCGCCCGACGAGGTGCTGCGCTGGCGGCGCTCCTGGTTCGACATCCTCACCTTCGCGGCGTCGAAGGCCGAGGCCGCCTGCACCCCCCTGCACCGCCCGGGCGGCATGGCGTCGCCGGCGATCGACGATGTATGGCTCTGGCAGCTGCGACTGCTGGTCCACGGGGCGGAGTGCCTGCGCGGACCGCCGGCGCTCGACAGCGACCTCGCTACCGCCCCGGCCGCGGTCGAGCACCAGGTCTGGCCGCGTCCGACCCCCATCGAGGCGCCCGACTGGGTGGTCATCCGCTGGCGCGCCTTCGCCGGCAACGACCCGGGCGGGCCCAGCTTCGCCAGCCCCATCCCCGCCAGCCCCGACGAACGCAATCCGATCAGGCCGGCGCTCGACCACCTCATCCAGATCGCCGCCTTCGAGCCGGTGGCGGCGGTGATGATGCGGGCGCGCATCCTCGATGCCCTCGCGGCATCACCCGCCAACGCTTCGCAGGAGCTCCATCGCGCCACCGAGCAGAAGGCCCTCGACATCGCCCGCTCGCAGACCGTTCCGGCACGCGAAGCGGTACTGGCAATCGCCCTGCTGGCGCTGCGCGGCTACGGCGATCCTGCCACGGCGCTCTCCGAGCTCGATTGGGATCCGCGGCATGTGGAGCTCAAGGGTGACGGTACCATCCCCTGGTACCGGCGTGATGCGCTCGCCTACGCCCTCTACCGGCTGATCCAGCATCGCCAGGCGGAATCCAGCAGCACCTCAGCCTCGAGCAACCCCCTGAGCAAGCCCGACGATCTTCCCGAAGGGCTCGGCCCATTCACCCGCCTGCTGAGCGGCAAGCCAGATGCCACCCATGAGGCCTGGCTGACCGATCCCCAGGTCCTGCCGCCAGCCCAGGCCCTGGCCGCCGCGTTGGCGATGCAGGAGGTCGCCGGGCCACCAGGGACCAAGCCGCAGTGGTCGCTGCTCGACCAGCTGCCCTGCTACACCCTGCCATTGGCGCTGATGAAACGCGCAGACGGCCCCGTAAGCGCACTCCCGGCGACCGGCACGCCAAGCAGGCCGCCACCGGTGGTGCCCTAAGGCCCGGGCATTTGCCCATTCCCTTGCGCCACCGACCGCGATCATTCCGCGCCCACGTCACCCGGATCGCCCATGCCGCTCCCCGTCATCGCCATCGTCGGCCGTCCGAACGTCGGCAAGTCGAGCCTGCTCAA
>PLEW01000164.1:0-192 GCA_003136555.1 Planctomycetota bacterium | reverse complement strand
GCCAGGTCGAGCGCGCCATCGGGACCGCCGACCGCATCATCTTCCTGACCGATGGACGTGACGGCGTCACGCATCAGGATCGCGAGATCGCCACGCGGCTTCGGCCGCTGGGAGCACGCGTCGTGCTGGTGGTCAACAAGCTCGACCATGATGGCCTCGATCCCGAGCTCTATCCCTTCCTGAGCCTCGGCC
>PLEW01000204.1 GCA_003136555.1 Planctomycetota bacterium | reverse complement strand
CGCTTCGGCGCCACCCCCGGCGATGCCGAGGCGATCATCCGCCAGATTCTGGCCCTGCCCTCGCTGCGCCTGCGCGGCATCGCCACCCACTACCCGCAAGCCGACGATGCGGCCTTTGCCGCCGAGCAGGAGGAGATCTTCAACGCCCTGCTCGCTCGCCTGCCGCCGCTGCCAGCGGACTGCTGCATCCACTATGCCAACTCCGAGGCCCTGATGCTGCGGCCGGCCGGCCGCTCGCATGCCGTGCGCGTGGGCCTGCTGCTGACTGGTGTTGTGCCATCGACCTGCCCCGACCCCGGGGTGGTCCAGGCGGTGCGCTGGGTCTCCAGCCTCAGCCTGACCAAGCGCCTGCCTGCCGGGCATGGGATCAGCTACAATCGCAGCCGGATACTGT
Source organism: Planctomycetota bacterium (assembly GCA_003136555.1). Classification (GTDB taxonomy): domain Bacteria; phylum Planctomycetota; class UBA11346; order UBA11346; family UBA11346; genus BOG-1363. Next base: position 7,051 of record PLEW01000204.1, on the reverse strand, counting down.
CGCGCGACAGCCTGATCGGCATCGTGCCGGTGGGCTATGCCGACGGCTTCCCCATCGCGCTGTCGAACCGCGCCTCGGTCCTGGTCCAGGGCCAGCGTTGCCCGGTGCTGGGACGGGTGACGATGGACTACTGCGTGGTCGACCTGACCGAACTGCCGGCGCCGCCGTCGCCCGGCGAGGCGGTGGTGCTGTTCGGCAGCCAGGGCGACAGCCACATCAGCATCGCCGAGATGGCCACCCTGGCCGGCACCATCCCCTACGACATCCTGTGCGGGTTGCGTGGGCGCTGCGAGGTGGTGGGGGTGCCTTGAGCCCCAGGCGGGGGGGCTCTAGGACCGCAAACGGTTAGCATATGGGCCCCTTATCGGTCGCATCCGTGCGCATCACGGTTCCAGGAGCAGCAAACAAGCGATTGTCCCGGCTGGAATCAGGCGCTACAACGATACAGCGATGAGCTCGAAATTCGAACGGTCCAGCGTCAACCTCGTCGATCTCCCTGGCCTGGTCCAGTCGATCACCCAGCAGCGACGTGATGGGGTGATGACGGTACGGCAGGGCAAGGAGGAGCGCTTCCTGCGCTTCCTGGGCGGCAACCTCGTCGCCCTCAATGGGCCCCAGCCGGCCACCTTTGCCAAATCCCTGGTATGGGCCGAGGTGATGACCCCGGACCAGCTGTCCGCCTGCCTGACCGCCCTGGGCAAGAACTTCCGCAGCGAGCACCTGGTCCAGATCGTGCTGAGCCGCAACCTGGCGACCAAGGATGGCCTGCTAGACGCGCTGGACTGCTACATCGAGGAGGGCTTCTCGGAGATCATCGGCTGGCCCTCACCGCGCCTGAGCTTCAGCACCGAGATCAGCCTCGAACCCTGGTCCGACCTGCAGGCCAGCCTGGGGGTATCGGTCAATCCCGGTTCGCTGCTGCTGGAGAGCCTGCGCCGGCTCGACGAGCTGAAGAGCATCTCCGCGCACATCCCCGACGCCTGGGATGTACTGGTGCTCGACACCAAGCAGGCGCCACCGAACGACCTGCCGGCCGATGCCGCGCGCATCCTCGCCGGCTGGCGTGACGGGCTGATCGCCGGCAGCCTGTTCGACCGCTCGCTGCTGCCGCCCTTCCGCGCCACCACCGCCCTCGCCCTGCTGCGCCGCCAGGCCATCATCCGCCCGGCGACCTCGGCCGAGCTGGTGGTCTACGCCGATGACGCCTATTCCCATGGCCGTCATCGGGATGCCTTCGGCCTCTACCGCCGCGCCAGCAGCCTGGGGGTGGACAATACGCGCATCCACCTCCACCTCGGCGAGCTGGCCGAGCGCTTCGGCGAGAACGAGGCGGCGGCCGAGTACTTCCTCACCGCCGGCATGCAGCTGCGCGATACCGGCAGCGCCGTCATCGCCCTGCGCAACAACCTCCGCCTGGGCAGCAACCGCGAGCCGGCGCTCGCCCAGCTGCTGACCATCTACAACCAGGTCGGCGAGAAGGACGAGTCGGTGCGGGTGCTGCTCGAGCTCGCCCAGCTCTACGAGACGCGCAAGGACTACGACCAGGCCGCCAAGGCGGTGCGCCAGGCCCAGGAGTTCGGCGCCGATCCGGTGACCACCTCGCTGGCGCTGGCCAACCTCGCCATCGCCGAAGGCGATAAGGAGCAGGCCGCCCTGCAGCTCGAGCTCGCAGCGCACTCGGCGCAGTATGCCGGCCGCAACGAGAGCGCGGTGAACGCCTGGAAGCAGCTGCTCGGCATCCTGCCGGGACGCAGCGAGTACGCGCGCGAATGCGCCGAGCTGCTCGCCGGGCTGGGACGCAACGACGAGGCGATCGCCATCCTGCGCACCAACCTGTCGCAGCAGGACCCCGCGCTCTCGGCGGTCAATGAGGATGCGCTGGTGGCGGTCTACGAACTGCTCGCGCGGCTGAGCCCAGGCGATACCCAGGCGCACGACTGGCTGGCCAAGGCCTACGAGCGCCGGCGCGATCGCGATGGCGCGACCCAGCAGCTGCGCCACATCGCCGCGGCGCAGGAGAAGGCCGGCAACGACGGGGCGCTGGCGGGGACGCTGGAGCGCATCGTCGAGCTGGGGGGCAACCAGGTCGACGTCCTCATCTCCCTGGCCAAGGTGCGCACCCGGCTGCGCCAGGAGGGCCTGGCCGGGTCGGCCTGGAGCCGCGCGGCCGATGCGGCGTTGACCCTCGGCGGGCTCAAGGAGGCGCGCAGCATCATCGAGACCGGCATCGAGCAGGTTCCCGCCTCGCTGTCGCTGCGCGTGCGCCAGGCGCAGGTCGCGGCTCGCGAGGGCGATCCGGTCGCCGCCCTGGCGGCCTACCGCATGGCCGTCGATCTCTCGCGCGGTACCGGACGCTATGGCGATGCGCGCGACCTCCTGGTGCAGGTGCGCCGCCTGCGGCCCGATGATACGATGGTGCGGGTCGAGCTCGCCGACGTCGCCGACCGCATCGGCGATCCCGATCTCGACCGCTACCTGCGCGATGTGGTGCGCTGCGCAGTGCGCACCAACAATCATGGCGTCGCCCTCGATTTCGCCCGCCGCCGGGTGGCGCGCAGTGTCGCCCCCGGCTTCGAGGCACGCAACGAGCTGGTCGAGCTGCTGCGCCGCATGGGCGATCACGCCGGCGAGCTGAGCAATGGCCAGGAGCTGCTCAACCAGCTGCTCGAGCATGCCGAGTTCGAGAAGGCGGTGCTGCTGCTGCAGCGCCTGGTGGTCAGCCACCCGCGCAATGCCGAGATGGTGCTGCAGCTGGCGGATCTGTTCGCCGCGGTCGATGACCCGCGCCAGGCCAGCCGCTTCTATCGCCATGCCGTCAGCCTGCTCCAGCTCGAGCAGCGCCAAGCCGATGCGCTCAAGGCCCTCGACCACCTGGCAGCCGTCGCCGACGACGACGAGGCGATCCCCTATGCGCGCGCCGCGCTGGAGAAGGGCCAGGCGGTCGACTGGGAGGCCATCCGCCTCGCCATCTCCGAGGATCAGCGCCGGCGGATCGCCTCGGAGATCGCCGTCAATGCCGATCCCCGGCCGAGCGGCAGCATCGTCATGCCGGCGAGCACCCCCTGAGCAGAGGGACCAGCTTCTGCCGGGCCGTGCGGCCAGCTGCTGCCTGGCGGTGCGGCCAGCGGACCGGGATCAGCTGAAGACCTCCACCACCTTGCGCAGCCCGGAGGCCAGGCAGTCGATGTCAGCGCGGGTGGTATAGATCCCCAGGCTGGCGCGCGCGGTGGCGCTGACGCCGAAGCGGGCCATCACCGGCTGCGCGCAATGATGGCCGGCGCGGATGGCGATGCCCTCGAGATCGAGGATGTTGGCGATGTCGGCCGGATGGGCATCGCGCATGGTGAAGGCCAGGACCGTGCTGCGCTCGGCCGCGGTGCCGATGCGCACCAGCCCCGGGATGCCGGCGAGCTGCTCTTCGGCGTAGGCGTACAGCCGCTTCTCGGCGGCATGGACGTCGGCCATCCCCAGGCCGCGCAGCCAGTCGCAGGCCACGCCCAGGCCGATCGCCTCCACGATCGGCGGGGTGCCGGCCTCGAAGCGCGCCGGCGGCTCGGCGAAGGTGGTGCCGGCGAAGGTGACCTTGTTGATCATCTCCCCGCCGCCGCGCCAGGGCGGCATGCCCTCGCTGATCGCGAGCTTGACGTAGAGCACTCCGATGCCGGTTGGGCCGTAGAGCTTATGGCCCGAGAAGGCGAGGAAGTCGCAGTCGAGGTCGCGCACGTCAAGAGGCAGGTGCGGGGCCGACTGCGCGGCATCGAGGAGGAACAGCGAACCGTTGCGGTGGGCCTTTGCGCACAGCTGCTTGACCGGGTTGATGGTGCCGAGGGAGTTGGCGATGTGCACGCAGCCGACCAGCTTGACCCGGGGGTCGAGCAGGCGGTCGTAGGCCTCCAGGTCGAGGCTGCCGTCATCCAGGAGCGGCACGCTCACCAGCTCGGCGCCGGTCAGCTCGGCGGTGATCTGCCAGGGCACGATGTCGGCGTGGTGCTCCATGCCGGTCACCAGCACCCGGTCACCGCGCCTGAGATTGGCGCGCCCCCAGCTCCAGGCGACCAGGTTGATGGCATCGGTGCAGCCCATGGTGAACACCACCTCGCGCTCCGAGGCGGCATTGAGGAAGCGCGCGACGCTGATGCGCGCCTGCTCATAGGCCTGGGTCGACTGCACGCTGCGGGCATAGAGCCCGCGGTGCACGGTGCCGTACTCGTGGCGCAGCACCTGATCCATGCGCTCGATCACCGAGATGTGCTTCTGCGCCGTGGCGGCGCTGTCGAGGTAGATGAACGGCTTGCCGTTGGCGGTGCCGGCCAGGCCGGGGAACTCGCGGGCCAGGTTCTCGGGATCGATGCTCATCGCCGGGCTCCTCTGCGCAGGGCGGTCAGGCAGGGCCGGTGCTGGCAGGTGCGCGGCATCATGCCCCCGCCAGGCTGCCGAGCAGGGCGCGCTCCGCCAGCATTCGCACCGCAGGATGCGCCAGCATCAGCACCGGCTCGCGGGCGAAGCCGCGGCGCAGCATGGCGAGCGCCTCAACGGCGGCGATGCCCCGGCTGCGCAGGTAGAACAGCTCATCCGGGTTAGGCCGGCCCACGGTGGCGCCGTGCGCCGCCTGCACATCGTCGGCGGCGATGTCGAGCTGCGGCCTGGTGTCGACGCGGGCACCCGGCGAGAGCAGCAGGTTGTGGTGGTGCTGGCGCGCGCTCGCGCCATCGGTATGCGCGTCGATGGCGATCAGGCCGTCGAAGCTCGCCTGCGCCCGGCCATCGGCGATGGTCTTGACCAGCTGGGTCGAGGTGGTGCCCCCGACATGGTGGTGGACGCGGGTGAGCAGGTGGTCCTGGCGGCTGCCGGAGAGCACGCTGAGGAAGCCGAGGTCGAAGGCGGCCCCGTCTCCGTGCAGGTGGGCGTGGATGGCGGTGCGCACCAGCGCCCCGCCCTGATGGCAGGCCACCCAGCTGGCTTGCGCACGCTCGTGCAGGTGCAGCGTGGCATGGCTCAGCAGCAGGGCGGTGGCCTGGTCGCCGCAGCTGTACTGCAGCTCGTCGACGCGCAGCCGGCCGCGATCATGGACCACCGCCTCGATGCCCACGCTCGAGCGCGCGGCGGCGAGATCGAGATGGCTGATCACCAGATCGAGCTGGGCATCCGCGCCGACCTCGATGGCCAGGCGGCAGCCGGACCTGCCGCCGGTGGACACCAGCAGCAGGTGCAGGGTGGTGGGCGCTCCACCGCCGGCTCGGCTGGCGCTGATGCGCGCCCCGCCGCGGCCGTCGGCCAGGCTCCAGCAGGCGCTGGCATCGGCGCAGCGGCCGAGCTCCCGCGACCAGCCCTCGATCAGCGCCGCGGCCGCCTGCTCGGTGAGCGCGCCGAGATCCTGGAGCGTGCCGGGCGGCAGTCCGGAGGGGGTCTCGGCCAGGCGGCCGTCCACCACCACGGCACAGGCCAGCCCGGCGGCGCGGTGGCCGGCGAGCGCCGCGGCGGCATAGGCGACCGCCGGCGAGAGCTCTCTGGAGAAGGCCTTCACATCGACATAGCGCCAGTCCTCCAGGGCCGCACTCGGCAGCGGCAGCGCGTCGGCGCGCGCCTGGGCGGCGTCGCGAAGCTGCTGGAAGGCATCGGCGATGGTGGTGGTCACGGCTGCGCGGCCTTGAGCAGCTCGTCGTATCCGCTCGCCTCCAGCTCGGTGGCGAGCGCCGGTCCGCCGCTCTTGACGATGCGGCCCCTGACCAGCACATGCACCGCATCCGGCTGCACCAGCTCGAGCAGGCGCTGGTAGTGGGTGATCAGGATGATCGCGCGGTCGGCGCGGCGGTAGGTGTTGATGCCGGAGGCCACCACCCGCAGCGCATCGATGTCGAGACCGGAGTCGGTCTCGTCGAGGACCGCCAGGCTCGGCTCGAGCACGATCATCTGCAGGATCTCGTTGCGCTTCTTCTGCCCGCCGGAGAAGCCGACATTGAGCTGGCGCTCGTTGAGGCTGTCATCCATCTCCAGGCTCTTCAGCCGGGCACGCAGGATGGGGGCGAAATCCGCGGCGGTGATGTCGCTCTGCCCATGCGCCCGGCGCTTGGCATTGAGCGCCATGCGCAGGAATTCGGCATTGTTCACCCCCGGGACCTCGACCGGATACTGGAAGCCGATGAAGATGCCGCTGGTGGCGCGTTCTTCGGTCTTGACCTCGGCGAGGTCGCGGCCCTGGAAGACCATGCGCCCGGCGGCGACGGTGTAGGCCGGATGGCCGGCCAGGACCTTGGTCAGGGTGCTCTTGCCCGAGCCGTTGGGGCCCATGATGGCATGCACCTCGCCCGGCTTCACCTCGAGGGACAGGCCCTTGATGATCGGCAGGTCGTTGACGGTGACGGTGAGGTCGGTGATGGTCAGCATGGAGTCTTCCGAGGGCGCATCGTTGCGCGCGTGCGCCAGCCGGCCGGGAGGCACGGCCGGGTGCCTGGATCGGGCGCGGGGGCATGCCGGCAGCCCGTGGTGGGCTCTCCGGCGGTAGGGGGTGCCAGGGTGGGAGCCAGGATCAGCCCACCGAATGTTCGAGCTTGAGGGTCAGGAGCTTGTGCGCCTCTGCGGCGAACTCCAGCGGCAGGACCGCGAGCACGTCCTTGCAGAAGCCGCTGACGATGGCGGCGATGGCCTCCTCGGCATTGATGCCCCGGCTGCGGAAATAGAACAGCTGCTCCTCGCTGATCTTCGAGGTCGAGGCCTCGTGCTCGACCTGGGCGCTGGGATTCTGCACGTCGATGTAGGGGTAGGTGTGCGCGGTGCAGCGCTTGCCCACCAGCATGCTGTCGCACTGGGTGTAGTTGCGCGCACCCTCGGCCTTGGGGAAGACCTTGACCAGCCCGCGGTAGACGTTCGAAGACACATCGGCGGCGATGCCCTTGGAGATGATGGTCGAGCGGGTGTTGGCGCCGATATGCACCATCTTGGTGCCGGTATCGGCCTGCATGTGGCCGTTGGTCAGCGCCACCGAGTAGAACTCGCCCACCGAGTCGTCGCCGATGAGGATGCAGCTGGGATACTTCCAGGTGATCGCCGAGCC
>PLEW01000037.1 GCA_003136555.1 Planctomycetota bacterium | reverse complement strand
TCGTCCACCGGGACATCAAGCCGGACAACATCTTCCTGGCGCGCGAGCCCGACGAGGAGGCCGACGTCGTGAAGATCCTCGACTTCGGCGTCGCCAAGATGGCCATCGGCTGCTTTCTCCTCGGCATCTCGTTCCTCGTCATGATCGGCGCCGGGCGCATCGTCGACGGGGGGCAGAAGGCGAGCTTCGGCTGGCTCGTCGGGTGCTCGTTTCTGCTGACGCTCGGCGAGATCTACCTGTCGCCCGTCGGCCTCTCGCTCGTGACCAAGATCTCCCCGGTGCGCATCGTCTCGATGATGATGGGGATGTGGTTCCTCTCGAGCTTCTTCGGCGACTACCTGTCGGGGGTCCTGGCCACATTCAAGGAGACCATGGGAAGCTCGGCGTTCTTCGCGACGCAGGCCGGGATCTCGCTGGCCACGGGCGTCGCGATGGTCATGCTGCTGTCGTCGTTCAAGCGCGCCATCGGCGACGAGAACGCCGTCGACGCCTCGGGCTCGATCCCGGCCCCTCCGCCCCTTGCCTAGGGCTCGCGAAGCCGGGCAAGGACTCCTTCGATGTCTGCCGGCATGGGCAGCGTCCAGCGCACCTCACGCTGCGTGGCGGGATGGATGAACCCGAGCTCCGCGGCGTGCAGCATCAGGCGCGGGGCCTCGATCGGCGTGCCTTTCCAGCCGCGGACGTAGACCTTCTCGCCCAGCAGGGGATGGCCGCCCTCGGCCAGGTGGATGCGGATCTGGTGCGTGCGCCCGGTCTGCGGCTCGATGCGCAGGCGGCTGGCGTAGCGTCCGAGGCGCTCCTCCACGGTCCAGGCGGTCACCGCTTCACGGGCATTCTCTCCGCGCCCGCTCGCCCATTTCTCGAATCCCCGGCGGCTCTCGACCTTCACCAGGTAGCTGCGGTGCAGGCCGATCTCGCGCGGATGCCCGCGGACGAGGGCGAGGTAGGTCTTCTTGACCGCATGCTCGCGGAAGAGCGCTTCGAGGCGCTGGGCGATGTCGGTGGTCCTGGCGAAGAGCACGATGCCCGAGGTGTCGGCATCCAGGCGGTGCACGGGCTGCAGTTCCGGGAATTGGCCGCGCAGGATATCCAGCAGGCTCCAGCTCTTGGGCCCATCGGTCGGCGTGACGGCGAGCCAGGCGGGCTTATCGTAGGCGAGCACGCCGGCCTGGTCGTAGAGCACACGCCGGGGGTCGAAGAGGTGCTCATGCGATTCGGGGATGGCGAACTCGACCACTTCGCCGCGCTTGAGCTCGCGGCTGCCGAAGGTCTCGACCCGGCCATCGATGCGGCAGCAGCCTTCCTCGAGATAGCGGCGCGCCGCCCGTACCGAGATCTTCTGCTTGCAGAGATTGACCAGGAAGTGCGCTAGGTCCTGACCGGCCTCAGCACGCACCTCGCGGGCATTGGGCCCCGGATACCAGACCGCGCCCAGATCGGGTGCGCGATCGGCAAAAGGTGCCTGCCCGCCGCGCCGGTCGCGACGGCCATTCCTCTCGGCCTCTGGAGCGCGTGTGCGCCCAGGGTGGGACGGGCGCCGATCGCTGCGGCCGGGGGCATGGGCGTCCCGGCCCTGGCGAGAGCCTCCACCGCCGTCCCGCTCGGGATGCCGCGCGAACGGCGGGCGCGCCTCGCGTGACTGATGCGGCTGATGCGCCGGACGCCCAGGACGGCCATCGGCTCGGGTCGCCGAGCGCGATGGTGCGCCCTTGCGGGCGGCGCCGCGATGGCCCGGCTCAGGCCGGGGGGGGCGCCCCCCGTCGTGGGCCGGCCTGCCGCGGTGCGGCTTGCCGGCAGGGGGCTTGCGATCACGTGGTGGGCGCGGCATGGCAGGGTCCTGGGAGCAGCGCATCCGCGCCGTGGTCGCGCCCACAGCGTAGCCGTGCATCGGTGCAAACCAAGCGCCGTCGCGGTTTGTGCCGGCGCTCCCGCGCGCTACATCGCTGGGGTGCTCGACCATCAGCGTGCCTTCCTCGATTCCTGCCGCCTCGATCTCGGGCTCTCGGCCAACACCCGGGCCGCCTATGCCAATGACCTGGGCAAGATCGCTGGCGCCTTCTCGGCCCTCGGGCTGTCGCTGGAGGATTGCGGCCCTGACGAGGTGGCGCGCCTGCTCGCCTGGCTGCGCGACGAGCGCCGGCAGTCGGCCTCGACCCTGGTCCGGCTGCTGGTCACGCTGCGGATGTACACCCGCTTCCTGGTCGCGGAGAAGATCCTGCCGCGCGACCGCATCCAGCTGGCGCAGATGCCGGCGCTGTGGAACCGCCTGCCCGAGGTGCTCTCGGTCGACGAGGTGTCGAGCCTGCTGCGGTCCGCTCCCGATGGCCCGCTGCGGCTGCGCGACACCTTGGCGCTCGAGCTGCTCTATGCCTGCGGCGGACGGGCCAGCGAGGTGGCGGGAATCGGGCTGGGCGATGTGCGCGAGGGTGGCCGCCTGGTGCATCTGCACGGCAAGGGCAGCAAGCAGCGGGTCGTACCCCTGGGGTCGCGTGCGCGCGCCTGCCTGGCGCGCTACCTGGCCGACCTGCGTCCGCTGCTGGATCCGCAGGGCCGCCAGGAGCGCTTGCTGCTGAGCGCCCGTGGCCGTCCGTTCAGCCGCCTCGCGCTTTGGCGAATGGTGCATGCCGCCGGGGTGGTGGCCGGATTGAGCAAACGCGTCTATCCGCATCTGCTGCGCCATAGCTTCGCCACCCATCTGCTCGAGCACGGCGCCGATATGCGTGCAGTCCAGGAGCTGCTCGGCCACGTCAACATCACTACCACCCAGCGCTATACCCACGTCGCCGCCGAGCGTCTGGTCGAGCTTCACAGGAAGTTTCATCCCCGTTCGCGATAATCGGTTATGCCATTGTTCCGGACCATCTCTTGGGGGCGGATTGGGCGTTCGCGGTGCGGGCGCGGGGTGACCGAAGAGGTCCGTGTGATGGCATAGCTTGCATCCGCCCCCCATCGTGAGGTACACTTGCCAGCGATGGAAGACCGGCGGATGGTGCAACTGGCGCTGATGAATCGATTCGTGACCCCTCAGCAAGTAGAGGAGATCACGCGCGAGCAGCAGGATTTGGCTGATCGCGGCATCGATCGCAGCGTCTGGTTCCTGCTGCTCGATCGCGGCTATGTCAGCGATGCGCAGGCGCGCAACCTGCGCAAGCACATCAGCTCCTCCTCCATCCGCGCCCTCGAAGTCGATGGCTACGTGCTGCAGGGGCGCATCGGCAGCGGCGGGATGGGCGATGTCTTCAGGGCGCGCAATGCCGCCGGCGACGAGGCGGCGGTGAAGCTGCTCTCATCCAAGATCAGCAGCAATCCGGAGCACGCCCGGCGCTTCCAGCGCGAAGCGCGTGCCGGACTCAGGCTGGTCCATCCGCACATCACGCGCTCGCTGAGCGCCGGCGAGATGGAGGAGCAGCGCTACCTGATCATGGAGCTGGTCAAGGGGCCGAGCCTCAAGCAGTACATCCATGAGACCGGCAAGATGAGCGAGGCCGATGCCCTGGTGATGATCTGGCAGATCGCCAGCGCCCTGGGATATGCCTGGAGCCACGGGGTGCTGCATCGGGACATCAAGCCCGGCAACCTGATGCTCGCGCCCGCCCGCCCCGGCCTGGCGGAGCCGTTCTGCGCCAAAGTCTGCGACTTCGGCCTGGCCAAGGTCTGGCAGCAACCCGACGACGATCAGGAGAGCAAGGGCAAGCTGACGGCCACCAACATGGCGCTCGGCACCCCGCATTACATGGCTCCCGAGCAGGCCTCGGGCGATCGCGACCTCGATCAGCGCGCTGACATCTACAGCCTCGGCGCCTCGGTATTCCATGCCGTGCTGGCCAAGACCATGCACAGCGGCAAGAGCTCGACGGTGATCATGTACAAGCAGGTCACCGAGGCCGTCGATCTGTCGCCGCTGCGCACCCTCGGCACCAGCCCGGGGATGATCAAGCTGCTGGGCAAGATGGTCGAGCGCAACCGCAAGCACCGCATCGCGGACTGGAGCGAGATGCAGGCGGCGGTCAAGCTGATCGCGCCCGAGATGGTCGCGCAGCAGGAGGCTGCCTACGCCCAGGCGCAGCAGGCCAACCAGGTACGCGATCCGCCGCCCAAGGTCATCGAGATCACCACCGCAGCGCCAGCATCGCCACCAGCGCGATCGGTGGTATCGTCCTCGAGCCAGGCCCAGGCGCATCCGTCGGTCCAGCCTCCGAGCCGGCGGATGTGGCATATCGGCATCCTCATGGGCCTGCTGACGCTGCTCGCCGCGCCGGTCGTGCTGCTGCTCATCGCCCAGCCGGCGGGGCACCGCGTCACCCCGGCATCGTTCGGTGCCATGCTCGTCGCCCTCCAGGGCAAGCCGCATGCGGACCTGGTGCTCGATCCTGGCGAGTATTCCGGTCCGTGGTGCTTCGGCGCCGCGCATACCGGCATGACCATCCGCGCCGCCGGCCCTGGTGTCCGGGTGGTCATCAACAGCCATGCCGGCGACGTCGCGGTCGTCCAGCTCGAACCGGGTCTGCGGGACTTCCGCCTCTCCGGCGTGGAACTGGTCGGAACAGGAGCGGTGAGCATCGAGGCGATGCCCGGCTCGCGTGCGACCCTCCAGGACCTCCAGCTCCCGGGGGCGCTGGCGGTCAGCGGCGCCGAGGTCAGCTGCACGGGGGTGGATGCCCAGGGGGGGGTGCAGATCGATGTGCATGGCCATCTCCTGATGGAGGACAGCCAACTGCACGGGTGCAGCGCGCTGAGCATCCATGAGGGGCGCTGCGAACTGCATCGCTGCCGCATCAGCGGCCGGGAGCGCGGGCACGCCGATGCCGCGCTGGTGCAAGTGTCCTCTGGCAGCCTGGAGCTCGATGCCGTCCAGATCAGCGGTGAGCGCAGCGAGGCGGGCGCCCTGCCGGCGGTCGGCCTCGACCTCGCCCCCGGGGTCGCATGCGTGCTGCGCGACGTCCAGATCGACGAGGTCGAGGTCGGCATGCACAGCGATGCCGCCAGCGTCAGTGCGATCGACGGGCTGACCCTGCATGCGAGCACCATCGGCATGCAGTGGAGCGGCCTGAGGGATCCCGCCTGGACCTGGACGCGACTCTCGGTGTCTGCGCCGCAGATCCTGCGAGGCGATGTCAAGCTGACCAACGGCGCCGATGGGGCGCGCGCCGAGCGCTTGGCCCAGGTGCCATCCGGAGGCGATAAGCGCCGCTGATATCCCCTATTGCGGCTCGAGCGTTTGAGAGGTACCAATCTCTCGGTGCAGATGCGCAGTGGAGGGGAAGATGGGAAGAGACGTCCTGGTCGTCGCTGGTCGGTCCCGGGTGCGCTGCGCCAGCGGCGCTGCCGAGGGTTCGAGCGGCCAGCGCCGCGGCCCGGCCGCTGCCGCCAACGGGGAACGCCCATGGCGCTTGCGGCGGCGGTTGACGACGCCATGACGGACGCCGGCGCCATGACGGTGGATGCGACTTTCGCCCGTGCCCTGAGCGCGGCTCGGAGCGGCCGCCATGACTGAAACCCTCCTGGTCGTCGATGACGAGCCGTCGATCCGTCATGCGATCAGCCGCGCCTTTCCCGATCTGGTGGTCAAGGAGGCCGAGACCGGAGCCGCCGCCCTGGCGCTGGTTCGCGATGCCTATCCCGATCTGGTGCTCCTCGATCAGCGCCTGCCGGACGGGGATGGCCTCGAGCTGCTGGCCAAGATCCGGGCCATCGACCCGGACTGCCCGGTGGTCCTGCTCACCGGCCACGGCAGCGTCGATCTCGCGGTCGATGCGCTCAAGCAGGGCATCTCGGATTTCATCGAGAAGCCGTTCAAGCTCGAGCGCCTGCGCCGCACGGTCGGCCTGCTGCTCGAGAAGCAGCGCCTCGGCCGCCAGGTCGCCCGCTTGTCGGGGAAGTCGACCGGACGCGTGTCGCTGGTCGCCCATAGCGCCGGCATGAAGCGGGTCATCGCTCTGGTGAAGCGCGTCGCCGGAGTGCCCTCGACCACGGTGCTGATCCAGGGCGAGAGCGGAGTCGGCAAGGAGCTCGTGGCGCGGGCGATCCATGAGCGTTCGGCGCGTGCCGACAAGCAGTTCATCGCCATCAACTGCGCCGCGCTGTCGGAGCACCTGCTCGAGGCCGAGCTGTTCGGCTATGAGAAGGGCGCCTTCACCGGCGCCGATGCCAAGGGCAAGGCGGGTCTCTTCGAGGTAGCCGATGGCGGCACGATCTTCCTCGACGAGATCGGCGAGATGCCGATCCAGCTGCAGACCAAGCTCTTGCGCGCACTGCAGGAGCGGCGCTTCCGGCGGGTCGGCGGGCTGCAGGATGTCGATGTCGATGTCCGGGTGGTCGCCGCCACCAATCGCGATCTGCGCGCCGAGGTCGTGGCCGGGCGCTTCCGTCAGGATCTCTACTATCGACTGCGGGTGGTGCCGGTACAGGTCCCCAGCCTGCGCGACCGCCCCGATGACATCCTGCCGCTGGCGGATCATCTGCTCAAGCGCCTCGCGCCCGAGCTCGGCCGGCCGGGACTGTCCTTCTCCGCGGCGGCCCGCGCTGCGATGCATGCATACGCCTGGCCCGGGAATGTGCGTGAACTCGCCAATGCCGTCGAACGCGCAGTCATCACCAGCGAGGCCGAGGAGATCAGCGCCAACGACTTGTGCATGGATGAGGTGCTGCCGGCGGTGCGCCCGGCCGTCCCCGCCGCTGCGCCGGTGCAGGATGCCGTCGCGAGCGCTGTCCCGGCGGGCCTGAGCATGCCCAAGGGCGCGCTCATCATCCCACCCGGGCAGCGCAACCTGGCCGACGTCGAGGCGCTGCTGATCCGAGCCGCATTGGACGAGACCGGGGGTCAGAAGAGCAAGGCGGCCGAGCTGCTGGGCATCAACCGCACGACCCTCTACAACAAGCTGCGTGAGCTGGACTTGATATCGGTGGCAGGCGAGGGCGAGGCGAGCGAGGCGGCAGCCACCTGATGCAGCGGCAGGTGCGCCCCCGCTTCGAGCGAACTCGTTCGCCCATGGACGGGAAATGTGAGGTATAGTTGCGTGCCGGTGAGCGTGTCACCGAGCGAGGGGACTATGACCGAACTCGCCCAGGTGGGGGACAGGGACACGGAGCACCTGCTCGAGGAGCTGGCGCGCCTGCGTCCGCTCGCGGAAATGGGCCGCATGGCGGCGACGGTGGCGCATGAGATCCGCAATCCACTGGCCGGCATCAGCGCCAACGCCGAGCTCCTGCGTGAGGTGGTGAGCAATCCCGCCGATACCGAATGCGTCGACATCATCCTCGGCGAAGTCGAGCGCCTCGGGCATCTGGTCACCGATCTGCTGTACTATTGCCGTGAGCGCGAACCGGACCGCTCGACCATCGATCTGCCCTGGCTGGCGCGCATGGTGTGCGAATTGTCGCAGGCAGATGCCGTCAATGCCGGGGTGAGCCTGGATTGGACGGGTGCAGGGCGGGCCATGGGCGACAGCGAGCTGGGCCGCCAGGCGCTGCTGAACGTGGTGCGCAACGGCATCCAGGCCTGCAGCCAGGGCGGCAGCGTGCATCTGGAGGTCTGCGATGGCGAGATCTGCGTCAGCGATACCGGCTGCGGCGTCTCCGCTGTCATCCGCGACCGCCTGTTCGAACCCTTCATTACCGGCAAGACGCGCGGCCTGGGGCTGGGCGCCACGGTGGCCCGCCGCTGCCAGCGCAGGCAGGAGGGGGATCTGGTGCTGCGCGAGACCTCGCCGACCGGCAGCGCCTTCCTGCTCACCTGGCCACGCGCCTGACGAGGCCACCCGCGATGACCACGGTGGTATTCGTAAGTGCTTGCACAGCAATTCATTGAGTATCATCAAGCGCGGTGCGCGGTCATTCCCCGTCGCATCTTCCCCGGGGCAGACGTCCTGACATGCTGATGGATGTCGCGTCATTGTGATCAGGGAGCTTCCGTGGAGACGAGCCAGCACCATCCGACGGCTCCTGCGATCGTCCCAGGCGCTCCAGCAGCCGGCGATCTCCAGCGCCGCGATGAGGTCGTCAAAGCGGCCTTCCAGTATCGCGACGCCCTGATCGGCTATGCCTATGCCATGCTCAGGAGCTGGACCCTGGCCGAGGATGTGGTCCAGGAGGCCTACCTGGTGGTGATGAACAAGTGGCAGGACCTGCGCGAGGATGCCGGGGTCTTCCTGTGGGTCAGGCAGATCGTGCATTTCAAGACCCTCGAGGCGATCCGCAGCCGCGGTCGCGAGACCGCCTTGCCGGACCAGGAACTGCTCGACCTGGTCGAGCAATCGGTGACCGAGAACCTCGATGAGGGCACGGCAGAGCGGCAGCGACAGATGAGTGCGTCGCTGCGCGAGTGCATGTCCCGCCTCAACCAGTTCTCGCTCAGCTTGCTGGCTGGCTTCTACTGGCGTCAGGAGAGCTGCGAGATGCTGGCAGATCAGCATGGCCGCAGCGTCAATGCCATCCGCCTGATGCTGTCGCGCCTGCGCGAGAAGCTGCGCACCTGCTTGACCCGGCGACTCGAACAGCAGGGGATCCGCCCGTGAACGACGAGCTGTTCGAGAAGTACCTGTCCAACCGCCTGACCGCCGACGAGGCTGCCGCGCTCAAGCGCGTGCTCGCCAGCGACCAGCAGGCACGTGCGCAGTTCGTCCAGACGCTGCAGGAATGGCAGCTGTTCGCCGAGGCCGCCCGGCAGATCACCGCGGGCAGCGAGATCGCCGAAGCAGCCGCTCCCACCGCCAACGATCCCCTGCGCCGGCGCCGGCCGAGCCAGCGCGTGCCACCATTGCCCCGCCGCCGCCCGGCTCGTCGCATGGCCATGGTGCTGCTGCCCCTGGTCGGCCTGGCCGCCTGCCTGGCCATCGTCCTGCTCATGCCTTCGCAGGCGGCCAAGGCCGAGCCCTTCGCCGCCTTCAGCATGGTGCAGCCGGGGGTCGTATTGCAGCGCGGCGACAGCAAGCTGGTACCTGCCGCAGGCATGGCCCTGCTGCCTGGCGATGCGGTCAGCGTGGTGACCGGCAGCCATGCCAGCGTGCGCTATGCCGACGACACCCGCCTCGATCTCGCGCCGGGCACGACCGTGACCCTGGTCGGTGGCCAGGCGGCGCCGGGGGCCGCCCTCGGCGTGCCGGGCAAGCGGGTGCTGGTGACCTCCGGCTCGGTGACCGCCGAGGTGGCCAAGCAGCCTCTTGGTCATCCGATGCAGTTCCTCACCCCGCAGGCGCAGGCGACGGTGCTGGGCACCAAGCTGATCCTGGATGTCGTCGGTGCCGCCACCCGGCTCGAAGTGGTGCACGGACTGGTCGGACTGTCACGCCGCGCCGAGCGCACCATGATCGAGGTCGCCGGCGGCCAGTGCGCGACCGTAGCCGAGGGGGTCGAGCTCGCGGCCCGCGCGATCATCGCCGACGTGACGGTGAACGCCGAGGGCGAGCACCGTCCGGGCATCAAGACCGAGTACTTCGCCGACACCTCGTTGAGCAAGCTGATGTTCACAAGGACCGATGCCACGGTGAGCTATGACCCGGGACTTGAGACCCCGCCGCTGGACATCAGCCCCTCGCACTTCTCGGTGCGTTGGAGCGGGACCATCCAGCCGCGCTTCAGCGAGACCTATATGCTTCACCTGGAAGCGGATAGCGGGGTGCGACTGTTCATCGATGGCAAGGTGCTGATCGACGACTCCGCCGCCAGCGTGGTGAGTGACCATCAGGTCGCGGTGGCATTCGAGGCCGGGAAGCGCTATCCGCTGCGCATCGAATACATCCAGCCGAAGGCGGGCATGATGATCAAGCTGCGCTGGGAAAGCCTGCAGCAAGCGATGGAGATCGTGCCGACGGAGCGGCTCTCGCCCGACCCGTAGACAGGTTGCGTGTCTGAGACACCCGAGGACGGTAGGATGCGAAGGGATTGTCGCAGTCGCACACCGCGCCTGGAATTGCTGTGCGGGCGTGAGCTACGGGCTGTCTGCATGCACCCCATGTTTTCCTTGAGGTACAGGGTACCCCCCCTAGAAAGCCCACATGATCACCATCGCGTCCTGCGCACGTCCCATCCCCATGGCCTCAGCGGCCTTGCTCCTCCTGGCCAGCGCTGCCCACGCGGTTGACGTCGGGCCGTCCGCAGGCTCCAACGCCAACCCTGCGCCAGGCACCGATCAGGACACCAATGCCGACCGCGATTACGAGCCCGGCGGTGTGGTCTACATCAACGATCTGCGCTTGGGCTATGGCTTCCTGCCCGATAAGGCGACCATCTCGGTCCTGCCGAAATCCGGCGGTTTCACCCTCATCAACTACGACAAGACCACCAACTGGGACAAGACCGGGCGCACCGGGTTGACCTGGATGACGCCGTGGAGCGACCTGGACGAGGATGGCGGATTCCTCTTCGGTCTCGAACTGCATACCGATCACTACGTGATCGAAGCCTCGCAGGTCAACCCCTCGATCAGCTACCGCGCCATCGCCCTCACCATCGAACCCGGCATCGGCTGGACCCTGTTCGACCGTTCGCAGCTGGAGATCACCCCGTTCGGCGGTCTGGGCGTATCGATGACCAACTACGGCAGCGGCCTGGGCACCTACGTCGAGATCGGCATACGCGCCGGATTGTACTACACCTTCAGCAATCGCTGGCAGGTGGGCCTGAACGCCTCCTGGATGCTGTCCCAGGGCAAGATGGATCTGACCCACGATGGCACCAAGTATGATGCCTCGTTCCAGACCGAAGGTCTGGCAGCGGCGCTGAGCCTCGGCTACCGCTTCAAGTAGTCCTGGTCGCGCAACCGCGTCAACCCCACGTCACCGCCGACCGGATGATGTCGCCTATGGTGCGCCGTCCGGGCGATGCACCTCGCCGATGCAGTTCGGCGCGGCATCCCGCCACGGGAGTGGCGGCGGCTGCCGCTGGAGCCGCTGGCGTGGACATGACGACCCGCACGCCAGCGGCGGGGCAGGCTACCAGGAGCTGAGCTTGTCCGGGTCGATGGTGAGCAGGAACTCGATATTGGTCTTCGAGTTCTTGAGCTTCGACTTGAGGAAGTCGATCGCGTCCGCGCCATTGCGCTCGGCAAGGAACTTGCGCAGCGCCCAGACGCGGCGCAGCTCGTCGTCGTTCTTGATCAGCAGCTCGTCCTTGCGCGTTCCCGATTGCGCGCAATCGACCGCCGGGAAGACCCGGCGGTTGGCCAGCCGGCGATCGAGCACCAGCTCCATGTTGCCGGTGCCCT
>PLEW01000128.1 GCA_003136555.1 Planctomycetota bacterium | reverse complement strand
TGCTGAGTTGTCAAGGAGACCCGGGTTTTCCCGGTTTTTCCCGGCGTTTCCCAGGGGTTTTTCAACCCCCGTTCATCGGCGGGAGGCGCACTATGGTGGGCTCGCCGCCACAGTCAAATACCATTTTCACCAGCCGCTGGGCGAACCGCCTGGAGCCGCCCGCCCAGCGTCCGGATTTGCGGTTTCCCCTGTAAAAGCGCAGAAATCGGCTGCTCTGATGGCACGCGCTCCCGACCGGCCGGACGGGTCGATTCGGCGTCTGCCGATGGCCTTGCGGCCGTGCCCTATTTCAGGGCGCTCTTGACGTAATGCATATAGGCGGCTTCCCAGGCGCTCAGCGCCGCCTGTCGGCTGCCCTGCGCCTTGATCAGATCGGTCATGAAGGTCTCATCGAACGCCTTGGTGCCGTCCTCGTGGCGCTTGAGCGCCTGCCAGTATGCGCGGAAGTGCGACAGCCCGCAATTCTTGTGCTTGCAGGTCGCCGGGTCGTTGTTGTCGCAGCTGCCGAACAGCCAGAAGGTCGTCATGGCATAGACCTCGCCGTACATGTCCGGCGAGATGTGGCTGTAATTGCCCAGGTACTCGTCGAGCGGGGCGATCGGATGGTGCAGGCGATCGTAGATCTCCTTGAGGCGGTTGATGCGCTCGCGCGGCGGCTGGATGATGAAGTTCCCGTTCCTGAACACGCCTGATTCGAAGTACACCGCCAAGCCCTCGTTGATCCAGGTCGGCACATGGTCGCTGCCATTGCAGGTGACATGGAGGAACTGGTGCGAGCACTCATGGGCGAGCACGTGCTCGACCGAGAACGAATCGCCGCCCCATTTGCTGCTCTCCTCATAGGCGAAGATCGACAGCAGCGAGGGCACGAAGAACCCCCCCACCGTCTGGCCGACCGGGAAGCCATGCGCGCCGGCGGCGGACATGAAGTCCTCCTGGGTGTTGAAGATATGGATCTCCAGCTTGTAGGGCGGTACGCTGTCCGGCTCGTAGATGTTGGAATAGGCGCGGTAGAGCGCCTCCAGGTAGGTGCCGTACTGCATCAGGCGCACGGGCGAGACATGGGTGGTGATGTGGTAGTGCGCGGTCTCGAGGTCCCAGCCATCCTTCCAGGCCGATGACGATGAATGCCCGGAGGCCGATACCGGCTTGCCGTCGGCGGTCATGACCTTGCCCGCACGCCCCTGGGCCTCGCGCCAGGTCTGGAACGGCTGCCTGGACTTGCCACCGCCCGCCATCACCTCGAAGCTGTCGATGATCGCCTGGTTGTCCCCGCTCTCGATCGAGCCTGTCAAGACCAGCCCGGAATAGCGCTCGCCCTGCTTGACGATGAATCCGCAGGCCTTCGGCGAATCGCCGACCATCGCCTGCAGATCCTTGGGGGCCCAGGTGGGCGAGCTCTGCGGGCGGGATGCCGACTTCTGGTAGTAGTCGAAGGCCTTCCAGGCCAGGCTGCAGCCAGTGAGCTGATTGCCGATCGCGGCGAGATCGGTCGGCGTACCGGGCGGCAGGGCGTTGGCGAGGGTGCTGAAGGCGCGGACGTCAGGTCCGCTGCGCTGCGGCTGGCTTGAGACCAGCACGCGCACCTTCTTGCCATCGATCTCCACCTCCCTGATCACGCCACGGGTCATCCCCTCCGCCTCGGCGTGGATCATCTCCGCCTTGTACTGGTCGGGCACCTGGTAGCCGTAGGGGTAGCGGAACGAGATGCCGCTCTGATAATCGCAGAAGACCCGCCAGCGCATGTCCCAGGCGCCATCCGCTGCTGCCAGCTGGGCGATGCCCGCGAACAGGCAGGCCAGGACCGCACAACGCCGAACCAGTGCCGAGGACATGTCCCGCTCCCGAGGTGGGCAGATAATCCATGACTATGCCCCCGGTCACCCAGCGCGCAAGCGCGACCAGCACCGGTCAGGACAGCTAAACAGCACACTTACAGGGGCATTTTGCCTGCCATCCCGGGTTCCTCGCGCACCAGGCGCGGGACCAGGTAGCCAGGCAGGCGGGCGCTGAGCCCCTGGTGCAGCCTGCGCGCACGCTCGTCCTCGACCAGGAAATGGGCAGCCCCCTGCACGCGATCGAGGGCGTGCAGGTAATAGGGCAGCGCCCCGGCCTGGAAGAGCCGCTCGGACAGTTCGCCCAGGACCTCCACCTCGTCATTGACCCCTGCCAGCAGGACCGACTGGTTGAGCACGGTGGCGCCTGCGGCCCTCACCCGGGCGATGGCGGCGGCGACCTGGGGGCTGATCTCCCGGGCATGGTTGGCATGGATCACCAGGACCGGGGTCAGCCGCCCGCCGGTGAACCAGGCGAGGAAGTCGTCATCGATGCGCTCCGGCAGCACCACCGGGAGGCGTGAATGCACGCGCAGCCGGCGCAGATGCGGGATGCCGGCGAGGGCGCTAGCGAGCTCAGAGAGCTGGGCGTCGGGCAGGGTCAAGGGATCGCCGCCTGAGAGGATCAGCTCGTGCATCTGCGCATCGCTGGCGATGTAGTCGAGCGCATCCGTCCACCATCGCCGGCCGCGCGGCAGCTCCTGGTAGGGGAAGTGGCGGCGGAAGCAGTAGCGGCAGTGCACCGCGCAGGCGCCGGTGGCGACCAACAGCGCACGTCCGCGGTACTTGTGCAGCAGGCCCGGCGCCGGGCCGCAGGCCTGCTCAGTGAGCGGATCGGCGCTGAAGCCAGCCACCTGGTCGTCCTCGGCGGCGAGCGGTAGCACCTGACGCAGGAGCGGATCGGCGGGATCACCCTTCCGCATCAGGGCGATGAAGCCGCGTGGCACCAGCAGAGGGAAGAGGCGGCTGGATGATTGGGCTGGCGCGAGCAGATCCGCCGGCAGCTCGAGCAGACGCAGCAGTTCGCCGGGATCACGCACGGCTTCGGCCAGCAGGCGGGTCCAGAGTCGCTCCGCCGCCGGCATCCCCCCCAGCGCCAGCCTGCTGGCGCTGGCCAGGGATGCGGATAGGGTGTCGCCCGCGAGCGCCGGCCTGGGTCGAATCATGGCTCCGGTCGTAGCGGACAGGACCCCCCTCGGAAAGGACCAACATGCCTGCGATCAACATCGGCGAAGTCAGCAAAGGCACCAAGCTCATCTTCGACAACGCCCCGTGGCTGGTCCTCGAGGTCAATTACGTCAAGCCCGGCAAGGGCAATGCGTTCTACAAGATGCGGGTGCAGAACCTGCTGACCCGCTACACCCTGGAGAAGACCCTGCGTGGCGGCGAGAAGGTCGAGGGCGCGGACGTGACCGACACCGAGATGCAGTACATGTATTTCGATGGCAGCGGCTACGTCTTCATGGACAAGACCAGCTTCGAGCAGCTGACCATCCCGGCCAAGGCGGTCGGCGACGACAAGGATTTCCTGCTCGAGAACATGGATGTCTGGGTGACCCTGTGGAACAGCGAGCCGATCTCGCTGCGCCTGCCCAACACCGTGACCATGGAGGTCGACTACACCGAGCCGGCGGTCAAGGGAGATACCCAGAGCCGGGTGATGAAGCCGGCCAAGCTCAAGGGCACCGGCGCGACCGTGCCGGTGCCGATCTTCGTCGCCATCGGCGACAAGATCACGGTCAACACCCAGACCCGCGAATATTCGGGTCGGGTGCTCAAGTAGCCCCACCAGGCGCATGCCGGGGTCCGCGATGAGCGAGGCACCTGGACCTCACGGAGAGGCGTGGCGGCCGAGCGCCACCCGCGAGGCGCTGCGTCAGCGCGCCGAGCTGGTCGAGCGCACCCGCCGATTCTTCGCTGATCGCGGAGTGCTCGAGGTCGATACCCCGGTGCTGCAGGGGGGCGCCAACCTCGACAGCGGCGTGCTGCCGTTCCGCCTCGAACTGCCCGGTGGCCCACGCTTCCTGCCCACCAGCCCCGAGCACCCGCTCAAGCGCCTGCTGGCCGCCGGCAGCGGTGATGTCTGGACGCTCGCGCCAGCCTTCAGGAGCCAGGAGCTCGGGCGACTGCATTCGCCGGAATTCCGCATGCTCGAGTGGTACCGCCTCGGCTGGGACGACACCCGCCTGCTCGACGAGGTCGTCGCCCTGTTCGCCTCTCTGACCGGGGCTCCCGCTCAACTCGAGGTGCTCAGCTGGCGCGAAGCCTTCCGCCGCCATGCCGGCATCGATCCGCACTCGGTCGATGACCAGACGCTCGCCCGGGTCATCGGCGATGATGCCGCGATTGTCGCCGGCGACCGCCGTGCCGCCCTCGACCTGGTGCAGGTAGCCCGCGTCGAGCCGCATCTGGGAATCGGACGCTGGACGGCGCTGGTCGACTATCCCGCCGAGGCCTCTGCGCAGGCGCGGCTGCGCACCGGCGAAGACGGGCTGCAGGTGGCCGCCCGCTTCGAGGTCTATCGCGATGGCATCGAATTGGCGAACGGCTACCATGAGCTCACCGATGCGGCAGAGCTCGCGTCGCGCCTGGAGGCGGAGCTGCGCAGCCGTAGTGGCGGCGAGCTCCATGATCAGCGCTTCGCAGAAGCGATGCGCGCCGGGCTGCCTGACTGCGCCGGGGTCGCGGTGGGCTTCGATCGACTGGTCATGCTGGCGCTCAGACTGCCCTCTGTGGCGCTGACCCGGGCCTTCGCCTGGGAACGGCAATGAGCCGGTATCCCCGCACCGCGCACGCCCAGCGCTAGTCCGAAGTTACTCCAGGAAAAGCCGTAACCCACTGAAGGCACTCAATTCGTGGGTTAATATGTACCCATGTAAATGCGGATAAATGCTCTTGATTTCGTGTAGTGCGTAGAATACTACGCCCATGTACATTGATGTGGTTCCCAACCGCAATTCGCCTCCCGCAGTTCTCCTGCGCGAATCGTCCCGCGCCGGTGGGAAAATCACCAAGCGCACCGTTGCGAATCTATCCGATTGGCCAATGGATAAAGTCGACGCACTGCGCGCCGTACTTAAATCTGACGGTCCGGTTGATGTCGTTCGCCGCGGCGATTTCGATGGTTTCAGCATTCCCCGCTCACTCCCCCACGGCCATGTCGTCGCCACCCTGGGAGCAATGACGCGACTGCACATCACTGAACTGCTCGGACTCGAACCGGATGTCTGCAAGCGCGTGCTCGCCCTCATCGCCGCCAGGATACTGGAGCCCCAATCGAAATTGGCGATGGCCCGGGCAATGTCCGATGCGAGCGCCCATTGGTCGTTGGCCCAGGTCTTGGGATTGCCGCTGACGACGACATCCGACGATCTCTACGAAGCGATGGATGCAGCCCTCGACAGGCAGGACGCCGTCGAGAAGCGACTTGTCGAACAGCATCTGCGCGATGGCTCGCTGCTACTCTACGATCTGACCTCCACCTATTTCGAGGGTCACTCCTGCCCGCTCGCGAAATTTGGCCATTCCCGTGATGGAAAGTCGGGATTGCTCCAGGTAGTGGTCGGTTTGTTGTGCACACGAGAGGGCTGCCCGGTCTCAGTGGAGGTATTCCCGGGAAATACCAGCGACCCGACGTCATTCACGGCGCAAGTGGCGAAGGTGCGGGCGAAATTCGGTCTCACCAATGTCATCATGGTTGGCGATCGGGGAATGATCACCAGCGCCCTCATCCGCGACGATCTCCAGAACGTTGAGGACATGGAGTGGATCACCGCTCTTCGCAACAGCGACATCAAGAAGTTGCGCGACCAGGGCGCGATCCAGCTCGGCGTTTTCGACAAGCTGAACATGGCTGAGATCTTCTCCCCCGACTTTCCCGACGAGCGGCTCATCGTCTGTCGCAATCCACTGCTGGCCCAGGAGCGGACGCGCAAGCGACTCGAACTTCTGGCAGTCACGCAGGCGCGGCTTGAAGAGGTCGAGGAGCGGGTGAAGCGCGAGATGCAGCCATTACGCGGGAACGTGGAGATTGCCCGTGCCGTCGAGAAAGCGCTTGGACGGCACAAGATGGGTAAACATTTCACGCTGAGCATCGAGGACGACTCCTTCTCGTGGACG
>PLEW01000090.1 GCA_003136555.1 Planctomycetota bacterium | reverse complement strand
GGACTCTACTGCTCGGCATCTGCGCCGCCGGGCCCGCCATCCAGGCTGCCGACGCCATCATCCCCCCCGGACCCGGTCCTGTGAACGCCCCCACCACGGCCTCCAGCGGGCAGATCGGCCAGAAGGAGGCCGAGGAGCTGGTGATCGCCGGCAAGCAGGCGATGCAGGACTCCAACAACGACCCCAGCCGCTCGGTGGCGGCGGCGGTGGCNNAACATCTTCTGGTGCAAGAAGCGCATGAACGTCGATGACGTCAAGAACTTCCTGGCGCTGAAGGGCGGCGACAAGAGCGTCACCGACGCGCTGGCCAAGGCCGATGCGGTGGCGTCCAAGGAGATCCCCAAGACCGAGGCCAAGAACTACTTCGACCGGGCGGAAAAATACGCCAAGGACCATCCGGACGATTACGAGCAGATCTCGGTGCATTACTTCGAGGTGGCCGAGCGCTTCGTCGGTACCGACCTCTCGCTCAAGGCGCAGAAGTTGAGCTTGGACGCGCAGCAGAAGCAGATGAAGCAGATCCAATCCGAGAAGGAGGCCGAGCGGCAGACGCTGTTCAGCAAGTCGGCCGCCGTCGTCAGCGGCAGCGCCGCCGTGCCGTCCGCCGACGCCCTGCGCACCGCGGTGGTCTCGGTGCGCAAGCTGTTCAAGGAGGACTACGCCAAGAGCAAGGCGACGCAGAAGCGACGGCTGATCGCCAAGCTGATCGAGCAGGTGCCCGCGACCAAGGATGATGCGGTCACCCAGTACGCCCTGCTCAGCGAGGTCGTCGAGCTCTCCGCCAGCATTGCCGACTGGTACACCATCTTCACCGCCTGCGATCTGATGGCGCAGAACTTCACCGGCATCGATGCCAAGGCGAAGAAGAAGGAGGTCTACAGCCGCTCGCGCGCGAATCCGACCGTGCAATCGATCATCAAGCTCCTCGACAACCCCGAGGATGCGGATGCCAATTCCGTGGTGGGCAAGTACTTCTGCTTCGAGGGCAACACCTGGGATGTCGGGCTTCCGCTGCTGGCGCATGGCAGCGATGCCGATTACAAGGCTGCCGCCGAGATGGAGATGCTGCGCCCGGCCGGTGCACCACAGCAGGTCGAGCTGGCCGACAAATGGTATGCGCTGGGCAAGAAGGGCCGCCCGGGCGCACGCGAGAGCATGCTCGCACGGGCGTTCTCCTGGTACAAGCAGGCGGAGCCGTCGATCACCGGCATCACCAAGCAGCGCATCGCCCAGCGCATCGAGGAGATCGATGGCCTGCTGCCGATGACCAACCTGGACTACGACAACCTCACGCCCAAGCAGTGGGATCGCCTGCGCGGCTCGATCGTCGAGGTCTCGGCCGGCAAGGACCGCAACGACACCAGCTACAGCATCACCCATGGCCAGCGGGTGCGTGTCGTGCCCAACCCTACCGATACCTGGACCAGCGACTATTTCAGCACGCCGATCACGGTGAACTGGAAGGGCTACCGCGCCTCGCGATCATCCTCGAGCCTGTCGCTGAGCTTCGGCGACTTCCCCATCGGCGCGATGGTGATGCAGGTCGAGCAGGGCAAGGTCGCCAAGCCGGGCATCATCGAGGGTGAAGGCCGCATCTTCCTCGGTCCCTACGCCGCCGGCTGGGGTGCGGGCGGCACCGGGGTCATCCGCGTCAAGCTCATCCCCGTCACCGACGACGAATAGCTCCGCCTGCGCCGGGCCGCTGATCGCGATCAGCTGGCCGCCTGCGGGGGCGCGTCCAGCCGCCTGCTGCCGGGCACTCCCAACGCCAGGCTCAGGCCCATCAGCCCGATGCCCAGGGCCGCCAGCGGCGGCAGCTCGGTCACCAGCGCCATGCCCGGCAGCTGGGACAAGGCGCCTCCGCCGGCCAACAGCAGGATGCCGGCATTGTGCCCGCCATGCAGCAGCATGCCGGGAACCAGCGAGCGCGCACGGATGGTGAGCAGGGCGAGGGCGATGCCGAGGACGAACTGCGGCAGGAAGCGGTAGGGCGAGAGGTGCAGGGTGGCGAACAGGAAGGCCGTCACCAGCACGCCGCCGGTGTTGCCGACGCTAGCCCGCAGTCCGCTCAACAGCGTCCCGCGGCAGAGCACCTCCTCGCACAGCGCCGGCAGCAGCGCCGCGCACAGCACCTCGACCACCACACCCAGGCGGTGGAGGTTGGCCAGGATGTCCTCGGTGCCGCTCGCCAGGTCGCTGGGCATCTCCGGCTGCAGGCTGCCGATCGCCGAACTGGTCAGGATGGCGAAGGGGATGGCGATGAGCGCGCGCAGGGCATCGCCGGCCGGCGGCAGGCGCAGCTGCAGGACCTCGCTGGCGCAGTAATTGCCGAGCCAGCAGTGCACCAGGGGGGGCAGCAGGATGAAGAGCACCAGCGGACCGGCGATCACCAGCGGTGTCGCCGCGTCGATGAACAGCCCGCCGCCGTAGGTCATGCCGCCGACCGCGATGGCGTAGACCGCCATGACCTCCATGCCGCTCGGAATCGCCGGCGGCACGCCCCAGCGGCGGAAGCGGCCCCATCCGGCGCGCACCAGGCCAGGATAGCAGAAACGCTCGCTCTCCAGCAGGCGCGCCGCCCAGCTCACCACCACCGCCGCGAGGGCGATGCTCGCGGCGGTGCTCAGGGCGAGGTGGAACCACGGCAGGTGGTGCGCCTGCAGGCTCTCCTTGAGCGCCAGTACCGAGCCGGTGATCGGCACCAGGTCGAGCACCAGGTTGGCGCGCGTATCGGGCACCGCGGCGACCAATGCGGCGACCAGCACCACCAGCAGCAGCGGGGTCAGGTAGTTCTGCGCCTCCTTGGCGCTGGTCGCCAGCCCGGCCAGGGCCAGTGACAGGGCGCCGAGGGTGACGGTGATCGGCACCAGGGCGATGAAGCTCAGGGCCAGGGTGCCGGCGCCGACGGTGGCGGCGCTGGCGAAGTCCGCCCCGGCGGCCGCCAGCTGGTGGCCGGCTAGGCCGATGGTCAGGGCGAGGGACAGGAGATTGAGCACCACCGAGGCGCCGGCCGCGCCGCAGGTGACCAGCAGCTTGCCGAGGAAGATGTCCCGGCGTTGGACCGGCCAGGCGAGCAGATTCTCCAGCGTGCCGCGCTCGCGCTCGCCGGCGATNNCGCGGCCGCCAGCTGGCGCACCACCAGGGAGTGGCGCAGGACGTCGATCGCCTGATCGAGCAGCTCATCGGCGATCTCGGCATGCACATGCGCCTCATCGGCGAAGATCACCAGCCGCAGCGGAGCGTGGGCATCGGGCAGGGCGAGCACCAGGGAGGCGAGATCATGCTCGCGCATGAGCGCGAGCAGATCGGCGCGCAGGCGGGCCTTGTGGCTGCGCACCTCTGAGACCTGGTCATGGTGCTCGAGGTGGTCCAGCCCATCGAGCTCGAGTCCGAGCTGGCGCAGCTGCCCCTGTTCGGACGCTGCCAGCTCGACGATCGTCAGTCGGTGCTCGGCGCGCTGGCCGTGGTCGGCNNGCTCGCCGGCGCGGTCGAGCAGCGCCACGCGCGGGGGCTCGATGCGCTGGCTCCTGGTGATCTGCAGGATCTGGATCATGAACAGCGCGATGAAGGGATAGAGCAGCGCCGGCAGCACGATGTTGACGAACAGGGTGCGGCGGTCGCGCAGGATCTCGAGGCCGTC
>PLEW01000005.1 GCA_003136555.1 Planctomycetota bacterium | reverse complement strand
GGCCACGGAATTGCGGGGTGCAGTCATCCGCGATGGCGACCGCGACCGATTCATAGTTGTAGGCGTTGAGGGTATGCCGCCGGGTCAACCACGATTGGGCGAAGGTCGTCAGATAGTGGTCGGTGATGGCATTGGGGGCGATGGTCTGCGCCTGCCGCACCCCCGGCACCGGAACGAGCGGCGTCTTCCAGCTGACCATCGTCATCCATCCCAGCGCGAGGAGCGGCACCACCGCAGCTGCCACCAGGACCAGGTGGACCACGTCCCGATCTCGGGCTGCCTGGCCGGTGCTCATGGCGCCGCGTCCTTGTTGCCCGACATCACATTCTTGACGTGCTCATCGCGACGCCGATTGAACTCCTCCTCCCAGAACAGGGGCANNACTGCGTCTCGGTCTGTATCCGCCATCCCTTCAGGAGCAGGCCTTGGCGGTTGCGATCGGTGGCGACATCGGCCGTGACCTCTGCGGTGAAGATCCGGATCTCGCTGTGCGACAGCTTGGGCTCCTGCCCGGCGAAGACCAAGGTATGGATCTCGACCGCCGTATCGAGCAGGTCTATCCCTTCCTTGCGCTCGACGATGCGGGTATCCAGGATGATGGCCGCCTGCTGCCGTGATAGGCTGCCCACTTCGTCCAGCAGGCGGCGCTGTCGGCGCGNNNNTCCGAGATGGCCGATTCAGCCGGGACAACCGTCACCGAGAGGGTGCGGGCGCGCCAGACGAAGACGATGGCGGCGCTCGACGTGAGCAGCAGCACCAGGATGACCAGCGGTCGCAGATACTGCGGTGCGGCGACGCCCTGGGCCCATTGCGAAGCGAGGTGCAGCGGTGGGGTGGGCAGCGGCACCGGATCAGCCGGATCGGATCGTGGCGCGGTGGACAAATCCTACCATTCGACGTGGACGTGGCGCGACTCGATCACATCGCCATGGAGGTACAGCGCCTGGTTCTGGATCGCCAGGCTGGCGATGACGATGATCACGGCGATGAGCGCGAGCAGAGCGACAAGGATCATCACGTTGCCATACCATTCATTGGCATCGGCGCGCTCATGANNGTCCGCTGGAGCGTTCCACCGCTTGCGGTACCTGGCGCAGCGGCGATGGCGGCGGCATGGAGGCGGCTGCAGGCCCGTCACCGCACAGCATCCACGGTTCGATGGCCACCCAGGAGGAGCGATCGGCAATCTCCTCCATCTCACCAACGCCCTGCCGTTCGATCTCGAACTCCCGGATCGCCGGGGGTCGTTGATGCCGAGTGGTGCCACCGTATTCGCGTTCCGAGGTCGTGATGACCGCGAGGTCGCGGAGCTCGCCGGAGCGGACCTTGGCGATGCCGGGGACCCACGCGGCGGTGAACACCCGGCGCCCAAGCGGGGCGAAATGCCCTTTCTGGTCGGAGCGCAGGAGCCCCTGGCGGCAGAGGAACGCCCAGCACTCCATGGTGATCTCCCACAGCCAATGGTTGCCGCCGTACTTGGTCCGCAGCTGCTGCGTCACCGCCAACAAGCCGATCGTGGCGATGATCAAGGCTCCAACCCCGCACACGAGCGTGAGTNNGGGGCGACGATCACCGCGACAACAAAAGCGATGAGCAGCCCGCCGATGGCGCACAGGAAGAAATCACGTTTGGTCGTCACCAGCGCGGTCTGCGATGGCCCGAACTCCAATGGCTCGGTGACCATCGGGGCCCCTTCGAATTCAAATGCGGCCATGTCGTCGCGTTTGTATCAGAAGGCAAGGATGAGGGTGGTACCGATCGCCAAGACAACGATGCCGGCGCCGATCCGGATCAGGTTCTCGACCGAGTGGTCCTTCTGGTATTTGATGAAGTAGATGCCGCAGAACCTCAGGGCGAAGAGGTCGATGAGCGCACCGATGAGATTGGCGATGCTCACCTTGTAACCGTTGATTGTGCTCGTGGCGCTGGAGGCAGCGGCATTGATGTCGACAGCCGACGCCGTCGACAGCGCCAAGCCCAGGACGGCGATGGCCGCCACGGCGAGGACGGTCTTGGAAGTGGAGGAACGGACGCTCATGGAAGTCTCCGGGTGGTTGAGACGGGTGGGGAGGATGACGCTGCAGGAGCAGCGGCATGCAGCAGGGAATGCAGGGATTCGGTCGGCACGCCGGAATGGATCGCGGTCGATCCGGCATGGGTGATGACCTNNGCCGTAGGCGAGAGCAGAACGCGCCGCCCCTTGGATGACCTGGTCAACAGCAGAATGGTGGTCATGGAGCCACGCGACTTGCTCACGACCTGCTTCGGTGAGGGAGCCCGCAGTGAAGGTGGCGATGGCCTCTGACCACGACGCGGGATTCTGGATTGCGCCTGCGATTACGGCGCATTGGCGCTCGAGCGCCGCATCCTGCACCAGGATGGGGTGCAGGACGACATGAACCGTTCCATCGTCGACGAGGGTCTTCAGCTCCTGGAGGTACCGATCGCTCCACTGGCGTGATGTCGACCCGGCGGNNCTGCCGAGCGCGCCACGAAGCGATGAAGCGACCCTGGTCGAGTCGGGTCCCCGTGCGTTGGAGCTCCTCCAGGTAGGCGATGATGAAGCGCTCCTCCTGCGAGCGGGTCTGCCAGGGATCCATCAGGATGGTGGTGACGACGAGCAGGGCGCCGCTCAGCATGTACCCTCCAACCGCCAGGGCGGTGCTGAGGGTCGTGCCCGCCCCCCTCTCCCGACCGCGCCACCAACCGACCGCCGTGATCGCCAAGCCTGCGATGGCTGTCTGGCATGGGGCGCAGCGGATATCGGCATGCACGGCGAACCAGGCGAAGCCGAGGCCAGCCCCCAAGGTGGCATAGGACACCGCGCGAGCGATGGTCGTCACCGCACCGTAGCGCCGCCACAAGGTCAAGGCGATGACGACCAGGATATGGACGGTGATGCCGGCAAGAGCGATGCCAGTCGGCACGTGGGCGATCTCTTCCGAGCACGCGGCCACCACAGCGCAGAGCGCGGCGAAGGCGTGGCCGAGCACAATCAGCGCCTGGGGCGATCGTGCCCGCAACATGTAGGCGACGCATCCGCCGAGGCACAGGGCGGCGATGGTGACGAGCGGTGTCGCGACGACATGGCCNNACCAGGGCCGAGGCGAAGCCGCCGAAGACGACGCTCACCATCCGCCAGGACGGAAGGAGGAGGGCGATTCGTTCGGGGAGCAGAGAGCGCGACATGGCCGTCATGGAGTCGTATGCTACGCGATTGCGCAGACAAGGGAATGGGAATCGGGAACCAGGAATCGACTTCGCTGGATTCTGGGCTGGAT
>PLEW01000151.1 GCA_003136555.1 Planctomycetota bacterium | reverse complement strand
CTGAGCGGGTCAGGAGGTCTGAAATTATGCGCGCTGATCCGGTCCCTGGTCTGGTGTTCAGGATGCGGATCACCTCGAGCGGGCGGCTTTCGGCCACTGCCTAGGTCCGTTCCCAGGTGTGCCTGCAGGCGTGGCAGGCGGTGCGGCGCACGAACAGCAGCGGGAAGAGCACGGGAAACATGATCGTCCACATGTAGGGGCCGTAGTCGCTGATGTTCGTCGAGCCGCACTGCGGGCAGACGTAATCGTCCTCGTCCGCCGGCAGGGGTGGGCCATCGCTGTCGGCCAGGATGGCCGTGGCGGCCGCGACATCCGCTGCCGGCACCGACAGCTGGATGTGGCCGAAGGCCGCCTGCAGCAGGCCGTCCGCGCCGATGGCATGCTCATTCTCGACCAGGGCGACGAGGCCATGCTGCTCCAGCAGCCCTTTGTCGACATGGGCCATGGAGGCGCTCAGGTAGGTCTTGACCGCGGTAAAGCCCATGCGTCCTCCCGTGTGCGGCAGCAGGCGCCGATGGCGATGAGCCGCCAGAGATCTGCCAGCATCCTAGCATGTGGCTGGCCCAGGGCTACGAAGCGCCGGGTCGAGGCCGCTCACGGACTCGCTGGCAGGCGGCCTGGAGCGTCCGGTGGAGCTGCTGATGTCGGTGGCGAACGCTCCAGCGCCCACCATACGGCATTGGCGAGCAGGCGTCGGAAGCCGGCAGTGGCGAAATCCGTCGGCGTGCCCAGGGAGGTGTAGAAGATCCGGCTGCGACCCACCTGGTTGGTCCAGGCGACGTTCTGGATCGCGCTCTCACCGTCGCACTGCCCGGTCAGGAGCGGCTGCGCAGTGTGTGCGAGGGTGGGGTTCTTGTACAGCTTGCGCGTGCTCAGGGTGCTGGCATCAATGCCGGCGAGGATGGGATGCGTTGCGGCGCCCGGGGCGCAGGCCAGGTGCGCCGGCAGATCGTCGTAGTGCCCCTGGTAGCTGCCGCCGAGGATCTCCTGATCGAAGGTCATCCAGCCCTGATGGCGGTCATCGGCGGGCACGGCACCGAAGGCGTGGCTGGCGGTGCGAATGCCGATCAGCGGCTTGCCGGCGCGCAGATGCGCGCGGATGAGCTCCAGCTGCGCCGTCAGCAGCGTGTGCCGGCGCACGCTGATCAGCAGGAGGTCCGCCTGCGGCAGGGCGGTCAGTCCGGGGAAGTCGGTGGGGTCCTGGGGATTCTCGCGCACCACGATGCAGTGCACCCCCTGGGGGGCCAGGTCGCTCTGGGCGAAGGCGGGCAGGGTGATCCCGGTCTGGTATTCCGGTTCGGCGATCAGCAGCATCACCGTCGGACCGGGCGCTTCCCCGGCTGAGGCCACCACGCCGAGCCCGAGGAGGATCAGCACCACGGCAGCCGAGCTCCAGGTCGTCATCGGGGAGGATGACCACCAAAGCGTTCGCTGCGCGGACAGGGTCGGTCGGGCGCGGGCGTGCATGGCATCGATCCTCGTCGTCGGTCGTCGGCTCCGAGCACTCTGGGTGCGGCACCGCTTCCGTCTTGGTCGCGTGGGCGGTGACGCCTGGGGTGGTGGGCGATGCGCGATGGTGATGCCGATGCCCTGCGTGCGGGGCGCTAGCGGGCATCACCGCCGGGAACCAACGACGGTGGACGCCGGAAGGCCCACCAGCCGACCGCGCTCAGGAGTCCCGCGAGCAGCAGGGTCGAAGAGGCGCAGATGATGATGTCCAGGCGAATGGCCTCTGCCCGTTCGGCGCTGCTGTCGTCGGGAGGTCCGCCGATGCCATCGGACCAGGTCTCGAAATGGCAGGGGAAGCCCCTCCAGCCCGCGAAGCTCCCTTGGTCACCGCTGATGCCCCCTATGAGGCACTGATAGGTCCAGAAGGCGGTCGCGACCAGGCAGATGTGGACGCAGATGGCGCGGATCAGCGCGGGAGTGCCCGCAGGATGCTGGCGTCGCAGCAGGATGCGTGCTGGGATAAGCGAGGTCGACGGCATGCCGTCATCGGATCAGCTGGGCGGGCCGAGGCAACGAATCCCCGATCACTTCAGCCGGTAGTACATCACGTCGTCGATGGTGATCTTGTTCGAGACCAGCAGGCGCAGGACCTGCTTGGACTCGTGGGCGATGCCAGGCGAGCTGAAGCTGCCGATGAGCGTGCCATCGACCGAGGCGGTCATGGTATCGCCGAGGATGGTGACGCTCAGCGCATGCCACTCGCCCACGCTGGTAGTGCAGGGGAAGACCTTCTGTTTGGTCTTGAGCAGCGCCTCATCCTCCTTGGTCAGCGTCCCCGCCTTGCGGCCATCGTAGTACTTGAGCAGCATCGAGCCGGTCTTCATGTCCTGCAGGGTCACCTTGGTCGGGGCGAAGATCGCCGCGCAGAGATGGCCGGCGTGGACCTCCTTGCAGCCCAGGTCGGCGAAGTTCAGCATCAGGGTGTCCTTGTCCTCATGGAACTTGAACTTCATGCGCGCCGTGCCGTCGATGAAGACGAAGGCATGGCCGACATCCACCGGATGGATGGCCTCGGGATGGATATGGATGTACAAGGCGCCATCGACCAGGTCGACCTCCTTGTGATTCTTCGCGCTCCATGAGCTGCTGGTATTCCATCCGTTGCCCGGCTCATCGACCAGGGACTGCGTCTCATGCCGCTCGAAATCGTCGGAGAACACCAGCGTGCCGAGCTTCTCCTCGGCGACGAGCGGCATGAGGAGGGTGGCGGCGAGCAGGAGCAGGATGCGCATGGGGAGGCCTCGAGCGGTGTGTGCGGCGCCAAGCGGCGCGCACGATGGACTCCTGCTTATACACGTGAGGAGATCGCCCGTTGTGCCGGCAGAGCCCAGCGGCGCGGTGCGCTGTTCAGCGCGCGGAAGGGCCGCCGCTGTCCGCAGGGGCGATCAGGTGGTCAGCGTGATCGGCACGATCAGCTCATGGGTCTTCCCGGCGCTATCCCAGTATTTGTAATGCAGTCTGAGGATGTAGGCGCCTTCCCTGCCGAGGTGCCAGGACTGGTGCACTGGCGTGAAGCCGTCATCGAGGGTGATCCCCTCGCCGGAGTAATCGAGCGGGACGCGGATGGTATAGGTGACCTCGCGCTCCAGGGAGAGCTTCTCGGCGACGATGGCGTCGCCGTGGTAATTCGGGATGTAATGCAGGTAGCTGGATTGGCCGGAGAGGGGGAAGCGATTGTCCTTCGCGTCGACGGTCATGGACCAGCAGAAGAGATTGAAGGAGTAGGCGGGCGGCTTGTGCGCCTGCGCTTCCCTGACGGTGGCCTGGATGACCATCTCCGCATGTCCCGTCTGGAGGCTGGCGGCGATGGCGACGATGTCATCGCCGGAGCTCAGGTGCACCAGGGAGGGACGCGTGAGCGATATGGCCTGGTCGGCGTCCATGCGCTCGGCGCACGCGAAGATCAGCAGGGCGCATGCAGTCAGGACGACGAGGGCGAGGCATCGGTGCATCAGCGCAGTCCCCTGGGGCTGAACGGGCGGGATCGACGACGACCCGGTCGGAAGTCACGCGGCATGCTAGCCGGCAGGCCGGTCACGCAAGGACGCCAGACGGCCGCTCGCGCAGCGCTTCGGCCTGGGCATTTGTCGCCGTTCCCGGCATCGATGGCGGAAATGGACATTTCCGTCACACGCACCGATCGCGCCCGTTGAAGGCAGGACCGAGCCGCAATCAGGCTGTCACCGTGTGGGTCTCTGGCGTTCATAGCCAGCCTGAAGCAGGCGTAATAATCATGATAAATCGGGAATGTACCGCGTCACATATCGACCATGGCGTCACGAGTCGCTGCTGGGATGCATTTCGCAATCCGCTTCCCGGGGTTTGCGCATTGTCCGGGCGCCTATCCCCTTCGATCCCGCCTTGCTGGCGGATTGCACGCGAAAAGGTACATCCATGATGCCATGGCCGGCATCGTGGGCGGCCCTAACGCCACCGCTGCGGCATGACCATCCCGTTTGCGCCACGGGAACAGGACGACCGTCCCTTCAAAGGAGCCCATCATGACCGCTAGCGCACCGGTCTCGAGCGAAACGGCTGCGCCCGGGGTGCGCGCGCGCAGTGCACGCCTCGGCGGCGCGGCGGCGCTGCTGCTGCAGCTCCTGCTGGTGATCCCGGCGGCGGAGACGGGAGAGCCGACCTCGGTGGCGGTGGATCCCCGGCAGCCCTTCGAGCCGGCGGCACTCTATCCTGGCCCGGAGGCGCTGACCGCCTCACCGGGGAACACCACCTATTACATCGATCCGGAGAAGGGCGATGACGCGCACAAAGGGACCTCAGCGGCCAGCGCCTGGCAATCGTTCGCCCGGCTCAATGCGCTCAGGCTCTCGCCCGGGGACCGCGTGGAGGTGGCGCCCGGCAGCCACCCCGTGAGCCTCAAGCCATCCGGCGGTGGTACGCTGTCCAGTCCGGTGGTCATCACCTTCGCCGCTGGCGTCCATCTGTTCGGCTATGAGAAGGCCGTGCGACGCTTCTATTTCATCTCGAATGCCTGCGATGAACCGGGCAAGACCAAGCCCATCGCCATCCTGGTCGACCATGCGCATCATCTGCGCCTGCAGGGCGCAGGGGCCGCCAGCGCGCCGGAAGCCGAGATCCGCTGCGCCGGCCGCATGGCGATGTTCATCGATGATCATGCCGACGACATCACCTATGCCGGGCTGGTGTTCGACCTGCAGCGGCCCACGGTGTCGGAATTCCGCGTCGAGGGCATCAGCGGGAAGCGCGTCACCATCCGCATCGCCGAGCGCTCGACCTATGCCATCCTCGATGGCCGATTCAGCTGGACCGGCG
Source organism: Planctomycetota bacterium (assembly GCA_003136555.1). Lineage (GTDB taxonomy): Bacteria > Planctomycetota > UBA11346 > UBA11346 > UBA11346 > BOG-1363. The sequence goes on along the minus strand of PLEW01000151.1, from coordinate 44,746 downwards.
ATTGGGGATGCGGCGAGCCGCTGTGCCAGGAGGCGGTGCCCGCCAATGGCCGCTGCTGGCGGACCTCCATGCCGCCGGGATGGACGGACAAGGGCCAGGTCAAGGCGACGGCGACGGCGCTCGGCGAGCGCCTGGTCGAGCTCGATTACGGCGACCAGGCGAGCGGACTGACCGCCGGCCACCAGTATCAGATCCGCCTCATCACCCGGGATCTGATCGGCGCCCACAACACCCGCAGCCGCGACATCGTGGTGCGCGACTGCCGCTTCCATGCCTTCGCCAACATGGGCATCATCAGCCAGTTCAGCGAGAACATCACCTTCCAGCGGGTCGACATCGTCCCGCCGCAAGGCACCATGCGCACCTGCACCTGCTGGGCCGACTGCTTCCATTTCTCTGGCTGCCGCGGGGAGATCCTGGTCGATTCCTGCACCGTGTCGGGATTGCAGGATGATGTGATCAACGTGCATGGCACCCACCTGCGCATCATCGAGAAGGAGGGCGACCGGCAGCTCATGGTGCATTTCGCCAACGGGCAGACCTTCGGCTTCGCCGCCTTCCAGCCCGGCGACGAGGTGGCGGTGATCGATCATGTGACCTTGCGTGAACTGCCCGCGAATCCACGGCGCCGGGTGACCGCCATCGAACGCAGGAGCGACAAGGATTGGCTGCTGACCCTGGACGGCGCCGCGCCATCATTCGCCAAGGATGATGTGATCGACAACATCACCTGGTATCCCGCGGTGACGGTGCGCAACTGCCATGTCACCATGGACTCGTGCCGCGGCTTCCTGCTGACGACCCGGGGCCCGGTGCTGGTGGAAGGCTGCACCTTCAATCGCTGCCACATGCCCGGCATCCTGATCGAGGATGATGCGGAGGGCTGGTTCGAATCGGGGCCGGTGCGCGACATGACCCTGCGCGGCAACACCTTCCTCGAGTGCGGCATCGTCATCAATCCGATGAACCGCTCGGTCAAGGCCGAGGAGCCGGTGCACGAGGAGATCCGCATCGAGGGCAACACCTTCACCGGTGCTGGCATCTCGGCCAAGAGCGTCCACGGCCTTACGGTCATCGGCAACCACGTCACCGACGGCAAGCTGTCGCTCGAGACCACGGCGTGCACCCTGGTGAAGACGGATCTGTGAGAAAGGGGGAGGCGGCACCCATCACGGGCTGCCGTCCGGCCGACATGGTGACCGCTGGCGAGCGTTCTCGTTCCGGGTGACCCGATAGTGATAAAGGCTATTGGGACGATTCATGGGCAATCGGCCTGCAGCGGTGATCCGAGATGGGTTGGGGCGGGATCGTGGCTGGCGAGGTGACTGGACGTGGGTCGGCTCACTTGCTCGTCTTGGTCACCGTCACGCTCTGGATGAGATAGGAACCGCTGGTGACGGTGAAGTTGTATGCCCACATGTTGACGAACTGGTCGTCGTCGATCGACCATGTGGCCGTGCTCCACTCGCTGCTCTCGGGGATATCGAAGGGAGCGAGCTTCTTGTATCCGGAGGTGGACTCGTATTCGAGGGTGATGCGGGCGGGCTTGTTGTCCGGGTTCCGGCGCACCACCATGCGGATCTCGATGGGCACCGTGGTGTAGGAGAGGAAGTTCGGATCGACCACGAAGACGTTGCCGCCCGGCACATTCCCTGCCCGTGCCGATCCGCCATAGAGCAGGACAGCCTTGGCGATGGAGGCGCCTGAATGGGTATGCAGCCCCTTCTCGATGTTGCGCTCGCCCATGGTGATCGACACCGATTTCGCATCGCTGTAGTCGCCGCCCCAGGGGAACGGCTTGGTGCGGTTGGACTGTGCGCGCTGGACCAGGGCCTCCGGGACCTTGAGCACCAGGATGGGAGCGACGGTGAGGTCGTAGGCGGCGGCATCGGTGGCCGCGCCGGTCAGCGGATCGACGATCGAGACGGAGGTGCCGAAATCGACATGATCGGGGCTGCCTTTCGGCGCCCAGGTGGCAAGCACCGTGCCCTTGGCGCCGTGGAAGACGAAACCGCAGTCCCGGTCATTCAGCAGCACCCAGCCGAGGTAGATCGGGTGCTGTCCCAGGTGCTCGATCAGATGCGCCATGGCATTGTAGGACGGGCGCGGGTTGCCCTTGCCGTCGAGCAGGCCCATCGGGCCACTGTCGCCGTCGCGCGCCTCGAACCACTCGATGCAGGCCACACCCTGGGCGATGCCCATGGCGTAGGCCTTGATCAGGGTCTGCCCCTGGTTGTCCGCACCCTTGCGGGCGTCGGTGCCCAGCTCGGTGAAGATGATCGGCACATCGATCTTGGCCGGATCCCGCGCCGCCAGCATCTTGCGCACGATCGGGACGATGTGCATGTAGATGGATTCGGTGCCGATGTTGTCGGCGATCCCGTTGAGCACCTCGTAGGGGTGCAGCGAGATCCAGTCGAAATGATCCTTCGCCTCGCCGGCGATGGCCTGGTCGAGGTAGTTGATATGCACGGATTTGGCGGTGATCCCCAGCTTGTTCGTCGGATCGACGGCATGGGTGGCATCGTAGGCGCTGGCGACGACCTTGGCATAGTCGGCTGCCGTCTGGTTGCGGCCGGTGCCGTTGGGCGGCTCGTTCCACACCTCGAAGTAGGTCACGCGCCCTTTGACGTGGCTCGCCAGTTCGCTGACGTAGTGCGACCAGTCGGCGAGGCCGTTGACCGGCAGGGTTCCTCCGCGGTCCTTCCGGCCGCTGCCATAGAGGATGGCGCCGTAGGCGATGCCCTGCTCATCCAGGTACTTCATCTGCTGGTCGAGCTCACCCCAGGTCCATTGCCCCTCGACCTTCTCGAGCGCCCCCCAGCTGGTCTCGACGGTCCGGTGCCGCTTGATGCCGATGGCGGCGATCTTGGGCACCCATCCGGCATAGGCCGCGACCGAGCGGTTGTTGGCGGCGTCGCTGCCGATCCCGAAGGGGCTCATGGCCGAGCCGGCAGCGTGATCCGCCGCGTCAGCGGCAGGTGCCGGCTGGAGGAAACCGACCGCCAGGCTGGCGCACAGGGCGATGAGGGCAGGGTGCGCGCTGCTGGTCGAGGATCTCGGGATGGGCATCATGATGGCGCACCAGCGGGTGTTGTGGTATGGATCTCGGCGGCCGGGCGGCCCACGCGCGCAGCGGACGGTTGGCTGATCCTGGGGATGGCCGACCAGCTGGGAAGCTGCCCGGCAGAACCGCCCTGATCACCTGAGAGGGCGGTCGCTGATAGCGAGACCCGCTAATGCATACCAATTTGGTATATAATATACGTACCATCGGGCATGCGGCTCGTTGAGGGGATTCATGATTCCCACGGCCAGCGGGGGCGGGCACTGACGAGCTGGCCAGCAGCATGGCATGCGAGCGACCGGTCCCGTCGCATCAATTGTGATAGGATCGACTTGAGTGACAATACCTTGCGACAGAAGCGAGTTCGTCCGCCTTCCTTCTCGAGTCCCGGGATGCCGCTGGCCCACCCAGGTGATCGGCGCTCCACGAGCTGGTGACGCACCCAGGCATTCCAAGGCATCACTTGAAAAGGTCGCACTCTGCTCGATTCATCGCTGCTGAAAGGACAAATTTCCATAAAAGCGCATCTCCATGAGCGACATGCAGGCGATCCTCCGTCAGCGCATCACCGATTCCCTGACGGCAGCCGTTCCCGCCTTGACGCCGCGAGGCATCAGCCTGCCGGAGGTCACCGGGAAGGCCGAGGTTGTGATCGGCATGCGTCGTAGCGGATCATCGGCCATCATGTGGCAGTTCCTTGCCGCACACCTGGCCGAGGGCTCGCCGGTTTAAGCACTGCTCGTCCTCAACCTCACCTTCGAGAAACCGCCTGCGCGCCACGCTGTTGGGCGACGAGGCCCAACCCCTCCCTGCAGAAACGCCTGTACGCGAGGTGCGAACCCTGGCCGCTGGATCCCAGCGTCGGCCGGTGCACAGGCCATGCTCGTCACTGGGGACTTCCAGCCGCCACCGGTTCCGACGGGCGTCTGGTGGATCGCCGCGGGCGGATGGCTGCCGCACCAGGAGCACGAGCTCCTGGTGCGCAGTGCCGGCATGAATGCCGGTCATGGTTGCTCGCACCGTTCATCAGGCGCGCTACCGCACGCAGGGTTGAGGGGCTGCTGTACCGGGAGTTCTCCTGGTGCTCGGGGCGCAGCGGAGTTCACCGCAGGTAGGCCTCGAAGGACCACAGCGAATAGCCGTAGCTGCCCGAGCGGGTCAGCCCCAGCAGACGCAGATAGCGGCAGCGGACCGCAGCCGGCAGGACGATGGTCTCGACATTGCCGCGGCAGTCCGGCTGCTCATGCACCGTCCGCCAGACCGCACCATCGTCGCTGGCCTCGATGCGGTAGCTCTTGGCGTGGGCATTCTCCCAGCTCAGCACGATGCGGCCGACCCGCTGCGGCGAACCGAGGTCGACCGCCAGCCACTGCGGGTCGCTGTGCTCGCTGGCCCAGCGCGTCTTGGGATCGCGGTCGAACGCCGCCTCGGCGGGATTGCCGTTCTCGTTCGACGAGGCGGTGGCCGGGCAGCCGGCGGCGAGGTCGACCTGCTCGGCCGGGACGACCGCGATCGCCAGCTGGGCCGAGACGCCGCCCAGCGAGGTCGTCACGGTGCCCTTGCCGAGGCCGGTGGTGACCACCACTGCCCCTTCCAGCTTCAGCGGGCCGCTGACAGTGATCTTAGCGGGCAGGTCGATGTAGGCGTTGAACTGGTCCAGCGCGGTCGCCGACACCGGCAGGCGCATGCCGACGCCCAGCGTGATCGCCGCGCTCTGCGCGGCGGGCCGCATCTCGATCCTGGCTACGCGGCGGGCCTCCTCGACCGCCGCCTGGGCCCGGGCCTGCTGGCCGTTGGCCTCGGCGATGATGACCACCTTCGGGCGGTCGAAGTTGCCGGGCGCCGCGGGGGTGAAGGTGCCGTCGGGGCTGATCGATCCGGGGCCATCGACTGTCCAGGTCGCCTGCACCGGCGTGCGCTTGCCGTTCTGGCCGAGCGAGAAGGCGGCGAACCTCACCGTGCCGTGCTCAGCCACCTGGATGGCCGCGGGCTCGATGACCAGGCCGGTCGGGGTCGGCGGCGGCGGCACCGGCGCCATCGGCTCGGCACCGGGCGCGACCGTGCCGCCCTTCATCACGCTCAGCCGCCGCGGCGGGGCGGTGAAGGTCGCGACCTGCGTGCCCTTGTCGAAGCAGCGGACCTCGCGCGGCTTGTCGCTGGCGTTGAACACCACCCACGACGTCGGTCCGCCGGCGCTGGCGAAGACCTGCGAGGTGGCGACGTCGGTCCAGGCATCGAAGCGCTGCGGGCCGAGGCTGGCGAGGGCCTGGATGCGCCAGTAGGTCGGGCCCGGCTCGGCCCCTTTGACGCCGCCGGCATTGCGCGCCAGCAGCTGGTCGTAGACCGTGGCGGCCTGCGGCGCGTCGTAGCCCGAGAGGTAGTTCAGCGCGATGTTGGACGGGCCGGTGTCGTTGCCGAGATAGCCGTTCCAGCCCGTGCCGCCCTCGTGGTGCGCCACCATGTCATCGAAATCGCTCTTCGCGTAGGCGGCATCCTCGCTGAGATAGCACAGGAGCGGGCTCATCGGCAGCCATTGGATGGCGTGCATCCAGAACTGGTCGCCCGAGAACCAGGTCCAGTAGCCGATGCCCTCGGTGCCGATGTTGGAGATCATCGCGTGCGGCCAGTCCTTGGGGAAGTTCCGGTGGGAGCGGTCGAAGTAGTACTCGGCGATGCCGCGCGCCTCGGTCGCCCAGCAGAAGGCGGCGGCGTCTCGCATCGCCTTGTCGCCCATCGCCTCGCCGAGGAGGAACATCGCGCCGTAGCCCTGCATCGCTTCGCTGGAGGATTCCTGGCCGTTGCCGTCGTCGCTGCCCATGCCGCCCGACCACGAGTGTCCGCACCAGGCATCGAGATTGCGGAAGCGGCAGAACAGCGTGCTGTTCTCGTCCCATTCGGCGTAGTCCCTGGCCACCAGCCGCGCCATCGGGCCCCAATCCTTGGCGAACTGCGCATCCTGGAACATGATCAGCGCCGCGGCATAGACGTGATAGCCATAGCACATGTGGTGGTCCTGGAGGATGTCGACGCCGGGATTGGCGTTGTCGCGGCTGCGGCAGCCGACCAGCGAGCCCCAGTTCGGATACCAGGCGAAGAAGTGCTCGCCCTCGCCCGGGGTGAAGGTCAGCCAGTTGCGCACCGCCTCGGCGGCACGGTCGCGCAGCACGGCGGTCTCCTCCTTCATCCCCATCTGGCGCGCCAGTTCCATGTAGCGCGCCAGGAGCAGCACCATCTTGCCGCCCCAGTAGGTCTCGCTGCCGTAGCCAGGCCGGCCGAGATGATCGCGGATCAGGCCCTGCATGACCTCGGGACGGAAGGCGTCCGGGCCGGTGGAGGGCGCGGGCGCCGGGTATTCCGGCAGCAGCCCGACGAAGGGGAAGGCGATCTCGAAGCGCTTGCCGACGGCGAGCCGCAATTCGCCGCGCGGGGTCGGGTAGCGCGCGCCGTCGGGGGTGAAGCCGGCCTTGGCCGGCGGCTGATAGTGGTGCGGGATCCAGCCCTGGAGGACATCGCTGCGGCCCTTGCCGTCGAGATCCACCGCCTCGATGGTCCAGGTGGTGGCGACGCTGGCCTTGGCCGGGTCGTAGGCCCAGGTGATGCGGGTGGTGCGCGGGACCACCGCCGCCTGGGCGGCGAAGCGGTCGAGATCGGCCTTGTCCATCAGAGGCGCGATGGCGAGGAAGCGCGCCTTGCCGGGGAAGGTCGGCACGATGCGGCCGCTGGCGCGGGTGAAGGTGGTGCCGCTGGGGCCGTAGATGCCGTAGCAGTCGCCGGCGATCTCGACGCCGAGGCGGTCCGCGGCCGCGCTCGCTCCGGGGCCGAACAGCGTCGCCTGGCCGACCGCCACCCACGGATCGACGCCGTCGCATTCGATCCAGGTGAACGGCATGCCGTGCGCCGTGGTCACGTTCAGGCCGTGCCCGGCGGCGTCGGGCATGCGGAAGCGGACCATCCAGTCGCTCCAGGCGTCGGCTTCGGCATCCAGGGGCGCGAAGGCGCTGCCGCCCACCAGCAGGCTGGTGGTCGACACCATCTTGGCGGTCTTGCCGTCCCCGGCGACCTGCCAGGTGTGCGGGAAGGTGATCTCGACCCCGGATGGCACAGCCCGGATCTTGGCCGGATAGGACCACAGGTCGCCCGACCAGCGCTGGCTGACCAGGCTGGTCCACCATTTGGTCGACGGCACCGGCCCTTTGCGGCCCGGGGTCACGTACAGGCGCATGTGCGAATAGATCTGGCTGTCGTCTCCCCAGCCGGCCTTGTCCTTCAGGTAGGGCCGCTTGTTCTGGTCGCGCGGAGGACGCGAGGCGTACGATCCCGCACCGACCGGGACGACCACCGGGACGCCGTCATCCGGAAGCAGCTCATCGGCGGCCGGTGCACCGGCAAGCATGCTGAGGAGGCACAGGGCCCGGACGATGGCCGCAACGCCGGCGACGCCGGCGCCGTCAGGTCCGGCCTTCGGCAGGGGGAGGCGGAGAGGGGGCATGGTGGGACCTCGGGAACGGACGAGACGCGGTCGCGTGCGACCGCGTATGGAACGACCAGGGCCCGGTCCCGTTACCTGCGCTTGGGGACGGATTCATGCAGACCGTCCGAGCTCGGCGGACGGATTGCTCCGTGGTCTCGCGGGCGGCATGAGCGTCCAGCCGCAGCTGCAGCCGCCGTCGGTGGACGTCGACACGCCAGCGCTAATGGCTGGCAGCGTCGACCGTGCACTCCACGGTCACCACCGGCTTGCCCGTGTCCGCTGGCGGCACCATCCAGTCGCCCCAGCGCGCCTGGAGCGGCGCGGCATTGCTGGGGAAGACATTGGCGTCGAGCGTCAGTCCGGAGGTCGACGTGCAGAGGATGCAGGGAAGCGCGCAGCGTGCGAAGCGGTTGCCGGTGATGGCGATGTCGGCGTGGGCGCCGGCGGGGGCGATCTTTCCGCTGCCACCAGTGGCCTGCACGACGATGCCCGGGGTGGGGCAGTCGCTGATGGTGTTGCCGCTGATCACCAGGTGGCTGGCGCTGCCGGCCTCGAGCCACCAGAACTCGGGCGATACCAGGATGCCCACCTCCCAGCTGCCGGCGAGGGTGCAGTTGGTGATGCGTCCGTTGCTGGCCTTGATCAGGATGCCGCGCGAGCGGTTCCAGCCGAACTCGCAGCCATCGACCACGAAGCTGTTGCCGATACGCCGCGTCGAGCAGATCACCGAACCCATCGGCAGCTCCACCGCTCGGTCGAGGGTGATGGAGAAGCCCTTGGTCAGCTGGCCGCCGGCATTGGTGCGCAGGCCCTCGTCCATGCGCTGCTTGCGCAGGAAGGCGATCTCATCGGGGCGGATCGCCTCGTCCTTCTCCACCGTGATGGCGACCGCATCGCTCAGCCGTCGCCCGTCGTAGGCGACCAGCTCGACCGGGTCGCCGGCCCTGATGTTCATGTCGTGCTTGCCGAGCACGCGCAGGGTCGGGCCGTGGCTGGCCATGACCAGGTGGTAGTCGCCGCAGATGTTCAGGCAGTCGTCGCCCTGGAAGCGCGCCACGCAGTGCAGCAGCTGCGGGCCGACCACGGCATGCTTGCTGTGGAAGGCATCGGCATCGGCGGAGCGGATGCGCGCGCTGGCGCGCTTCACCGGATCGCTCTCCGGAGGACGGCGGTCGAGCACGCAATGATCGTAGATGGTGCGATCGCAGTCGTATTCGAGGTAGCCGAAGCAGTTCGAGCCGTAGAGCGTGAGGTGGTCGAGGGTGACGTGGACGTTGGCGGAGCATTCCACCGCGTGCGCCGCTGAGCCGCCGGGCGCATATTCGGCGCCGATGGCGATGATGTCGCCGACCTGCTCGAGGTCGTTGGCGCTGCTGCCGCCGTCCTTGACCAGGCGCAGGTGCGCGGGATCGATGACGGTGAGCGTCTCGCCATAGGTATGGGTGCGCAGCAGCCGCGTGTCGGCGGCGAAGATCTCGTACTTGAAGTCGCGCGCGGTGTCGGCGCGTCCGTAGCCGTCGAACAGCTCGATGTCGTGCACCTTCTTGTCGGGGGACAGTCTGATGATGCGGCCCTGGGTGTAGGGCAGCGGATCGTAGTCGATGGTCAGCCCGCGCAGGGTCAGATCGGTGCAGTGGCGGATGGTCAGCGCGCGCGTGGTCTGGGTGCAGATCATCTCCACGCCATCGGCGATGATGGTCACGCCGGCGAGGTCATGCAGCACCAGGTGCTCAGCGTGCCTCGGCGTGACGCGGTAGCGCCCGGGTGGCACGACGATCTGCGTCTGCTTCTCGGCCAGGCGCGCGTCGATGAAGCCCTGCAGGTCGAAAGGGGTGCCAGGGTCTCCGGCGGCGAAGCCGACCGGTGCGGTCTCGGCGGCCAGGGTGGCGGCGAGGATCAGCGCGGCGCAGGTCGCAGTGACCGCATGGCGGAGGGGCTGGAGCATGGCGGGACGGATCACGTCGGTTCCGATGGCAGCAGGACGGCGGGGGGCGAAAGCCTGGCCTCTCAGGATATGCATACGGATGCACCAGCCCCATGTTGCCGCCATTCCGCTGGCCCCATCAGCACCGCTGCAAATCCCGCCCGGTCGGGCGACGTCGGCAGGCCTCATCGTGAGTGCAGGTTCGCAAGCTGCTGGCGGAGCCAATTCGCCTCATCCTGATCGAGGCCGGTGAGCAGGGCGACATCCTTTCCATGGACGACCCCGATGACGGCGAACCGCGGTTGGCCATTGGTGCACTGCTGCTTCGTCTCCACCCGCACATCCGCGAGGTCATGCACGCTCACCGTGCGGTTGCCGCGCCACGGCAAAGGTCCGTGCCGGATCGTCAGAATGTCGCCATCGGATGCCACCCGCGTGCGATTGCACTGCGACGCGATGAGGAAGTAGGTGAGGCCGATGCCGACGGCGACATGGCAGATCGGGAAGAGCACCGTCATCATATCCGGGTCATGGGATGCCGAATGACCCGCGAATGCCTTCGCATACCAGAACACCAGGATGGCATCCCAGGCGATGCAGAAGAAGAACAAGAAGGTGTACTGCCAGCGCCACCACCACCACGAGACGCCGAATCGCTTGGGCCCCTCGTCGACGCTGGTGAATCGAGCCGGAAGACCGAGGGCGACGCTGACCTCCTGGGACGGCCCGAAGGTGAAGACATCGTTGCAGGCCCGGCAGACGGCCGTCATGGCCTGGATATTGATGTCAGCAGCCGCCACCAGCGCGTGACAGGTTGGGCATATGACCTTCATGGCGCCATGGTAGCTCGCCGTCATGGCTGCTCCATACTCCTGGGATTAGACCGATGATTCGGCCAGACTATTGGTCGCTCGTTTCCGAGCGTCCGGTTTTACGCGTCGACGAGCTGAGTGGACCGGCAGACAACCTGCCGATACCAGAACGTCGAGCCCCAGCAGGTCGTCAGGCGATGGATGCGGACAAATCAGCTCTCCACGTGCCTCGATTCCCTTGTCCCGTCCGGGGTGGCACCTGTCGTGGTCACTACCGCATAGCGGTCATCCCACCGTTCAGCGGGGCACGCAGGGGTGCCGCGAGTCTGGCTTCGGAACGAGGCGCAGAAAAATCACAGAACCATATGCAATAAACGATTACAATGCACTACGGACATGTGGAGGAGCATGGACGATGCCCAGGTGATGCTGGAGGTTGAGCATGGTGAGGCCCGAACGGACCACCTGCCGGGAGCATGACGGGAGATGCGATTGACCCGGTGCCGCTTGACACTATTTCATAATTCCATATATTAGAAATTATGATTAAGACGCTGCCATCCTGCGGTCCGACCTGCGTCCCGCGGACGGATCCGATTGCCAGCGTCGATCATGTCGTCGCGTTGAAGGCCCTCGCGCATCTCGATCGGTTGCGTGTCTTCTTCCATCTGGTGCAGGCCGGCGAGCCACTGCCGGCATATGCCATGCAGCGCGCTCTGGCCTTGCCAGGGCCGACGCTGTCGCACCACCTGGACCAGCTGGAACGCGCCGGCCTCATCGACCGCGAGCGTCATGAACGATGCATCTACTCATCAGTCCGTCGCGACCTGGTCGCTGATCTCGTGCGCCTGCTGACCGCCTGCTGCTGATCTCACTGCCAACGGAGATGTCCATGGCCTGCTGCTCCCCACCATCGTCCACGTCCACCACCCCGACCATGGCAGTGCCTGCCACCGCCGTGGACAGCCCGAAGGTGCATGTGCACCTGCATGTCCGTGATATGGCGGCGAGCGTCAATTTCTATCGCCTGCTGTTCGGCACCGAGCCGGTCAAGCTCCTCCCGGGATATGCCAAGTTCCTTCCCACCTGGGGGCCGGTGAACCTCGCGCTCTCGCAGAACGACGCGGATGAGCGCGGCAGCGTGGTCAGCCACCTGGGCGTGCAGCTGAGCTCCCCTGCCGAGGTCCAGCGCCACCTGGCGCGCGTGTCGGCAGCGGGCCTGCCTATGCGCGTCGAGATCGGGGTGGATTGCTGTCATGCCAATGCTGATAAATTCTGGGTCATCGATCCCGCAGGCGTCGACTGGGAGATCTACTGCCTGAACTACGACCTGGACCCTTTGGTGAGGTCGACCGAGCCCGTATGCACGACCACCTGCTGTCCGGCCTGATTCATGACGCATGCGGCATCACCCGCCCGGCGCTATGCCGCCGAGGCGGTCGGCACCGGCCTTCTGCTCGCCATCGTCGTGGGCTCCGGCATCATGGGCGAGCGTCTGGCTGGTGGCAGCGTGGCCATCGCGCTCCTGGCGAATTCCCTGGCCACCGGAGCCGGTCTGGTGGCGCTGATCCTGACCTTCGGCCCGATCTCGGGCGCCCATCTCAATCCTGCGGTCACCCTGGCTGATGCCGCCACCGGCGGCTTCCCGTGGCGCTTGGTCCCGGGCTATGTCCTGGCGCAGGTCCTGGGCGCCATTGCCGGCGTCATCTGCGCCCATGGCATGTTCGCTCTGCCACTGGTCTCCCTGTCCCAGCATGTGCGCACGGGCCCGAGCCAGTGGTTCAGCGAGTTCATCGCCACCTTCGGGCTGTTCGCCGTCATCTGGAGCGGTGTTCACCATCATGCTCGCCTCATCCCCTTTGCCGTCGGGGCCTATATCACCGCCGCGTACTGGTTCACGTCATCGACCTCGTTCGCCAATCCCGCCGTCACCCTGGCCCGCACCCTGACCGATTCCTTCGCGGGCATCCGTCCGATCGACGCGCCGGGCTTCATCATCGCCCAGGGTGCGGGGGCTGCTGCCGGGACCTGGCTGATCCGCTGGCTGCTGGCTCGTCCGGCCGTGCTCGCAGAGCCCCAGGCGCAGGCCCATGCGCCCAGCCACCCACCACCCTCCCCGGTGGCCGTCGCTCCAGATGGACGGCCGCTCGCACCCATGCACCCATGCACCCATGCACCCATGCACCCATGCACCAGAGCATCCCATGAGCGCTAACGTCCTGTTCGTCTGCATCCACAACAGCGCCCGCAGCCAGATGGCGGAAGCATTCCTCAACCGGGCATGCGGTGGCCGCTTGTCGGCATTCAGCGCCGGCATCGAACCTGGGAAGCTCAATCCCATCGTCGTCGAGGCGATGAAGGAGACGGGCATCGACATCTCGGGCAACGCGACCAAGAGCGTGGCCGACATGCTGTCCTCCGGAAAGGCGTTCGCCTACGTCATCACCGTCTGCGATGAGACCAGCGCGGAGCGCTGTCCGACCTTTCCCGGGAACACCAAGCGCCTGCACTGGGGGTTCCCCGACCCCTCAGCGCTGCAGGGAACCCCTGCAGAGAAGCTGGCGCGCACACGCGCAATCCGTGATGAGATCGAGAAGACCGTGGCCTCCTGGTGTGCCATCACGTGTGCTCCGGCAACAGCCGTCCAGCGGTAGGTCCTGATGCGGGCTCACTGGTGAAGGCCGTGTTCTGTCGTGCCAGACGAGTGATGCGCTGCAGCGGAAGACGATGGCGAGGTGGGATGTCGAGCTCCGGGACGCGAAGCCCAGGACGATGCTGCGATGCGGCTGCCAGTGAGCTCAGCCGAGTCATCGAATTACGACGCTTCCTAGTAGGCATCGCGCTGGGATGGTGTCGGCCAAGTCCGACCCGGGAGCCATCAGCGAGGAACGTGGCTTCAAGGCGCTGTTCGCCACCTACCCGGTTGAGACCATCGAGGTGGTCGTCCCCGATCTGCTGGCCGAGTACGGTATGCCAGTCTCGGCGATGCTCCTCCAGCAGGAATCACCTCCTCCCGATCTGGCCGAGCCCAGCCGGTTCCTCGATGTGGCGCTGGTGCTGGGCTGGGCTGGGCGGATGACCGTCAGACGGTCATCCAGTTGATCGAGCATTGGTCCCAGGCGCGAAAGATCGACCTGCGGCGGGTGATGTGGCATATGGCGGGCCTGGTCTATCGTCATACCCACGCCGTCGTCTATCCGGTCATGCTGGTGACCGATTCAGGCGTCCGCTACGTCCCGGATCGATGGGTCATGACCGTAGCCAGGAGAGCCCCGCTGATGCTGCAGGTGCAGGTATACCGGGTGACGAGCGAGGAATGTCTCCGCCTGCGCTCGCTGACGAACCGGGTCGCCGCCATCCTGGCTACCCTGGACGTGCACAACGGGATGGACGCGGTGGATGCTGTAGCGTCCGCGTTGGAACAGATGGACTGTTCATTGGCGTCGTTGGCTGATCTCGATCGCTTCCTTCCTTTCGTGCTGAAACTTGCCAATATCCAGGACATGGACATGCCCCGGCTTCGACGCCGACGTGAGGAGATCGGTATGATCAATCTGCTCACGGAAATGAAGAACGATGCTCGCGCAGCAGGACGCGCAGAAGCGATGGGCTTGTCGAGCGGCCTGCTCGAGTCCTCCTTTCGCCGCTTGGTGGAGCGCGGTGCCGTGACCCGGGCTGACGCACGTGCCGAGCTGCAGAACCTCATCGATGCGGGGGCCATCACCCGCGAATTCGGCCAGGAGGCCCTCGCTCAGTTCACGTGAGGCGAGAGTACAGTACTCCATTGACGCCGTGCGGGCGACCCGATTCATGGTATTCACGTGGTGTCAGGTAGCCCACTACCAGGTAGCCATGTCGGCCCGACTCGACGCCGACGGATGCCGTGACGCCCGGATCCGCGCACTCAGCCATGCGCATCACTCACGGGCGCCGTAACGGCATGATCGGCGGTTGGTGGAACCACAGCTGATCGCAGCGTGCGGTGAAACGCCGATGCTGGACCCGGCATGCGCGGCGCCGCTCCCCCGATCACGTGCCGAGGTTCGACGATGCGCTTCTTCGAGTATGCGCGTGCAGCTCCCCTCTTCGTCCTGAAGTCGATGATGGTGATGCTCCTGGCGTGGACGGCGGCGCTGGCCGCGGGCGAGGAGCGCCTGCTGTGCGATTTCGAGACCGATGCCGAGAAGCTGCTCTTCGAGATGAAGACCGGCGTCCTGAGCGACCAGCATGCGACCCGTGGGCATCACAGCCTCAAGATCCTGCCCGGCGAGTACCTCTCCTCCTGGAGGCTGCCGCGGGACTGGTCGCCGTTCGAATCGCTCGAGCTGGACGCCTTCGTCGAAGGCGACGAGCCGATCGCCGGGACCATCCTCGTCGCTGACCAGGCCTGGAAGGACAGGGGCTCGTCGTACTGGAACCGCGCCAACCGCACCTTCACCCTCAAGCCCGGTGCGAATGTGATAGCGCTGCCGGTGCAGGGGCTCTACCGCGGCGAGGCCGGCAGCCGGGGTAACGACCTGACCTCGGCCATCGATGCGAAGGACATCATCCGCCTCGATTTCGGCTTCGACAAGAACGAGCACGTCAAGGCGATCTACCTCGACGCCCTCCGGCTGACCAGGAGCGGTCGGCCGGAGGGCATCCTCGCCTTCGATTTCGGACCCGGGAACCAGAGCCTCTTCCCCGGCTTCACCGCGATCTCGTGGAATACCGTCTACCATGATCATGGCCTCACGGCCGGATTGCGCGCGCGCTGCAGCGGTGCCAACCGCGCGCGCGATGACACCTACCCGACCCGCCTGTTCCAGGACTACGTGTGGTTCGAGGAGGATGGCAACGAATTCCTCGTCGATGTCCCCAGGGGCAGATGCCATGTGTGGATGGTCTTCGATGATTGCGGCTATTGGGGAGGCGAGCAGGCGCAGTTCAGGAAGCGCTCGATCCTGGCGAACGGCAAGCAGGTCTTCGTCGACGAGCGCGGGGAGGGCGGGCCAGCCGACTACCTCTTCCGCTTCGAGGACATCGAGCCGAGGCCGGGCGACAGCATGTGGGATCTCTATGTGCGCGAGCTGTTCAAGCCGGCGCGCTTCGAGGTCGAGGTCGGGGACGGGCCGCTGCGCATCCGCTGCGAGGCCGACGGCACGTGGAGCACCAAGCTCGCGGCGATGATCGTCTACCCGGACAGCGTGGCGCCCCAGGCCGAGCGCTACATCGCCCAGGTGCTGGCGGCGAACCGGGCGGAATTCGACGCGCGCGCGGTGTTTCTCGGGCCCCGGCCCAAGGCGCTCGCGATCCCGCCAGGCGCCCAGGCGGCCGGCTATTGGCTGGGTGCGCCGGCGCCGGACGACACGGTGACCTTCTGCGATGCGCCCGGTGCTCCGGCGACCGCGCTCTCCGCGGTCGCCGCGCTGGGCGAGCAGGCGGACTGCACCTTCGCCATCCGTCCGCTGCGCGATCTCCCGGGCCCGGTCGCCTTGTCGGTGAGCGATCTCTCGGGCCCTTCCGGGACCATCCCCGCGTCGATCATCGATCTGCGCTACGTCCACCATCTGACCCATCGCGAGAGCAGCGATCTCGCCTATACCATCATGCCGACCAGCCTGCGTCACCTCGGCTCCGCCCGCCTCGCCCTGGAGAAGGATCTCACCCGCCAGTTCTGGATCTCGCTGGTGGTGCCCGACGATGCCAAGCCGGGAACCTATGCCGGTGAGGTGCGGCTGACCGCCGGGCAGCTCGCCATCACCCTGCCCCTGAGCCTCGAGGTCCTCCCGACCAGGCTCGACCAGCCCGATGTCAATATCGGCTTCCTCGGCGCTTGGCTGCCCGGCGCCCTTCCGCAGGCGCGCCTGCGCGACGGCTGGTTCGAGCTCGCCAGCCAGCTGAGGCGCATGGGCGCGAACAGCTTCTGCGGCGGGCCGAACATCGCCTGCACCGGCTTCGACGCGGCCGGCAAGCCCACCCTCGATTTCGCGCCCTGCGATGAGCTCTTCGCCGCGCTCAAGCGCGCCGGCTTCACCAGGCCGGTCTACAGCTATGGCGGACCGGCGATGGTCGAGGGCTTCGGGGATGCCGCGGGCTGCCGCGAGTGGGCGCGCCGCAGCGGCATGGGCGTGGAGACCGTGCTGCGGTCGGTCTGGTCGGCAGTCGCCGAGCATGCCGCCAAGCAGGGCTGGCCATCGGTCTACCTCGGCATGCTCGATGAGCCGCGCACCGTGGCCCAGGCCCGCGCCAGCCTCGATCTCCATGCGCTCTACCGCTCCGCCGTGCCCTTCGTCCGCGATGGCGGCTTCTACTCGGTCAACTGGTCGGGAGCTGAGCCGCTGGATGCGACGGCGCAGCAGCTCTTCGCCACCATGTACTGGTCGGGCCTCAATGAGCATGCCCAGATCGATCTCGACAAGGCCAAGGCGGGCCAGCGGGAGGTGCACATCTACAACCAGGGCCTCGAGCGCCACATTTTCGGCGAATACCTGTGGTCGGAGATGCGCAAGGGCGTCAAGGGGCTCATGCAGTGGCACGTCCTGGCGCTCAGCGGCTACCAGTTCTACGACCTCGATGGCCGCGAGCCCGATCCCGGGGTGCTCAATTGGGGTCGTCGCGAGATCATCCCGACCATCTACGCCTACCGCTGCGCCGCCGGCATCGCCGATCTGCGCTACGCGGCGACGGTGTGGAACCTCGCCCAGCGCACGCCCGGCACCCCCGCGGCGCAGGCCGCGATCGGCTTCCTCGATGGCGTCGCCGCGCGCACCCCCGCGGGGCAGCGTGCGCGAGTCGATGGCGTGCCCTCTGATGCGGACTTCCGCGCCATCTGCATCCGCCATCTCAAGGCGCTGCTGAACCGCTGACGCTGGGCCGCGTGGCCGTTCGGCCGAGGTGCGCACTGCACCCCGGGATGGCAGGGATCGCCCCGATCACTGATCGTGGAGCGTGCCGCCGATGGTCACGCTCACCGAGCCGCAGGCCAGGTGCGCGATGATGCGGCAGCTGCCGACCGTGGTGGCATCGATGGAGGTCGGCCAGGTGCAGAGACGTGAAGTTCCGGATGGCACCGAGACCTGCCTGGTTGCGGCATCGTTCGCCGTCAGGGTGGCGCCGCTGCTCTGCATGGCGACCGTCCCGTTCACCGCATTGTCGCTCGACGAGCGGATCACCACGGCGATCTGCGCGCCCTGTCCGGCATCGGAGCGGATCAGCGAGGCCATCATGGTGACGCCCGCCAGCTCCGCGATGGCATGCTGCGCGACCGCGGCGCTCAGCCCGGGGATGCGGGCGGCCTCATCCATGATCCCGCCGAGCGCATGGTAGAAGAGCGGGGCGGCGCGGCCCTGCGCCTGCGCATCCGCGTCGACCAGCGGCAGCATCTCGCTCCTCAGGCGGGTCAGCGACGCCGGGCTCTGGTCGCCCAGCACCCAGATGGTGCGATAGACGCGGGCCAGTTCCCGCTCGGCTGGGAAGCGCCAGCGATTCGCCGGGGCGCTGATGCGCAGATCCGCATCCTTCCTGCGCGCGTCATCGATGTAGGGGGTGATGGTCGGCCGGCCATCCTTCGCGACCATCGACAGCGGGCGCGAGAGCAGCAGCGCATGCGCCTCGGCGGTCAGCGGGATCATGGTCTCCATCTCCCGGATCACGGTCGGCGGACCGGAGCGGACCTGCACCAGGAGGGAATCCGGGCGGATGGTGATGGTGACGCCGAAGCGGCCGCCATCCGACCGCGCGGCGGCGATCACCTCCGCGGAGAGGGGGACGTCGCGGCCCTCGATCGGGACATGCTGGCCACGGATGGAGAGGGTCGTGCCGCCTGCTATGACCACCTGGCACATGCTGCGTCCCGAGACGCCCAGTCCGAATCCGCCCCAGCATCTGCCGTCGTTCAGGCCGCCGACGACGAATCCGATCGCTGGCTCGGGTACGCCCCGCTTCACCCTGCCGACGATCGCCGGCTGGTCCTCGCTCGGGTAATCCATGCGCAGCGGGTCGTAGGCGGAGGCCTCGCCGGGTGATTGCCAGATGTCCATCTGCGACCAGAAGTCCTTATCCTTGGGGTAGCCATAGGCCATCAGCTCGTCGCCGCGCTGCTCCCAGCCCCAATCGATGTGGTGGAAGGTGACGCGCCGGTCCCGGATCCAGCGCCCCCAGTCCTCGTTCAGGGCATCCAGCGGGCCGAAGATCCCCGTCATGACCGCGAGGTTGGTCTCGGCGCTGACCCGACCGGCATAGAATTCATCACGCCAGATGCACCACTTGAGCCAGCGATCAGGATCGCTCCAGAAGAAGTGCGAGTAGACCGCCCCGAGCGCACCGCCCTCGGACCAATGCAGGGCGGCCATCTCCTGGATGGGGATCAGGGAGGCCTGGAGCCTGGTGATCCCCTGCTCGGTGAAGTGGTTGATCGGCGCCTGATCGAAGACCTGGACGGTCAATTGATTGCGCTTGGGGTCGAAGACATGCTGCGCGGCACCGTAGGCGAAGCCTTCAGTGCCGAAGTTCTTCGGCATCGCGACCCCTTGCAGCATGTGCAGATCCTCATGGATGACGAGGTCCTCGCGGTGGTACTCCAGCGTGCCGCTGGGATAATCGTAGGCGCTCTGATTGGCGTGCAGGGTGACGCCGCCGCCATCCCCCTTCCAGAAGCTGTTGAGGTCGGTGCGCACGCTGCGATTGAGGTCATCGACGGACTTGCCATAGACGATGCACATGCGCGTGTGCTCGGGATCCGGCGGCGTCAGTCCGGTGAGCGCCTCCCAATGGGGTAGCGCCAATTCGGAGATGATCAGCACCTTCCTGGCGAAGGGCTCATCGAGATCGGTCTTGAGCGCGTAATGCTGGCTGACGTACCATTCATAACCGGGTGTATTGGCCATCTTCGCGCCCGCATAGGTCGCGGGGACCGCTTGGCCGATCCTGACGATGGCGATGTCGATCGCGGTCGACGTGCGTCCCGAGACGATGATGCGGGCGGGGGTCGCGGCCGGCTCGGGCACATCGCCGGCGCAGGCGATGCCGGCGCCGGCCAGGAGCAGGATGGCGATGCGTGAGCAAAACGGCATGGGAGGTTGGTCGATTCTGGCGGCGTGACGGTGGACGGCCAGGGTGCGATCGCATCCTGCCATGCTATCGACCGGATGGCGCAGCCCAATGGCGGCCAACCCCACCTATCAACCGCGCCCGCGCGCCAGGTGCGTCAGGAGCGCTGGGATCGGCTTGTGCAGCACTGCGGATTGTCGACCGAGCACTGGGCGGCCAGCGGCGATGCAATCCATTGCATCATCACCGTTTATGCGCGATTCATTGCCCTGGGTCAAGGGCAGCCGGAGCGCCTGCGCCGGCTGGCCGAGAGGTGCTGGGGAAGATCGGCGCGCGCGGCGTGATGATCTGCAACCAGGGCGCAGCGCAGGATCCCCGTCGCGGCATGCTGATGGCCACCATCACGACCGGCGCATCTGCATCCCATCCGACCCAGGCGGGCTCGCCGAGGAGGTCGTGGGCATCACCGCTGCCCAGCGGCGTGCGCTGGCCGATGACAGCGCGTGCGAGGTCGATCGCCGTGGGCGCATCCATGCCAGAGGCGTGATGATCCGTCCAGGCGGCGCTCCTGGAGAGCGAGGTGGAGCACGGATCTGTCCGCGCAGTAGCACGGGATGGACCCGCGCGCCAGCATCGCCGATGCACGCATTGTATCCGGGGCCGTCTCATCTCGCGACGAGCGCAGCGACGACCACGGCCTCTCGCTGGCGAGATTCGTCATCGGCCACTCGCGCGCAGGATGCGGCCATCTTCCACGTCCTGCGCCACAGAGTGCCGCTCAGCCAGCGGCTCATGCGCCAGGAGGATGACGGGGCGGACGGTCGCGGCGCAGGGTGCGGTGATCGCGCTCACGCAGATGTATCTGGTGACTCGCTCACACACGTCCTGCCCGCGGTGAAGCCCAACATCCGATCGCCAGGCAGGTATTGATTCACTGTCCCGCCTGCCCTGGTACCGTCTCGCCTCGTCGCCCGCGCCGTCGCCCCCTGCACCACACCACGTCGTTCAGAGATACCCATGCCCATGCCCTCGCGTCCCACCCGGCCCCGTTCACGTCTGCACGCGCTGCTCGTCGCCGGCGCCCTGGCATGCCTGACTACGGTGTCGTTCGCCAGCGATGCGAAGGACCCCTCGAACGTGACGGCCAGCGTCGCCGCCGAGGTCAAGAACGGCCATCTGACCGTGACCGCCAGCAACGAGAAGTTCGGCGATACCGCGCCGGGGGTGCCGAAGAAGCTGCGGGTGGAGTATCGCATCGGCAGCGAGTCGCTCGCGCGCGAAGTGCCTGAGGGCGGGCTGATCGACATCGCCGCGCCCGCTGGCCAGACGCTGGTGGTGGTCAAGGCCGTCTATGGTCCGGCGGACGGTTCGCCGGTGAGCAGTCCCGGCGATGTCTCGGACGACCCGAGCGCCCTGCTGGACGTGCTCCCGGGCTTCAAGATCGAGCACGTGCTCAGGTCCAATGGCGCCAAGAACGGCTCATGGATCAACATGACCATGGACCCCAAGGGGCGCCTGCTGCTCGGCGGCCAGCGCGGCCAGCCGATCACCCGGGTGACGATCCAGGACGGCAAATGCATCAAGCAGGAGGTCCTGCACATCCCCGTCAGCGAGACCATGGGCATGCTGTTCGTGGACAATGTGCTCTATCTCAACGGCCATGGGAAGCACGGCTTCGCCCTCTACCGCTGCAAGGACACCAAGGGCGACGACAGCTATGATGATGTCGAGTTCCTGCGCGAGTGGCAGGGGGGTGCGGGCGAGCACGGCGCGCATGCGCTGGTGCTTGGACCAGACAGGAAGCTCTACGCGGTGTGCGGCAATTTCACCGCCATACCCAAGGATCTCGCGCCCAGCTCGCCGCACCGGGTCTACGGCGACGACCTGGCGCTGAAGCGCATGGAGGACGGCAACGGATTCGGCGCCGGCAACAAGCCTCCGGGCGGCTATGTCGCACGCATGGATCTGGACGGCAGCAACATCGAATTGTTCTCCTCCGGCGAGCGCAACACCTACGACATCGCCTTCAACGCCGACGGCGAGCTGTTCGGCTTCGATAGCGACATGGAATGGGACTGGGGCGCGCCCTGGTACCGGCCCATCCGCATCTTCCATTCCGTGCGCGGTGGCGACCAGGGCTTCCGCGAAGGCAGCGGCAAATGGCCGGAGTACTATGCCGACAGCCTGCCGGCCTCGGTGACGGTCGGCATCGGCTGCCCTACGGGCGTGGGTTTCGGCACCGGCGCGCACTTCCCCGTCGCGTATCAGAAGGCGCTGTTCGTCCTCGATTGGACCTACGGGCGCCTGATCGCCGTCCATCTGAAGCCGAACGGCGCGACCTACGGCGGCACCTGGGAGAACTTCGTCGCCCCCAAGTCGCTGCATACTAAGGGGAGGAAGACGCCGCTGAACATGACCGATGAACTGATCGGCGAGGACGGCGCGCTGTATTTCGTCACCGGTGGGCGCGGCACGGTTGCGGACCTCTTCCGCGTCTCGTATGCGGGCAGCGAGGCCGCGGCACCGCTTCCCGCCGACCAGCTGCGCGACAGCGAGGGGAGCGCGGCGCGTGCCCTGCGCCACAAGCTCGAAGCCCTCAATGTCACAGCGGATCCAACGGCGGTCGAGGTCGCCTGGCCGAACCTGAACAGCCCGGACCGCTTCATCCGCTACGTCGCGCGCCTGGCGATCGAGCGCAACCCGGTCGAGGAATGGCAGGGCAGAGCGCTGGCCGAGAAGCGGCCTGAGGCGGCATTCACCGCGCTGCTGGCGCTCGCGCGCCTTGGAGCCGCCGATACCCAGCCAGCGATCCTGAAGGCGCTCTCGGCGTTCCCCTCGGCGGCGCTCAGCGAGGAGCAGCTGCTCGAGAAGCTGCGGGTCATCGAGGTGTCGATCGCACGGCAGGGCCTGCCCACCGGCGATGCGCTGCAGGTGCTCCTCGCCGATGTGGATGCGCTCTACCCGGCCAAGGCGGAATTCGTCAATCGCGAGCTGGCCCAGATCCTGATCAGCGTCAGCGCCCCGCATGTCGTGGCCAGATCGGTCGCGCTCATCACCGCGGCGACCTCACAGGAGGAGCAGCTGACCTACGTGGTCGACCTGCGCAATGTCAAGACGGGGTGGAACCTGGATCTGCGCAGGACGTACCTCTCCTTCTGGGATACCGGCCGCTCGAGCCAGCATCCCGCCTATGTGGTGCAGTGGTTCACCGATGCGGGGATCAACTTCAACAATGGTTCGAGCTTCAAGAACCTCCTGAACCATGCGCTGAGCGACGCCAAGGCGTCCTTATCGAGCGAGGAGATCGCGGCTCTCGGTGACCTGAACAAGCCCCAGGCGGCCGCCAAGGCGAACCTCGAGGCACGCAAGTTCGTCAAGGAATGGACCACGGCCGATCTGCAGGTGCTCCTGGACCAGGTCAGCAGGGGCCGCGATTTCGCCCGCGGGAAGGCCGGATTCGAAGCCGGGCAATGCATCATGTGCCATCGCTATGGCGAGCAGGGCGGCTCTGTGGGTCCGGACCTGACGGCGGTCGCCACCCGCTTCAAGCGGCAGGACATCCTCGAATCGATCACCGAGCCGTCGAAGGTGGTCTCCGAGCAGTACATGAACACCATCTTCACGCTCAAGGATGGCAACGTCATGATCGGCCGCGTCATCCAGGACACCGACAAGACCGTGCTGGTCGCCCAGAATCCGTTCTCGGCGGTGACCACCCCGATCAACAAGTCGGACATCAAGTCACGCGACCTGTCGAAGATCTCCCCCATGCCCCCGGGCCTGCTGAATACCTTCACCAAGGAGGAGATCCTCGATCTCCTGGCCTACCTGGAATCCATGGGCGATCCCAAGCATCCTGATTTCAGCAAATAGGCAGCGGGGCGGCGCGGAGCGGGGCGTCGTCGCAGCTCCCCGTGCGGCGGCATGGAGATGGTCCAATCCTGGTCAGGTGGCCCATCATTCGGCCGCTTTGGTGGCGATCATATGCCAACTGGAGATGGCCATGCGGTGCGTGACCGCCAGCGCCTGTCACCTCCCCTGCCTGGACGGTCAGCAGATCCGGTATGCCGTGGTCACCAATCGTGGCCCTCCCATGGCCCTTAGTTCTGCCAATAGCTGCCGAGACCTTCGCGTCTGTGGCTGACCAGGTGAGACTCATCGAGGCTGCCCAGGCCATGCGCAGCCCCCAGGTTCAGGCCGAAGCCACCGGCCGAGACCGCATGGGTATCGAGCAGGCCACTGCCGTGATTACCGATGTGCGGAAGCGCTGCCGTGCGCCTCGTCGTTGACACCAACGGTCTTGTCGGGGCCATGCTGACGCCCCATGGTCTGGGCTGCGGTCCTCATCGGCCTCTGCCTCGCTCGAACACACAGGCTGCTGGTCAATGACCGTCTGCTGGGCGTGCATGACGAGGTCGTGCGGAGGACCGAGTTCGATGATGATCCTGCGGATGGACGTCGGATGCTCGAACGCTGGCAGCGGCCGAGACGATGCAGCTATCCCGTCTGGGCGCCGAGGACGCCCTGGAGTGCCGCGAGGCTCTGCTGCAGGGATGCCAGCACCCCTGGATCGGGCAGCGGCAGGCGCAGCTCCGCCTCCCCGGTTGCGCGGTTGCGCTCGATGCTGGCCGAGGCCGCCAAGCGCCCGAGATCGGCCAGGAGCTGCGCGGCCATGGTCAGCGCACCGCCCATCACGTCGGGGCGTTCTGCCGCGTTCCGACTGGGCGCAGATGATGCGGCGACCTCCCGGCCCCCGTCACCACCGGCCGATCGGACGGGCGTGCCGGCTCCAGTGGCACGAGCTGCGACAGCGGCTCCCGCTGTTGGCGCACCAGCGTCCGCCTGCATCGTCTTGTCCAGCTGCTCGACCGTGCGCATGAAGCGCTGCAGCGTCGAACCCTCCATGCGCACGGCGCTGGCGCCCCCATCGAGGACGCCCGCCGCGAGCTCCGACTTGAAGGCGAGCAGCTGGGCGATGCTGGCTTCGATGCCGTCCTCGGCGATCAGGTCGTAGATGCGCACCGGCCGCCGCTGCCCCTGGCGGTGGATGCGGCTGATGCGCTGCTCGCGCACGGCTGGATTCCAGGGCAGATCGACATTCACCAGGACGGTCGCGCACTGGAGGTTCAGCCCGGTCGCACCGCAATCGGTGGCGAGGAAGATCCGGCAGGCGTCCTCCTCGCGGAAGCGGCGGATCAGTTCCGGACGCTGGAGCGATGGGACGCCGCCATGCAGGAAGGCGTATCCCCACCCGTGCTCGTCGATGCGTCCACGGATGAGCTCATGCATGGCCATCCAGGTCGAGAAGATCACCACCTTGGTCGACGGATCGCCGAGCTCCTGCTCCAGGAGGGTGGTCAGCTGGTCCAGCTTGGGGCCGGCACGCAGGTCCTGGTCGATGAGGTAGGCGTCATCGCAGACCATGCGCATCCGCGTGAGGTGCTTCATCAGCCGCTTCTGGTCGACCTCCGAGAGGTAGCGCTGGCGGCGCCAGCGCTGGACGATCTGGGCGATCGCGACCTGGTCCTCCTCATGGAATTCCCGCTGCGTGGCCGTGAGCGGCTCGCGCAGCACCACCACGCTCCTGTTCGGCAGCTGGTCCATGACCTGGGCGCGGGTGCGCCGGAGCAGGACCGGGGCGATGGCCTCGGCGACCAGATCCAGGCCGTGATAGCCGATCACCTTGCCGGACTCGGCCTCGTGCTCGGTATGGCGCTGCTTGAAGGCGAACAGGGGTCCGAGCAGATGGCGATCGACCACCTCGATCAGCGCATGCAGCTCGTCCAGCTTGTTCTCCATCGGCGTCCCGGTGAGCACGAAGCAGCTGGTGCAGTCGATCCGGCGCACCGCCTGGGCTGCGCGCGTCGGCCAGTTCTTGATGCGCTGCGCCTCATCGAGGATCAGCAGATCGACCCCCCACTCCTGGATCACCGCCAGGTCGCGGTGCAGGCAATCATAGGTGACCACCGTCCATCCGCTCCGCTCCGCGGTCCATG
This sequence comes from Planctomycetota bacterium, assembly GCA_003136555.1. Taxonomy (GTDB): domain Bacteria; phylum Planctomycetota; class UBA11346; order UBA11346; family UBA11346; genus BOG-1363. The sequence continues at coordinate 19,446 of PLEW01000151.1, read as the reverse complement.
CCGCCTGGCGCACCTCGCGCGGTCCGCGGATGATGGTCGCCGTCCTGCCAGTGAAGCGCTCGATCTCCTCCGCCCATTGCCCGATGAGCGATGCCGGTGCGACGAAGAGGATATGCTTCAGTCCGGCTTCCCGTTCCAGCATCCGCGCGGCAGCGATGGCCTGCGCCGTCTTGCCCAGGCCCATGTCNNACCGCGATCGCCTGCACCGTCTTGCCCAGGCCCATGTCGTCGGCGAGCAGCGCCCGTCCGCGCTCGGCGAGGAAGAACGCGCCTTCGCACTGGTAGGGATGCAGGGTGATGCCGCGTAGCAGGCGGGCGAGCTTCGCGTCCTTCGCCCCCTTGGGATAGGCATCGGCGAGCAGCTGCCGCCGCCTGGTGTCATCAGCGGCGGTCGCCATGAGGTCGCGGGCATCATCGTAGACGCGGACCTCGTGGCCCAGGCGTTCGGCGAGCCGCAGCAGGCGCGGTATCGCCGCGGCATCCGGCTCGCCACTGGCGGAGATGGCCTGCGCCGCAAGGCGTTGCACAGCCGGAGGGCATTCGCCGCCCACCAGCAGGCGCAGGCGCGGACGGCCCTCATAGGCGACGGCGATCTCGCTGAAGGGCGGGGTGTAGCCGGCCTGCAGCAGGCGGGCGGCAGCAGGGCGACGTCGCAGGCGATGGAGGACGAAGGCGATGTGCTTGCAGATGCCGAGCCGGTTGGTGGCGAAATCGGCGCACGAGCAGTAGTTCACCCCGAGCCGATCGCCCCGGATCGCGACCCGGTAGGTGCTCCCCTTGGCCGGATTGCCGACCGCGAACTCGGAGAAGATGGCATGCTCACCCAGGTTGCGCAGACGGAAGGTCGCATCTTCCCCCGCCTGGATGCGCAAAGCCCGTTGCCAGGCCACCACATCCATATCCGCAGGCCTGACGCGGTGCGAGATGCGTCGTTCACGACGGGGGCGGGGTGCGTTCCGGAGCGCGAGGGCAGTGGTGTTCATGGTGGTGCCGCATGCTTGTCGAGGGGCAGGCGATGCAAGCATGCATCAGCCCGCCTGGGCGCAGGCGCCGGGACGTGCATGGGCCAGCGTCAGGGAAGCCGCAGTCCACGAGCCGGGGGAGATCCAGCGAGGGGCGGGGATCTCGCAGCTCTATTGGGGAACGCGTGAGCACGTGCAGGCGGTGCCATGTGGCCTCCGGGCAGACGATGCGCTTCCATTGGTCATCGGCCCCCTGGTTATCCCTGCCGCGGTGCTCTCTGTGACCCCTCATCCGTCCTCGCATGCGTGCTCAGCATCCGATTTCCATGGCTGGTCGGCAACGGCACCGGACCGGTCTTGTGGCCGTGTCGGACGTAACTGTCGGGATGCTTCCGTACCACGGGTTTGCCCAGTGCCGTCAACCCGGTAACGTCCAACAGGACCAAACCCGATGACCCAGACCGGTGACCGAATCAGTGTGGCCTCGGCTCTGGTCGTCGAGATCCGGACGCGCCGCGAAGGCACCTGGTGCGCCTGCACGATCGAGGTCGAGCAGGGTCCCAGCGCGATGCTGCGGCACCAGCTCTCCGTCGCGGGGCTGTTGCCGGATGCGTCGGAGGGTCGCTACTTCGCCCTCGACCTGTCCTATCAGCCGCATCCGACGTTCGGGCCCCAATGGAGGATCGAGCGGGCCGTGCCCACAACGCCGATGACCCCGGCCGGTCTGGTCACCTATCTGGAGAAGTCCATCCCGGGGATCGGGCCTCGCCGGGCAGCCACCCTGGTCGATCGGTTCGGTGCAGAGCTCATCCAAGTCCTCGATGCGGACGATGCCGTCCAACGCATCCACGACCGCTGCCGCATCGGCGTCAAGGTGCTCGAGCAACTTGTCTCGGCCTGGAAGGAAACCCGGGACGACCGACGCCTGTCGCTGACCTTGCTCGACGCCGGATGGACCATGTCGCAGGTCGCCCGCGCCAGGGAGCGTTTCGGCACCGGCATCGCCGCCATCCTGGCTTCGGATCCCTACCGCCTGATGCTCGTCAGGGGCATCGGCTTCAGGCTGGCGGACGCAGTCGCGATGAAGCTCGGCATCCCTGCGGATCACCCCAGTCGTCTGGCCGCCGCCGCCGCCTTCATTCTCGAAGGCGAAGCCGACGAGGGCCATTGCTGGATGGCATTCATCGACATGGTCGGCAGGACGGCCGAGTTGCTCGCCCTGGGAGAGGGTGCGCTCGCCACCAGCGTGGACGTGGTTGTGGGCGGAGAGGACACCGGTCACGACGCCCTGGTGCTGCGGGACCAGCAGGGGCGCTGCTGGCTGCGCAGGCTCTGGCAGGCGCACAGCGTGGTCGTGCATGCCGCCGCCAGGCGCATCGCCACCCCGCGCGAGATGGGGCCGGCGCACCAGGGCGTGCGACCGGTGGATGGATTGGCGCTCACCAGCGAGCAGCAGGCGGCGGTCGAGGGTGTCATCGGACTCACGATGGTGGTGCTCACCGGCGGTCCCGGGACGGGCAAGACCACGGTGATCCGGGCGATCATCGGCGCCTGCATGGAGCGCATGCGGGATCCGCGCATCCGCCTGGCGGCTCCGACCGGCAAGGCGGCGCGCCGGCTGTCCGAGAGCACCAGACGCGAAGCGGGCACGATCCACCGCCTGCTCGAATGGACCAAGGATGGGCCGCGGCGCACCCCGGGCAACCCGGTCGAGGCGGATGTCGTCATCGTCGATGAAGCCAGCATGCTCGACCTGGAACTGGCTGCGGCGCTCCTCGACGCCTTGCCGCCGGCATGCCGGCTGGTCCTGGTCGGCGACGTCGATCAGCTGCCCTCGGTCGGTCCAGGGCAGGTGCTGGCCGACCTCATCGCCGGGGGCGCGCCGACGTATCGCCTGACCATCGTCCAGCGGCAGGCGCAGGGATCGCTGATCCTGCAGGCGGCGCATGCGGTGAACCGGGGGATGATGCCCGAATCCGGTCAGGATTTCGCGAAGGACGACCTTTTCTTCATCCGGCAACCGGAGGAGGGTCTCCTGGTCGAGCGGGTCGTGCGCATGGTTGCCGAGACCATCACCGCCCAGCGCGGGATCCATGCCGCAGATATCCGGGTGCTGGTGCCGATGAACCGTGGCGGCTGCGGCGTCGATGCCATCAACCGCCGTGTGCGCGATCGCGTGAATCCGGCCAGTCCCGACAAGGCCGAGATCGGCACTGGCGAGGATTCCCTGCGGGTCGGGGATAGGCTGGTATGGCTCTCCAACTCGACCGAGCATGAACTGGTCAACGGGGAAGAGCTCGTGCTGGCCGGAGTGGAGAAGGACGCCAAGGGGATGATTGCCGTGCTCAGGGCCGAGGGAGGCCGGGTGCTCCGCATGTCCGTGCCCGCACTCGATGTGCGCCTCGCTTATGCATTCTCCATCCACAAATCGCAGGGCAGCGAATATCCGGCCGTCGTCATCGTGCTCCACCGGTCGGCGTGGCGGATGCTCGAACGCCGCTTGCTCTACACCGCCATCACCCGGGCCAAATCACTCTGCCTGCTGGTCGGTGATCAGCGTGCGCTGGCCCGGGCGGTCGAGAACCTGGACAGCCAGGGGCGGCGATCGGGACTGGCGGAGGACATCGCGAGGGCGATCGCGGCGGATGGGTGATCATGCCCATCGCAGCCAGCGTGCCATGGGCCACGTGCTACTTGGAGACCTCGATCGCGAATTCCTGCGTCGCCACGCCCACGCGCTCCACTGCAGTCGATAGGACCTTCTCGTTTCCCCACTTCAAGGTGGCATCATCCAGCTTGCGGTTCTCGCGATCGATCACCGCGATGACCTCGATGTCCGCCATCCCGGCGGCGTCGGGCGTGCCTGAGAGCTCCCCCGTATTCGGATTGATCGTCAGCCACGGCGGACCGTGCTTGATGGCGAACGTCGGCGCTTCGATGTCGTAGAAGCCCGAGACCTCCTTGCCGTCTATCTGCCGCGTGCGCAGATCCCCCAGTGAGCGATTCGCACCGCACCGGTAGGCGTAGGCTTCGCCGACCTTCGCGACCATCACCGGCTTGGTGAAGATGACCGGCCGCGGCGCGCTGGCGAAGTCCGAGGGACCGCTGCGCTTCCCCTGCTCATCGACGGCGACGACGCGATAGTAGGTCTTGTTGGCAGCCGGCAGATGATCGACGCCCAGCACCGGCAGCTCGTCGTCCTTCGTTTCCGCGATGAAGTTGGCGGGGAACCGCGGATCCAGGTCCTTGCTCTGGCCCACGCTGACGGTGTAGGGCGTGTCGCTGGCGGTGAATCCCTTCTCGTCGCTGCCGTAGACGCGGAATGCCACCGCCTTGCGGCCGAGGGGGTTGGGCTTCCATCTGAGGGTTCCGGCAACGCTGCCCTGCCTGACATCGACGATGACGTCGAGCGGCGGTTCGGCGGAGTGCGGGGTGAAGCTCCAGGTCGCGCTCCAGGGCCCCCAGACGCCAGCGCCGTTCCTGGCGCGCACGTGCCAGAAGTAGGTCCTGTCCGATGCCAGCAGGCCCGCCGACGGCAGCGTGTACTGCGCCTTGGCGGAGTCGGACCGTGAGGTCAGCCGCGCGAAGTTCATCGACAGTGGCCAGCGCATGTCGGGGTACGGCGACAGCTCGAAGTAATAATCCGTGATCGTGCCGCCGTCTGAGGCAGTCGGCGCCTTCCAGCGGAAGGCCAGATCGGTGCCTTCCACCTCGGCGCGATCGGCCGGGGCTACGGCCTCTGGCGGTGCGCCCGGCGGCCTGGACGACGAGCGTTCGACCCAGTCGTGGGTGATGCGGATGGTGCGCTCGGCCGGGGACTCGTCGGTGTACGAGAAGGAGTTGCTGCCGACGACCATCCCGGGGAGCGTGAGCGGCGCCATCTGCAGGTCATTGACGATGCGAAGCCCGGCCAGCCGCGCATCGTCGCTGAGCTGGCAGCGCAGGTAGTAGCGGTAGCGCGCCGGACCACCCGCTGCGAATGACGCGTCGAGCGCGCCGCTGGTGCGCTGCCAGGCCTTGCCGTCCCAGGACAGATCCAGCTGCGCCCCGTGGCCATCGATGTCCAGATGACCGCCGACCAGGACGTAGGGGCAGGTGATCAGCCACACTATGCTGCCGGTCTTCCCTGCTACGGCGGCGAGGCCGTCCGCCTCGGAGCGGATGGCATTCACGCTGATGGCGCCTCTGCGCCACGTCTCGTGCGAGAAGTCCGGCCGGTACTCCCACAATCCGTTGGCGACCGCATCCGGGCAGGCCGGCGCGATGCCATGGTATTTGATCGGCGTCAGGTGCCCCCAGCGCCAGGTGAGCGCCTCGCCAGGACGCAGGGTGAAGTTCATCGAGGTGTTCTCGGGGCAATGGCGTTCGCCGTTCACCGCGCCCTCGAAGACGTACAGGGACGCCTCGTGCTCGTCGCCGGCGCGGTCTTCCGGCTGCATGATCCCATGCGTATGCGTGCGCTTGATCAGATCGTGGTCGCGCATCACGTCCTGCTCGCCCGCCACCGTCTCATTGTCGCGCAGCAGATAGATGGAATGCATGTCGCCGTCGTGGACGTGCCAGCGGCCATCGTAGAAGACCTGCGAGATGCAGTGTCCGACCGCCCGGCAGGGGGCAGCCTTCAATCCCGCCCGGTGCCACAGCCCGGCAAGGCTGATGGAGTCGTTGCCGCAGGTGTTGTGCCCATAGACGTTGAAGATCTTCACCGGATCGCACAGTTCGTCGTTGTCGCCCGGGAAGTGGTAGCGGAACTGGATCTCCTGCCACCACAGCGCGAAGGCCTTCTCCTTGTCGCTCATCCCGGGCTTGACGGCCGCATTCACGATCTCGTCGATGGTGCGGAAATGGTTGCGGCCATTGGAGAGCCAGGGATCGACGACGTCGGTCTGTCCGAGGTTCTCGATCCGGACCGAGCGGTTGGACTCCCAGCTCTGCTCGTAGGACCTCCAGGTATCCTGCGGTGAACGGCAGTTCTGCCCGTCCATGCTGCCGCCCTGCATGACGATGTAGTCGTGGTGCGCGCTGCCGATGTCCTCGGCATGGTGCTGCGCGATGTCGCCGGGCTGCTTGCTGGAACCCCATGGCGCCAGTTCCTCCGCCAGGGCGATGGGCGAACCCGCCGCCAGGAGCACCGCGACACCGAGGGCGAGCTTCATGGGCCAGGGACTCCGGGGAAGACGGGAACGTCGCTCTTCTTTATAACCCGATCCACATCGCCGAGATACCTGAAAATGCCGTTCGGTAAGCCATTGCCAGCCAATCCGATAAGGTGGTGCGCACGCTTCATCGACTGGCTGCCGGCCTGGTGACCATGACCGCTGATCCCGCCATCATCATCCTGGACGAAGCTGCAGGGCACCTGCGCCCAGCAGCGCAGACCGTATCCCTCTCATCCGCCAGCGCGATCTCGGCATCGCGAGCGGCGGTGAGGTGGTGCTGCTGATCGTCGGACCGGCGGGGGGTGCTGCGATCCTGCGGTGGGACCCGGTCGCGTGGCGGGATCATCGGGGCGGGGGCGGCTTCCTGCGCCCGCACGAGCGGCGGTGCAATCGTCCTGGTCACCATCGTCGGCTGGAGGATCGCGTGCCAGGTCATGGCCGCCAGGCACTATCTGATTGAATCAGCGCAATCGTCGGACCAGGATGCGGATGGCTCGGTGAGCGCTGCGGGTCGCATCCCGCTGGCGCGCTGCCGCGGCCAATCACCACCTGCGCATCTGGGCAGGAGCGAGGGTCCATGACCAACCGACGTGATTTCATCCGCCTGGCGGCCCTCGCAGCGGCGGGATCGACGCTCCTCCCGGAGGCGATCCGCAAGGCCATCGCCACCCCGTCGGCAACCGTCACCGGCACCATCCAGGATGTCCAGCACGTCGTCATCGTCATGCAGGAGAATCGCTCGTTCGATCACTATTTCGGCACCTTCATGGGCGCCCGGGGCTTCGGCGATCCGCGCCCGATACCGCTGTGCCAGAGCGACCAGCCTCAGCGCGTCGATCCGGTGTGGCATCAGCCCCACGGGGACGCAGGCGCTGCCCGCGTCCTGCCCTACCCGCTCCATCCCAAGCCGATCGCTCCGGCCGTATGCTTCACTGGCCTGCCGCACGACTGGAAGACCAGCCATGCGGCGGTCAACCAGGGCAGGAACGACAGCTGGGCCAAGGTGAAGTCGCCCCAGAGCATGGCCTTCTATCAGGGCGCCGACATCCCCTTCCACTTCGCCCTGGCCGAGGCCTTCACCCTGTGCGACGCCTACCATTGCTCGCTCATGGGGCCCACGCATCCGAACCGGATGTTCCTGATGAGCGGCACCAATGGCCAGGCGGACACCGAGCACGGGCCGCGCATCGAGAATTCGGACCACCTCTATCAATTCGGCTGGACGACCTATCCGGAACGGCTGGAGAAGGCCGGTATCACCTGGCAGGTCTACCAGAACTCCCTCGCGAACAACGGCCATGATCCCTTCGGGGCCAACAACTTCGGCTGCAACGCCCTGCAATGGTTCAAGACCTTCGATCCGGCAGCGGACGCGCATGCATCCCTGGTCGCCCGGGGCAACTCGGTGAGGACCATCGATGATCTGCACGCCGATGTACGCGCGGGTAGGCTCGCCCAGGTGAGCTGGCTGATCCCGACCGAGGGCTTCAGCGAGCATCCGCAGTTCCCGCCGGCCTATGGCGCATCCTATCTCGCGCGCGTGATCGAGGCGCTGACCTCGAATGAGGAGGTCTGGAGCAAGACGGTGCTGCTGGTCACCTATGATGAGAACGACGGCTTCTTCGACCACATGCCGCCGCCCATGCCGCCGCCTCCAGGGGGGGCATCCGGCATCTCCACGGTCGGGGCCGCCGATGAGTTCGCCAAGGATGGCCAGCCCTTCGGCCTGGGTAACCGCGTGCCGATGATCGTCGTGTCACCATGGAGCAAGGGCGGCTGGATCTGCTCGCAGCTGTTCGATCACACCTCGATCATCCGCTTCCTCGAGGCCCGCTTCGGCGTCATGGAGCCGAACATCAGCGCCTGGCGCCGCAGCGTGTGCGGCGATCTGACCTCGGCATTCGATTTCACCCAGGCAGAGGGCACACGCGCCACCCTGCCGGATACCCGCGGTTTCCTGGGCGAGCATCCCGACACCAAATCGGTGCATCTCCCTGCCGTGCCTGCCGACCAAACCATGCCTGCCCAGCAGGCCGGGATTCGTCCAGCCCGCCCGCTGCCCTACCGTCTCACGGCCGACGGCACGGTCGATGTCGCCCGCGCGCAGCTCTCCCTGTCGTTCGGCAACACCGGGACGACCGGCGCGGTCTTCCATGCCTATGGGATCAGGTCGCCCGCGGCGCCACGTATATACACGGTCGAGGCCGGCAAGACGCTGCATGATGCCTGGCCGATCATCGCCGCGGATCAGGGAGCCTACGCCGTCGCCGTCTATGGGCCGAATGGGCTCATGCGCTGCTTCCGGGGAGATAGCGCCTCGGCCAAGCGTCCAGGAGCGGCACTCCCCGAGATCACCGCCAGCCACGATGCTGCAGCGTGCCGCATCACGCTGACGCTGTGCAACCGCGGCGCAGCGGCGTGCACGCTGCTGATCACCGCCAATGCCTATGCCACGACACCGGCCCGCACGGTGACGGTGCCCCCTGGCGGCCAGGTCGACGATCAGTGGTCGTGCGTCGGGAACGGTGGCTGGTACGACCTCAGCGTGACCGAGGAGGGCGGTGGGCCATTCATCCGCCGCTATGCCGGCCATGTGGAGAGCGGTGTGCCATCGACCAGCGATCCGGCGCTGGGACGGATCATACCCGCTGCGCCCTTCGATGCCTGAATGCCCAGCGGAGGGGCTGGCGGCAGAGGGCACGGGCTCGAGGTTCCTGCTGCATTGGGACTTCACCTGCTGGTTGCGGTCGGCCCGGGTTGACCTTCACCAGGCGGCGCTATAGATCCTGCAGCCCTGGAGATGTGCATGCGCTGGTACCATTACATCGCCTACTTTTTCGGCGGCGCCTTCCTCATCAACGCCGTACCGCACCTGGGCAACGGCATCTCAGGCCATTCCTTCCAGAGCCCATTCGCCTCCCCGCCGGGAGAGGGCCTGTCGTCGGCGATGACCAATGTGATCTGGGGTCTCGTCAACCTGGTCGTGGCATACCTGCTCATCCTGCGGGTGGGGAGCTTCGATCTGCGCAGGACAGCGCATGCCGCCACGCTGGGAGCGGGCATCCTCGGGATGGCGCTGATGCTGGCGCATGCATTCGCCCGCTTCCACGGCGGGGCGTGACGCCGGAGTCGCCAGCCACTGCCGCTGCGAACTGCGGACGGCCAAATGCGTGATGCCCAGGCGCGACCGGTGAGCGATCGGAATCGTGTGAGGTCGTCACTCAGCGAACGCTCGGCCTGCAGCCGGGCACCGTCGACCGGGTCGCACGCCCGAGCCCGGCATCGGCGGTCTCATGCGATCTATCCCCAAGCGCAACAATCGCATGAAGCGATGCAGCGGGGTGGCGGAATGATCGGCAAACGCTCACGCCAGGTCATCGGGCCACGGAGGGAGACGCGCGTGGTGCCCGCGTGCGAGAGGCCGGCATGACCCTGTCCGGAAGGGTGAGCGCATTCTCCGAGGCGCTGTGCAGCCGCGTCCTGCGCGCCAGCGGCGATCTGGGATATCTGCCCAATCAGAGCCCAAGCGGGTGATCGTCTCGTCGACCAGATCTGCCTGCCATCCGACCAGATCGTGCGCATGATACCCAGACATGCATGGCGCTGCTCCATGGGCATCGCGGCATCTGTCCAGATGCTGAGGCTCACATGCCGGTTGCGTCTCACCGGCAGTGCCATTCGCCACATTCCAGGCTTGGAATAGAGGTGACGACGCACGGGCATTCGAGAAGGTAACTGCGTGTTGCCAGCCTCTTCGCAGCTACCTGCCATGGTCAGGGATGCCAGATGCCACTGAACCAGTGGCAGGAGCCAGGGCCAGCGACAGCAGCAGGAATGATGCAATGCCGCCATTGCCGTCCGTTCGCATCGCTCCCAGTGAAACAGCGCTCGGCTGGACGATGGGGCTTGGCGCATGCCGCCAGCCTCGCGAGCCCTGACCATCATGTGGCGCAGCAGGAGGCCGATCCCGCCCTGCGGCTGATGCAATCGGGTATCATGCAGCAGGTTTTGGGCATACTATCGGCGGAAGGTGGTTCGATGAAGGCGAGGCGCAGGGAGGGCATGGGGGTTGCGGTACGGCGACCAGCGAGGACAGGCGCGTCAAGTGCACTTGAAGAGACGAGGGCGAATCATATTGACACGATTACGAATATAATCATATTCGGATTGAAATATTCGATCATGGGATCGCTTGTTGACAGCATCGTCCTCATGACGATCCATTTCCACGATTGGGGAATGCCGTGACATCCATGAACGTCATCGTCATAGAAGACCAGCCCACGGAAGCTGAGCTCGTGCGGTTTTCCCTGATCCGCAATGGTGTCGATCCGAAAATGATCATCCTCGGATCCAAGGCCGATGCGCTCCATTTCTTCCGGGATGGCAAGGTTGCGCATCATTTGGTCGATCTGGTCATAGTCGATCTGAACCTGGGCGACGGCTTCGGCGACGAATTGCTGCCCATGATCCGCGAGCGAGTGGCGACGAAGACCCAGATCGTGATCTTGACCGGAAGCTTCGAGCGCGCGAGCATGGACTTGTGCTTCCAGCTCGGCGCCAACGCCTGCTACGTCAAGCCGACGCGGTCCGAGGAATTGTCATCCATCTTTCACAACATCATCCGTGATCGCCTGGGCCATATCGTCCAGTCCGCACGCTCGTAGGGGGATCGATTGACGATGATCGGCATCACCCATGGCTGCCAGCGCATCAGCCGTGATCTCATCGGCAATCTGCCCGATTTCCCCGCGAATCAGCACGAGGGGCGGAAAGGCCATGATGCGCTGCGGCCCAAGGCCCGGCCAGTCCGGGAGGCGGCCCTGTCGGCGTGACGGCTTGCTCATCGCCATCTCGGGTTGACTCTCGCGAATCTTCGCAACGCCCATGGACTCATTCCCGACCGCCAATGCCGACGACATCGACCTATCGGCCGGACGGGTGTCCGGCATTTCGCTCCAATCTCAGCTGCCTGGACGCATCGCCGCGCTCGCCGATGGCGGCGAGCGCATCCTGGTGACGGTCGACATGGGCCAGCCGCTGCTCGCCGAGATCGGTTCACGCTCGGCCGATCAGCTCGGCATCGTGGTCGGTGCGGCCATCCTCGTGCTGTTCAAGGCGGTCGCGGTGGCTGGCCGTGGCTGGGGAGCATCAGCGGTCGAGATGCGACCTCCCGAGCCACGACGTGGATGCGCGTGCCTGGGCTGGCAGGGCGGGCAATCCGGGATCGCAATCCCCTGCCAAGTCCTGGCGTGCCGGTGAATCTCCGCAAGCGATGCGGCGCCAATCCTTCCTCTGGAAGGGGTTGACCGTCGTCTGTCCGCGCAGAGAAAGAGAGCGGCTTCCACCCGTCAGTGCGCCTGAGCCAGGAGCCGCGCAGCACGTGGCTCAGGCGGCGACGCGGCCCGACGGATGCGACGCGGATATCGCAATGCCCTTCGTGCCCGAACCCAGGAATGCGCAGATATGAAGCCCGCGAACGCCATCTGCCTCATGTTCGACAAGGACGCGCTTGAAGCAGCGCGCTTCTACGTCGCCACCTTTCCGGACAGCCAGGTGACCGCTGTCCACCATGCGCCTGGAGACTACCCGAACGGTCGGCAAGGCGACGTGCTACTAGTGGAGTTCACAGTGATGGGCATTGCCTGCCTGGGTCTCAATGGCGGTCCGCAGTTCAAGCATAGTGAGGCCTTCTCATTCCAGATAGCGACTGACACGCAAGCGGAGACGGACCGCTACTGGAATGCGATCGTCGGCTATGGCGGCACCGAAAGCCAGTGCGGCTGGTGCAGGGACCGTTGGGGTATTTCCTGGCAGATCACCCCGCGCGTGCTGATGGACGCCATTTCGGCTGGCGGCGGCGGGGCGAAGCGGGTGTTTGAGGCGATGATGCACATGAAGAAGATTGATGTCGCTGCCATAGAGACGGCGTGGCGGGGTTAGGTGCTCGACAGCATGGCAGAATTGAATGGGGAATGCTCAACCGAAAATACACTAAACACCTACGGCGTGATCTCTTGTGGCTATTTAACTACCCAACGCCTCCAGCGTCAATCGCCGCATGCCAGGGACTGGCCCGTCTGCTGCATTTGCTGCACGAACTGCAAATGCGCTCAGCGTCGCCTCGGATACTAAGGACGTGTCCGCCACCACATGCTGTGCATTCTGTCGACAATATCCGCCAATGACGCATAAGCGTTAATGCGGTTCGAGCGGGATGCCGAAAAGGAGACGGCCAACCCCCACAGGCATGGCGTCGATTTCGCCACCGCGGCCCATGTAGTCAATGACCCTGATGAGATCACTGAGTATGATGACAACCATAGCGATGGCGTGGCGGATCGATGGACGACAATCGGGCTCGTGGATGGGCAGCTGTTCCTTGTTCGAGTATCCTGGACCGATCGTGATGGCGATGACATCATCCGGCTTATCAGCGATCGCCTGGCTGGTCCCAAGGACCGGCTGCTTTACTACGATGGCTAAGACATGGGCATAAGCACAACATCAGCAGACGAGATTCGCGCACACTGACCCGATTCGGCGATGCTCGCTCGTCTCCGTGCCATGCGAAATCATCACATTGATCATACTACTGATCAGCCAATCGGCGAGCCCGACTTCCGGATCAGGGGGGAAGTACGCCAGAGGATTATCCAGGGTACATACAGAAAAGGCGATATGGCTGCGTTTCGAGCAGCATTCCTGGGCGTGAGCCAGGCCCGCTTCGCCATCGCCTTGGGCATCAGCGTAGGTACCTTGCAGAATTGGGAGCAGGGTCGTCGCCAGCCCGAAGGTCCGGCCAGGGCTCTTCTCCGTCTTCTGGCGCGTCAACCGCGCTGGCTGCTTCGCGATCTGATGCCGACGCAATCTGCCAGCTGATCACGACAATCTTGGCCTCCTGGGCACACCCAATGTGTGCCACTGCCGATCTGCGGGCCTGCATTACGCGCATTGACCGTCCCTTGGAGTTCTGCTCCTCGGCAGTGGGATCACCGATCCTTGATCTACCCCCCTGTCCCGCTATAGAGGATCTCCCGCCCCAAGGGGGGCCGCGAAGACGGTTGGGTCGCACAAGCAAGGAGGATGGGATGGCTACCAAGATCGGAATCATCGGGGCGGGATGGATGGCGGCGTACCACGTTGCGGGCTTCCGCGGTGCCGGCGCCGAAGTGGTCGCGATCGTGGATAAGAGCGGGCCCGCCGCCACAGCGGCCGCGCAGAAATACGGCGTCGATAAGACCTACGGCGACCCGAAGGAGATGTACGCCGCGATCAAGGACCTCGACGCGGTCTCCATCATCACCCCGAACGCCTTCCATCACCCGCTGGTCATGGAGGCCCTGGCCGCCGGCAAGCACGTATTCTGCGAGAAGCCGCCCGCGCTGAACGCCGCGGACGTCGCCTCGATGGTCGAGGCTGCCAAGAAAGCCGGCAAGACCTTAATGTTCAACTTCAACAACCGCGCGAGGCCCGAGTCCTATGCGATGCGCGAATACTTCAAGAGCGGCGCCGTGGGCCGCGTCAACTCGGCGCAGGCGACCTGGATCCGGCGCAACGGCATCCCCGGCTTCGGCGGCTGGTTCACGAACAAGAAGCTCTCGGGCGGCGGCCCAGTGATCGACCTGCTGCATATGATCGATCTCGCGCTGCACTTCATGGGCTATCCTGAGCCCGCGTTCGTGCTCGGCAACACGTTCAGCGACAATATCGACAATCCCCAGTTCAAGGGTCCGTGGGGCATTCCGGACGTGAAGGACGGTGTCACGGACGTCGAAGCGGCGGCGCACGCGCTGGTGACGTTCAAGACCGGCCAGGTGCTCACCATCCGCAACTCCTGGGCGGAGATGAACGAGCGCGAGGTGGTCTCCGTGGTCTTCCAGGGCCAGAAGGCCGGCGGCAAGATCCAGCGCCTATTTCGGGTCGACGGACTCGATCCCACGTGCATCGACAGCTGCGAGATCTACTCGCAGGAGAACGGCTTTCCGGTGAACCGCAGCATCATCGTGGAGCTGGATGAGTCGATGGGCCGCATGCGCTCAGCGAAGAACTTCGCGCTGGTCCTCGATGGCAAGGAGGCCCCGCTCAACAACGCAGGCGAAGCCCACAAGCTCATGAAAATCATCGACGGGATCTACGCCTCGGCAAAGACGGGGCGCCCGGTCGAGCTGAGCTGAGCGGACTCAGCCCTTCGGCACGCTGACGCTGAACTTGCCGATGCGGATCCGCTTCCGCTTCCGCGAGCGGTCCTTTATGCCGCTGTCCCAGACCGAACTCTCGACAGCATGGCAACGTCGAGAGTGAAATTCCTGTAACAACTTGAGCAGACATTATTTATAACGTAACCAATTTCTGGTCAAATAGTTGGCGATCGCGACAAACCGCGACACGTCACGACAAACCGCGACCCAACGACGACGTTGGCGACATCAACGACAAGACCGGTCATGGATGTCTCAACGAATAACGGCCGGTCTTCTTGCCGCCAATCTTTTCAACCAGTCCAGCGTCGAGTAAGGGACGCAGCAGGTCCATAGCTCCTTGACGGGTAACGCCCAGCGCCTTCCAGATCTCGGCCGGGGCCATGCTCGGATTGTCGCGTAGCAGATGTAATAGCCGCTCCTGCTTGGGGCGCAGCACGAGCTTGGCGGGACCCGTGGCATTCAACGATTGCACGCGCAGCCACACCCGCTCCAGCGTTTGCCTCAATCCTTCGGCAGCATACTCCAACCAGTAGGAGAGATCCTCACTGGCCTTGGATACCCCATCGAGGGCCGCATAATAGCGCGAACGGTCCTCCCAATAATATTCATCAACCGAGAAGATGTGGTGAGTATCGAAACCGCGACGATATAACTCCCACAATGCCAAGGCACGACCGGTGCGGCCATTACCATCGGCAAAAGGATGGATTGCCTCGAAGCGATAATGCAGGATAGCTGAACTGAGGATGGGAGACATCTTAGTCGACTCACCGTTCCACCACTGCAGCAATTCGAACATCAAGCCCGACACCTCATCCGCACGCGGCGGAACGTAGCGCCCAACACGCACTGAGATGGTGCGATAGCGTCCAGCTTCGCCTTGGTCCATCACCTCGCCGGCTAGGATGCGGTGAAGTCCCAGGATGTCGTCGTGCGCAAGTCGTTTCTTGAGCGCGCGCTTTTCGACATAGCGCAGCCCCGCCAGATAATTGACTACTTCGCGTTGGGAGCGCACGCTGGGCTCAACGAGGTCGCGGCCCTCTTCTAACGCCCGTACCTGCTCCAGGGTCAGCGGATTGCCTTCGATGGCAGTAGAGGCATGGACATTGCGTGACCGCGCGTCCTTCTGTAGGGCGGGAATCCATGGTACTTCCACTGCCGCACCCTGAATCCTTTCCCGCAGCGAGGCAATCGCTTCCACGCAGATCAGCAGCGCCGACGAGATGGTGAAGCGCGGTTCGTATGCCATGTCGGGAGCTAATTATGTGTCAAGTATAAGTCAAGTTGTAAGTAAAGCGGTTGTGCTCCCAAAACCCGTAGAAAGGCGAAACTAAATGACCATGCGGTGGACTTTAAACCATGACCAACCACGACAAATCGCGACAGACCATGACGCAAATGCTGCAATAACTACATCAAAAACACGGCATACTGTCGCTCTAGGACGGCCTGGAATTTTATAACAACAGTATTGACAATAGGTTACGATTCGGCGAATTCGCTGGACTCACAGAATGGCAAGGGCGACAGGGGGTAATGTAAGTATTCCATAAATGGGCACTTATGAGGCATCCTCAGTTAGCGCAATGTCTTCCCACTATGACAGGAGATGACAATAGCGGACTCGGGATGACTTGAGTGCTGCATCTGCTGCACGAACTGCATGTGAACTGGCGACCTCAGATAGCGGCCAATTCCTGAACCACCGAGGGATGACGCTCTACCAGAGTCAGCAGGGCGACCGCGGTACCCGTTGGCTTGGCCTGACCTTGCTCCCACTTCTCCAAAGTGCGGCGAGAGGTATGGAGGCAGCGCGCAAAGACCTCTTGTGACATCTTGAGATGATCGCGGATTCTACGCACACGAGCGGCCGTAATGACGAGAGGCTTGGCCTGCGGCACGTTTGTCGTTCGCAGGGTTATCTTCCCAGCATGGTGGTCCTTGATAGATGCAACGGCATCACGGAGGTCAGTCATTATTCGACTCATAGCTTACGGGTCCTTATGGCAAGTTTCTTGAGTTCACTGGCATAGTCAGAAAGTTCTTTGCGTTCGTCGGCGCTTAAGTCGTCCTTTTCTTCGTGATCATAAATTGTCATCAGATGTATGGTGTCGGCGAGGCTGAGATGAAGTTAGATCGTCCGACTTCCACTGCGTTTCCCCTTGCCTCGCTGACTATTTGCCCACCGGATTTTTCGAAATCCACCAGCGCCTGGAATGGTATCGCCTGCGTCAGGATAAGCAGCGAGATGCGACTTCAGGTTGGTCAACTCGTCGTCGGTCATCAATTTGGGTCGATGCTTAGCAAAAGGTCGCGCTTCGACAAAGAGCATAAAAGGACTATACCCTGCATGGGTAGGAAATCTAGTCAGGATTCAGATCGACATAATGCATTGCAAAAACACGACCTACGCAAAGGAGTCGCAGCCCATGAATCCGTCAATATTTCAGACCCCAAATAGGGCACTTACAGCTAAGCCGGAGGCCCGTTCGAGTTTCGGTGAAGTGCTTCCCGACATTTCGGGAAGCATTGTTGAGGGCAATCGAAAACGACACAACCCGCCGTTTTACCAGCGGGTTGTGTCGTTTCTTTTGCAGCGGGCAAAGAGACTCGAACTCTCGACCACAGCATGGCAAGGGCGGTAGGGGGCAGATGTAAGTTTATTACTGATTGCTACTTACGACGCATTTACAGTTGGCGCAATGTCTTCCTACTATGACAGGAGATGACAAGAGATGACACGGGAAGACATGAGTGCTGCATCTGCTGCACGATCTGCAGATCATGACTTCGGGATTCGGGACTGGCACTTGACTAGATAATACCACTAGGAAAGAATACGTTCCTAGTGCTGCAATTGGGAACGGAGTCGTTCCTTTCTGCTCGCAACAGGAACGAGATCGTTCCTAGCGGAGTCAGGTTGATGAGTAGGCGTTCCACGGGCCGATACGAGCGAACTACGGTTGCCGGGGAGGAGGTCGCGGCCTTCGTTCCGGCCTCGTTGCCGCCGGCCGACCCCCCGTTGGTGCTCGACTCCGTGCTCGGCGATCGACTCCGGGCCGCCGAGCATGCGCTGACCCGGCTCGAGCTCGCGGGCGAGATGGTGCCTTCGCTCGACTGGTTCATTTATGCGTTCGTCCGCAAGGAGGCGGTGCTCTCCTCACAGATCGAAGGCACCCAGGCGACCTTGTTCGATCTCTTCACATTCGAGGCCGAAGACAACGCGCCTCCGAACGCGGACGTCGAGGAAGTCTGCAACTACCTCGAAGCACTAACCTTCGCTCGTGGGCAGCTCAACGACCCGAAGGGGCTGCCGCTTTCCATGCGCCTCCTCAATGAGACCCATCAGCGCTTGATGCGCGGGGTGCGTGGAGCCGAGAAGCTGCCTGGTGAGGTTCGGCGAAGCCAGAACTGGATTGGCGGAACGAGGCCAGGCAACGCGTTCTATGTCCCTCCGCCGCCGCACGAGCTCGCCGATGTGCTGTCCGCATTCGAAAAATATCTGCATTCCGCCGACACCACCCTGCCACCGCTTGTGCGTGCCGGGCTTGTGCACGTCCAGTTCGAGACCATCCACCCGTACCTCGACGGCAACGGCCGCATCGGGCGATTGCTCGTCACGCTCCTCCTGGAACACTGGAAGGTGCTCGCAAAGCCGCTCCTCTACCTGAGCCTTTTCTTCAAGCGGCATCGCGACGACTACTACCGCCGCTTGAACGCTGTGCGCATCGATGGGGACTGGGAGAGTTGGATTGGCTTCTTCCTCGACGGGGTTGCAACGATCGCTGACGAGGCCGTTACTTCAGCGAAGGATCTCTTCGCCCTGGTCGCCGCAGACCGCGCGCGCGTCATCACGCACGGAACCACCTCGGTCGTCGCCGTTCGCATGTTCGAACTGCTCCCCCGGCACCCCTTGGTCAGCGTCGCTTCAGCGATGAAGATCTTGGACACGAGCAAGCCCACCGCCGCTCGCGCCATCGACTCCCTGGTGGGGGCCGGTGTGCTCACCGAGACCACGGGGAAGAAGCGCGACCGGTGGTACTCGTATAATGGATACCTCGAGCGCCTGCGGGTCGGCACCGATCTCGACGTGCAGCGTCGCGCGAAGCGTCCATGATCACGGCAATCGCTTGCGCTGGACGATCGCGCATGGAGAGGCGGCCCCCAAGCCTGCAGATACCTTGCCTAAGCTGACAGCCGCTCCGTCGCTGCCGATTGCCCGCACAGTCGGCCGGAGACGGGCGTGCTCAGGCGGACCGGAGCAGCTGAAGATCAGCTGATGCGTGGCGGAGCCGCGCTGCGCTCGGCTGCCGCCGGATGCACCCGCGTGACCAGGAGCTGGATGGTGTCCGCGCGGGGATCGCTGGCGATCCGCAGCCCGACGAAGATCCCGTCGCCGAGATCGCGATCGAATACGGCCAGGGAATGGATCCTCCCTTCCTTGCCGAAGGCCCCCTGCAGCGTCATGGCCAGGACGGTCAGGATTTTGGTCGAGACGCGAATCTCCTGGTCGGTGACTAGCCTGAATTCCCAGCGTATCCATCGCGGCTAATGGTTTAGGCCGCTCTTATCAGTGATTTCCCGCTTTCCATTCGCCTAAATGTTATGTTTTAAGTTAACATAATAATATATTACAACTAAGTCATTGTGACAGACAATCGGGCCGAGTTCTCATAATACCCAGTATTTCACGGGGTAAATACTACCGCTTGTATTCCCAGTCCACTACAGATAGTGTGGACATATGTTTATAAGTGATCGAACTAAGATAACGGACCCCGAGCAGGCCTTCCTCCTCCCCGCCAATGCAACCCACCGCCAATACGAAGCACTGCGTGCCTACTTCGTCGACAAAAAGCCGTCCCACGTGGCAGCAGCGACTTTTGGTTATTCGGCCGGCAGCTTCCGCGTTCTCTGCCACAAGTTCCGTCAGGATCTCACGCAGGCCTTCTTCCTCCCTGATCGCCACAACGACAAACGCGCCCCCGATCCTACCCCGGAACCGGCCAAGACCGTCCGCCTACGCGAGCGGGTGGTCGAACTGCGAAAGCAGAACTTCTCCATCTACGATATCGTGCGCACACTCAAGGAAGACGGCACCCCGCTGAGCGCACCGGCGGT
>PLEW01000223.1 GCA_003136555.1 Planctomycetota bacterium | reverse complement strand
GCCCCCGCCCCCGCCCCCGCCCAGCCATGACGGCTGGCGGGTCGTCGTCCTTGCCAGGATGCCCGGGGCAGGCGAGCATGCGCGCATGAGCGATCCTGCAGATGCCTGGCTGCACATCCTGATCGGCCAGCATGTGGTCGTCGACCTCGATCAGTCCTACCTGGTCATCGGCACCCTGGTCGATGTCGATGCCAGCCATCTCGCCCTGGCCAATGCCGATGTGCATGACCACCAGGAGGCGAACTGCACCAAGGAGGTCTATCTGCTCGAAACCCTGAAGCTCGGCATCCGCGCCAACCGCAAGCGGGTCGACATCCCGCGCCACCGCATGCTGGCGGTCAGCCGGCTGGAGGACGTCGTGCCATGAGGATACTCCTGGTCGTGGTGCTGCTGACCTCCTGCGCCTGGCTGGCGGTCAATGTAGCGCTGGTGGCGGTGGTCGCCCCCTCGCTGTTCTCCCATGCGCCCCCGCATGCCGACCTGGTGAGCAAATTCCTCGCCGGCGAGCTGTTCGGCGATCTGCTGCAGCGCTGGATCGGGGTG
Organism: Planctomycetota bacterium; assembly: GCA_003136555.1. Lineage (GTDB taxonomy): Bacteria > Planctomycetota > UBA11346 > UBA11346 > UBA11346 > BOG-1363. The sequence goes on along the minus strand of PLEW01000223.1, from coordinate 13,787 downwards.
GCTGACACCAGCGCCTGGCCGCTGACCGTGCTGACCATGTGCATCCTCAGCGGTTACGCCCTGCGCGACCGCAACCGCCTGGCTGGTGGCGCGTGCCTGGCCGCAGTCGTCGGCCTGATCGCCCTGCACCTGTGCGCACGCCAGGTGGTCGCCGAGGCCTGGGCGATACGGCCGCCGGTGAAGGAGGCCGAGCGGGCGAACTACAGCGAGGAGACGCATGCGGCCTTCGATGTCCTGCATCACCGCTCGGTGATGCTCTTCGGCCTCGAGACCGTCCTGCTGCTGGCGGTGGTGCTCGGATCGGCCGGGGTGCTGATGCGTGGGCAGCTGCCGCTTCGCCCTTCCGCTGCCGATCCGCCAAGATAGGGTGGCGTGGATGCCCTGCGCTCATCGCCCTGTGGACCGCCTGCGCGTGCGCGGCGCATGCAGCGCCATAGCACTGCTGCTGGCTCTCAGCGGCTGCGACACCCACGAGGCACGCATCCAGCCCCCCCCGAGCGACCCCGGGAGCGGCGCCGACGATGGGACCTTCACCCTCTCGTTGATCGGCGCCACCATCCTCAAGGACCCCCTGGCAGAAAACGTCAGCCGCTCGCCCTTGCCGCTGGAGGTGCCGGTGACCTGCCTGCGCCGCACCGCCGACGGCGCGCTGTCTCGCTGCGACGGCGACGCGCTGACCCCCCTGTCGTGGTGGCAACGCTTCCCCGCCGACCTGATCTCCGATCCCCTGCCCTGGACCTTCACCTCCGAGGCCTGGATGGCGATCGTTCTGCAGCCGGTGCCGGTGACGGACATCGCCCAGCTGGTGATCCAGGCGCGCCGGGACGGCTACGCCGACGCCGACGCGCACCCCCCGGCGCAGCATCCGTTGCCTGGGACCGCTCCATGAGCCGCATGCCCCTGACCCTTGCCCTGGTGCCGTCCGGGCGCTGCTGCCTGCTGCTCGCCTGCCTGGTCCTGGCCGGAGGACGGTGCGCGGGCGCGGATCGGCCTTCTGCCGAGCAATGGGCAGGCGTGGCGCAGGCGATCACCGCCCAGGATCCCGGCGCCGAGGCCAAGGTGCTCGCCATCACCGCCGCCTTCCCCACCTGGAGCGAGGGCTTCCGCACCTTGGCCCAGATGCAGTTGCGCGGCAGGAACTATGACGCCGCCGTGGCCTCGGCACGCACCGCCCTGAAACTGGATGCCGGCGACAGCTCGGCCGCCGCGTGCGCGGTCCAGGCGCTCGGCCTGCTCGGCCACCTGGATGACGCCTGCGCCATCGCCGACCGCTTCGGCGGGGCCAAGGATGCCAAAGGACTGGTCAACTACCAGACCGCCTCCGCGGCCCTCGCGGCCAAGGACCGCGCCAAGGCCGCACGCTACCTCGCCGTGGCGATGGCGCAGACCAACGATGCGCCGGCCGAATTCACCTATCTGGATGCGCGCATCGCCGAGGCGGGTGGCGATCTCAAGCGCGCGGCCATCAGCCTCGGCCGCGCCACCGCCGCCAGTCCCCGCTTCTGGGATGCCTGGTACGAGCTGGGCGCCGTCCAGGCCCAGCTCAGCCTGACCGCCGGCAGCCCTGGCGAAGCCATCGAGCTGCTGACCCAGTCAGAGGCCAGCTTCAACAAGGCCGCCACCGCCCAGGAGAAGGATTTCCAGTGCTGGCAGGGACTGGGCAGCACCCAGCTGCGGCTGAGCCAGGCGCTGTTGGGCGACAATCCCAGCGATGGCAAGGCCAAGGCCCATGAGGCCGCCACCAGCCTGCGCAATTCGCTGGCGCTGAAGGAGGACCAGCGCGATGCCCAGCTGGGCCTGGGCCAGGCCCTGCTGCTGACCGAGGACTGGGCCGACGCGATCCCGCACCTCGAACGCGCCCGCGCGCTCGGCGTCCAGGACCGCGCGCTGGCATTCAACCTGATGCTCGCCTACCAGAAGGCTGGCCGCACCGCCGACTTCGAGCAGGCGGCCCGCTCCCTCAAGGCGATCTCGCCAGGCGAGAAGATCACCACCGGCATGGGCTTATATCATGCCGGGCAGATGGCCATGGCGGCCAACCTGCTGTCCTCGGCCGTCGGCGACCTCGACCACGAGCGCGACCGCGAGCGGCTGGGCGCGGTCGAGCGCTTCATCGGCCATGCGCACCTCGCCCTGGTCGAGCAGGCGCAGAAGCGCGCGAACGCTCCCGGCGCGACCGATGAGCAGAAGAGCGCGGCCGGAGCGGAGGTGGCGCAGCACCTCGACGCGGCGCGCGATGCCTACCGCGCTGGTGGCGACCTCGGCGACTTCCCCTCCCGCCACCATTTCCTCGCGCTCGAGACCCAGCGCACCAGCGACGCGGGCTATGCCGCCGGCTGGCAGTACCTGGCGTGGACCGGGTATGTCGCGCCACCAGGCTGGGCCGCGGTGATCGGCAACTATGGCGGAGCGATCACCGGCGGAGCCGGGCTGGGCGGGATGTGGGAACGCCATCCCGTGCATGTGGTGGTGTGGGGAGTGCTGGCCTTCATCCCCGCGCTGCTGGTCCTGCTGTCGTTCGTGCGCGGCAGCCCGCCGCCGGTGATGGAGGCGGCCGAGCCCAAGCGCCGCGCGACCAACCCCCCGGCCCCGCCGGCCGCCCCGCAGCCGCGCGCGGCAACCCCACCGGCGGGCAAGAACCGCACCCCCCATCCGGGCGCGCCGCCGTCCAAGAGCCGCACACCGCAGCCGCCCCAGGCACCCGCCCAGGCGCCGGCGGCCAAGAACCGCACCACCCAGAAGCCCAACAAAGCTGTCACCGAGGCCGCATACCGCACCAAGGAAGGCATCGATCCTGCCGTGACCTCGGTGCATATGCCCTCGCGCTCCAAGGAGACCGAGGCGGCCGAGGACGGTGCGCTGGAACGCCGACCGCCCAAGTCGGACCCGCCGCCGCGCCGGCCGCCGCCGCCCTCTGCGCCGCCGTCGCGCCGATGATCCCGGAGCGCCAGCGCCGGTTGCGACCATGCGCGCGAGCCTGATCATCCCTGCCGCCGGCCGCGGACAGCGCTTCGGCTCTGCGGTGCCGAAGCAGCTGCTGCCGCTGTGCGGCCGCCTGGTGCTGCTGCACAGCCTGCATGCCTTCGCCGGCATGGTCACCGAGGCGGTGGTGGCGGTCGATGCGGACAGCCGCGACAGGGTGCGCGCAGCCATCGACAGCGACCGGCCGCCCTTCCCGGTGCATCTGGTCGCCGGCGGCGCGACGCGGCAGGCCTCGGTGCATGCCGCCCTCTCTGCCAGCGCCGCGGACAGCGCCGCGGTCCTGGTCCATGACGCGGTGCGGCCGCTGATCCCGCGCTCCTGCATCGCCGCCTGCATCCACGCCTTGGAGCGCCATGCCGCCGCGGTGGTGGCGGTGCCGTGCAGCGCCACGGTCAAACGCGCCGCCACCGCCCCAGCCGGAGGCGACGACGTTGCGCTGGTCCTGGAGACGGTGCCGCGCGAAGCGCTGTGGCTGGCGCAGACGCCGCAGGGCTTCCACCGCAGCGCCGGGCTGATCGCCTTCGCGCGCGCAACGCAGGAGGGCTGGGTCTGCAGCGACGATGCCCAGGTGCTCGAGCGCGCCGGAATCACGGTCGCGTTGGTGCCGGGCGATGCGCGCAACCTCAAGATCACCACCCGCGACGACTGGGCGATCGCCGAAGCGTTGATGCACCTTGCGCTGCGGGAGAGCGGGAGCGCACCCGCATGAGCCCGCATGGCTGCACGCTCCTGCCGGGCAGGTGCACCGGACAGCAGGGCGAGCGGCCGCGACCCCGGCCGAGAAAGCCGCCCTGCCGATGACCTTAGGGCGTGCCGTTTCCCTGCCCCCGACCGTCCCGACGCCTGCCGCGCCGTGTCAGGCTCACGTCCACCGACCCAGGATCACCACCTCATGCCCCGTCTGCTGCCCCTCCCGCTGCTGGTCGCCGTCCTGGCCACCTCGTGCGGCGTACCCCTCGACTCCACCACGGCCACCGCCCCGGCGCCTGGCGCTGCTGCATCTTCGGCCGTAACCACTACCGCTGCCGCGACGCCCGCGCCGCGACCGCCGCCGCTGATCTCGCCCGAGCTGCTGGCCGACCGCAGCGTCACCTTCCGCCTCAAGGCGCCGGCGGCGAAGGAGGTGCTGGTGCGTGGCCAGTGGGCGAAGGACCCCCTGGCGCTCACGCGCAACGATGCCGGGGTGTGGAGCGCTACCAGCGCACCGATCGATCCCGGCGTGTGGGAGTACAGCCTGGTGGTCGATGGGCTGGCGATGATCGATCCGGCGAATGCCGCGATCAAGCCGATGCGCGAGCCGCGCACCAGCATCCTCGCCATCCCGTCCTCGCCGCCTGCGCTCTGGGATTTCCAGGATGTCGGCCATGGCACCCTGCACAGCCACGACTACCTCTCGACCGCATTCGGCTGCGAACGCGAGCTGGTGGTCTACACCCCGCCCGGCTATGAGACGAGCACGGATGCGGTCTATCCCCTGCTGGTGCTGCAGCACGGTTCGGGCGACAATCAGCTGACCTGGACCGTCCACGGCAAGGCGCACTGGATACTCGACAACCTCATCGCCGCCGGCAAGGCGCGCCCCATGGTGGTGGTGATGCTCAACGGCCACCCGCCGCGCAGCGGCGCTGATTCCAAACCGCGCCGGACCGGACTCGAGGGCTTCCAGCACGAGCTGCTGGACGACGCCATGCCCCTGGTGGAGCGGCTCTACCGCGTCAGCAAGGACCGCAAGGAGCGCGCCATCGCCGGTCTGAGCATGGGCGGCGGCCAGTCGCTGAGCATCGGCCTGGCGCACCTCGAGCGCTTCGCCTGGATCGGCGCCTTCAGCGCCGCGCCCCCGGACGGCGAGATGGTGAAGCCCGCCCTCGAGGATGCCGCCGCCACCAATGGCGCGCTCAAGCTGCTGTGGATCGCGGTGGGCAAGGAGGATGGCCTGCGGACGAAGAACGAGGCCTTCATCGCCACCCTGACCGAGAAGGGCATCCACCATACCTGGCAGGTCACCGCGGGTGGGCACAGCTGGCCGGTGTGGAGGAGCTACCTCGCGTCCTTCCTGCCGCTGCTCTTCAGCCCCTGATGGCTCGAGGCGGCGGCGCCAGGCGAGTCCATCCGGTCCGCCTGGCGCTGCCGGGCCGATCGACCCTTCGACCACCGCCGTCACCATCTCAGGTCGGCGATTTCCAGGTGATGCGGGTGTTGAGGGCGTAGTTCCACAGCGTGGCGACGGCGATGCCCACCATTTGGGCGAAGTAGACGTTCATGTGCATGCCGGTGGCATGGCGGATGCCGATGGTGACCGACCAGTTGATCACCGCCCCCGCAGTGCACACCAGGGCGAAGCTGGCGAATCCCGCCAGCCACGGCAGACCCCAGCGATGGCGCGCCACGCCGAAGGCCCAGGCATTGTCGAGCGCGTAGTTGGACACCATGGCGCAGCAGATGGCGGCGGCGGTGGCGATGGCGGAATCGGCGGTATGCAGCGCCGGGATCTGGCGCAGCAGATGCGTCACCATCAGCTGGATGCCGACCCCGCTGGCGCCGACCACGCAATACTTCAGGAAGCGTACCGGCAGGACCGCGCCGAAGCGCAGATCCCACATCGAGGCGAGGAAATCCCAGGCGATCGACCCGGTGAGCTTGCTATCGCCATGCAGGCGCAGGCCGAAGCGGTACGGCACCTCCGCCACCCGGCGCACCCCCCCGCGATAGAGGATCTCCATCAGGATCTTGTAGCCCCGCGGCTGGAGATCCTGGGCGATGCGTTCGATCAGCGAGCGGCGCACGGCGAAGCAGCCGCTCATCGGGTCGCTGGTTGGGGCACCCAGCACGAGGCGCGCCATCAGGGTGGCGCCGCGCGAGAGCGCCAGGCGCATCCACGACCAGCCGCAGGTTTCGCCGCCCGCGGTATAGCGCGACGCCACCGCGACCTCCGCCTGGTCCAGCTGCGCGGCGAGCAGCGGCACCAGCGCGGGATCATGCTGCAGATCCGCATCGATGACCACGAGCGCCGATCCGGTGACGCGTACCAGTCCGTCGATGACCGCGCTGGACAGTCCCCGGGTGCCGATGCGGCGGTAGCAGCCGAGCCATGGCCGCGTGCGCGCGAGCGTCTCCACCCGCTGCCAGGTCAGGTCGGGACTGTCGTCATCGACGATCAGGACCTCGAAGCGCCGTCCCGCCAGCGCCTCCTCCAGGCGCTCGACCAGGGTGCCCACGTTGTCCGCTTCATTGAAGGTCGGCACCACCACCGAGATGGCGATCGCCTGCGCTCCGGCGACCGCCAGCGACGTGGTTGGCTCCGCTCGGCTGACGCCCGGCTCGACGCCGACCCTGGTGGCGGCCGTCACCGCGCCGGCCTGCGGCAGGCCGGGGCCGTCGTCCCCCGGTGTGCGATCGAGGATCGCGATCGGCTCAGCCCCCGATGCAGGGATCATCGGGGGGCATGCGCGTGAGGTGACACTGCTGCCCGGCATGCTTGAGGACGGTAGGTGGCGATTGGGGAAATGCCACATCCTGCCCTGCTCCGACAGCGCGCCGGCGCCATGTGAAGGAATGATGAAGGATGAGGGGGGTGGTCGCAGATGGCAGTGCCGACATGACTTAAGTCGGTGCATCGGGAATGCCCCACCCGCAGCACACCTGCGGTGCGGGCTCTGGTGACCGCACGGCGCCCGACGCTCACGCCATCTTGCCAGGTGCGGAGCCTGACCTAGGCTCGCGCCCGCCCTGATCCCCGGCCACCGGGAAGGATGAGGGGCTCGGTCTTCTCCCAGACGACCGCATGCCGCTGAGCGCTCGCCGTATGGTGCTGCGACGCCTGATGCCAGCGGTGGTCCGTTCCAGCGGGAAGGCAGGGCGATGAGCGATTCCAACTGCATTCCAGCGACCCGGTCCTGCTGCCGGGATCCCCAAACCTGGCTGCTGGCCGCCCTCACCCTCGCTGCCGCCCTCTCGCTGGTCCTGTGCCTGGCACGTTGCCTGGCACTGCCGACCGATCTGCGCCTGTTCTCCACCAGCGGTGAGGAGGGCGTGGTGATCTACACGGTGTGGAAGGCCGCGCATGGCTATCCGATCTACCAGATCCCCGCGGCCGGGCTCTATGACAGCGCGATCTACAACCTGCTGTTCTATGAGGGCTATGGCCGGCTGTGCTCCTGGCTCGGCGCCGATGGCGACCGCCTGGTGGCGAGCGCGCGCCTGATCACCTGCCTGTCCGGGCTGATCGGCGCCTGGGCGCAATGGCGTGTGCTCGGTCTGCTGGTGAGCGGACCCGTGCGGCCCCGGGAGCGCTGGCTGATGGCGGCCATGGTGGCGCTCACCTGGTTCGGCTCCTCGTTCCTGAACTGGTGGCTGGTGTCGGTGCGCCCGGATGTGCCCGCCACCGCCATGGCGATGCTAGGGCTGTGGCTGGCCCTGCTTGGACTGCGCCGTCGCTCCGCCTGGCTGATGGCGCTCGCGGCGGTGCCCTTCTATGCCGCCTGGGCGCTCAAGCAGTCGCTGCTGTGGATGCTCAGCGGGGCGGTGCTCGCCGGGATGCTGTCGCGGCCGACCCGGCGCGTCGCCCTGGTCCTCGCCGGAATCATCGGGGTGGCCTTCGCGCTGACCGTGTTCCTGGGCGGTGAGGCCTACCGCTACCAGACCCTCTACCTGTCGAGCATCAACCGCATCGTGCCGTGGGACTCGTTCAACCGCTCCCAGCAGCTGCTGCCGCCGCTGCTGCTGATCTGGATCTTCGCCCTGCTGCCGGCCGTGCTGCGCCTGCGGCAGCGCACGCGCGCACTGCTGCCGGCGGTCGACGCGCCGCAGGCGGAGTCGATCCGGGTGGTGGCCTGCGGCTGCCTGATCGCAGTCGGGCTGGGCATCGTCGCCATCGGCAAGGAGGGCTCCGGACGCAACCACCTGCTCGAGGGCATGGTCCTGGCGTCGACCCTGGCGACCGTCACCCTGGTGCGGGTGATGCGCATGAGCGCCAGCGGTGCACGCACCGGCCTGCTGGTTGGCGCCACGGTGCTCGGAGCGCTGCTGTGCGGGCGGCCCTGCCATTCGCTGTTCCTGGACAGCTCCGGCATCACCCGCGGCTCGCCGGCGGACCAGGCGCAGCACCGCCTGCTGGAGCAGGTGCTGGCGGGCGCGCCCAAGCCGGCCTTCGTCGACGACGAGATCCTCTGCCAGCCCTGGCATGCCAACGACAACCGCTATCCCGGCCTGGCGCCCGATTTCCTGATGTATGCGATCGAGCAGCGCCATGGGCTGGTGACCGATGGCGGCCTCGCCTACCTGGTCACCCACGGCATGGTCAATGCGCTGCTGGTGGTCGCCACGCCGCTGATGACCAGCGAGCTGCTCGAGCCGGCACGCGCCGCCGGCTTCACCGCCCGTCCGCTGCCCGATCAGCTGGCCGCGGTCGGCTGGGTGCTGCTCGTCCGCCCGACGCGGTGAGCGGTGCCGCGCCCGGGCGCGGCGTCAGGGTAGGTCGCCGATGTGCCGGCGGTAGGTGTCGTTGACCAGGCCGATGACCGTGCCGGCGATGACCAGCGCGAGCCACCAGAACAGATCCGGCCTCAGATCCATCAGCCCATCCGCGATGATGCACGGCAGCGAGAAGACGACGCAGGAGATGAGGTGGTTGACGGCGAGGAACTGCACCGCCACCGACCAGACGATGCCGAAGAGCACGACGCAGACGATCAGCAGCAGGCTGCCGCCCCCGGTGACCATCGGCACGGCGCAGGCGACCGCAGCAGCGATCAGGCCGGTGAGCAGCGCGACCGCCAGCCGTCTCTTCTGGTTGGCGATGCGCACCAGCTCAAGGCGCTTCAGCTCCTCCTGGTGCGCGGCCTTCAACTCCTCGGGCGGGCGCAGGTCAACCATGGATGCTCCAGCGGTATATCGGCTGCTGGACGTCTGGGGGCATGACGATCATTGTCTCCGCGCGTGCGCACTGCTGTCAAGCGGGCAGCGGAGGGGCACGGCGAGCCGCCTAGCCGGGGATGCCTGCAGGACTTCAGCCGAGTATCGCCATCTTCCTGCAGTGGTGGCATTCGTAGCCCTGGCTCGACTGGTTGACGCGCTGGTCGTCCAGCACATGCGCTGCCAGCAGCAGGTGCGTCGGGGCATGCTCCGATTGGCAGATCCGCTTGAGCTCGATTGCTGACATCCGCTGGTTGATCTGGTGCAGACGCGCACTGCACAGCGAGCACTTCGGCGACCGCGTCGAGACATTGTAGATGACGATGAAGGAGACCAGGAAGCCGAGCGCCGAGTAGCCGAAGAGCTTCTTATAGCCCTGGATGCCGGCAATCATCATCACCAGGAAGCCGCCGATCAGGATGGCGCCGTTGATGCGCGCCATCCGCTCCTTCTGCATGTTGGCGATGATCGCCGCATCGTGCTGGGGCTGCACGGCTACCTCCTGCTCAATTCCTCGACCTTCTTCTCGAACCTGTCGATCTTCCCTTGCAGCAGCAGGGCCCCGCCGGCGATCGTCAGGGCGCCGATGACGGCATGGATCGGATCGCCTCCCATGCCCAGTCCGATCACCATCAGGAGCGGGCCGAAGGCGATCAGGGCTGGCCCCATCGTCTGGCAGGCGGTGCGGAGGGCATTCATGGCTGACGTCCTTTCATGCTCGAGATGGATATCGGTGCCGCAGCGGCGGGGCGAGCGTGGAGCCGAACCTAGCGACACTGCATCCATGCGCCGCTGCCGAGCTGAGGCACCCGACGATCAGCAGGCGGTGCCGCCCCCGTTTCGGGACGAGCACGGCCGCTCCGCACGCTATTGCAGGCGGCGCCGGAACATCCACGAGGCTGCCGTCAGCGTGACGGCGGCGATGATCGCCATCGGCCAGAGGTCCCCGATCAGCTGGGAGATCCCCGCTCCCTCGAGGTAGACGCGCTGGGTGATCTCGATGGCGAAGCGCAGCGGATTGACCAGCGTCGCGTACTGCAGGCTCTCGGGCATGCTGCTGATCGATGTGGTCAGCCCGGAGAGCAGCATGAAGGGCATCATCACCATGAAGGAGTAGAGCATCGCCTGCTGCATGGTGGCGGTCAGCGAGGAGATGAACAGGCCGATGCCCACCGACGACAGGAGGAACAGGATGATGCCCACGTAGAGGGTGATGAACGATCCGGCGAAGGGGATGGCGAACCACAGCTGGGCGACCATCAGCACGAGGGTCGCCTGGATGCCGCCGATGAGCATGCAGGGCAGCGCCTTGCCGACCATGATCTCGGCGGGCCGGAAGGGTGTGACCAGCAGCTGGTCGAAGGTCCCCTGCTCGCGCTCGCGGGCGATCGACATCGCGGTGAGCATCAGCGTCTGCATCATGGTCAGCGTGCCGATCAGGCTCGGGATCATCACCCAGCGGGATTCCAGGTTGGGGTTGAACCAGGCGCGGCTGATGACCTCGGGCGCGGGCGCGGAGGCGCCATGCTGGGTGCGCCAGGTGGCATTGAAGGTGGCGACGATGGTGTTGATGTAGCCGGAAGCCGTGGCGGCGGTGTTGGAGTTCCTGCCATCGGAGATCACCTGGATGCCGACCTGCTGCCCGGCCTCCAGCTTGCGCTGGAAATCCTGGCCGATCTGGACGGCGACGATGGCCCGCCGCTGGTCGATGCAGGCCTTGAGCTGATCGATGCGCTCCAGGTTGGCGATGCGGTGGAAGACGCCCGAGCCATCGAGGCCGGAGAGCAGCTCGCGTGACGCCTGGCTGCGGTCCTGGTCGATCACCACATAGGGGACGTCGGTGAGGTCGTAGGTCGCGGCATAGCCGAACACCAGGCACTGGATGATCGGCGGGATGAGCAGGCTCATGCGGCTGCGCGGATCCTTGAGCACCGCCAGCAGCTCCTTGCGCGTCAGCGCGATGATGCGCAGCAGGGCTTCACGCATGTGCGCTCCTCATGACAGCCGCTTGCGGGTGACCAGCCGCGCCAGCGCCAGCAGGACGATGGCCATGACGGCGAGCACCAGGGTGTTCGGCACGATCACCGCCCACACGTCGCCGGCGAGGAAGAGGGTCTGCAGCAGGGCGACGTAGTACTTGGCCGGGAGGAGGTAGGTGAGCAAGCGGATGAAGGCGGGGATGCTGCGCAGGTCGAAGAGGAAGCCCGAGAGCATCATCGCCGGGAGGAAGGTGGCGAGCAGGGTGATCTGGCTGGCGACGAACTGGTTCTTGGTCATCGACGAGATGAGCAGCCCGATCGCCAGCGCGACCAGGAGGTAGAGCATCGAGGTCACCGCCAGCACCGCGACCGAGCCGAGGATGGGCACATGGAACATCCACTTCCCGGCGAGCAGGCACAGCAGCAGGCCGATCATGCCCTGGGCGAAATAGGGGATGGTCTTGCCCAGCAGGATCTCGTCCGTGCGCACCGGCGTGACGAAGAGGGCCTCGAGCGTGCCGCGCTCCCACTCGCGCGCCATGACCATGGAGGTCAGGAACGCGCCGATCAGGGTCATCACCAGCACGATCAGGCCGGGCACCAGGAAGTAATGGCTGTCATTGGCCTCGTTGAACCACAGGCGGTCCTGCACCACCACCTGGCCGACGCCCGGGCCTGGGAGGGCCTTGCTGGCCTGCCGCTGCTCCGGCATGGCGAGCACCCCCAGGTCATAGCCCAGGATGATGCGCGCGCGGTTGGCATCCGTGCCATTGACCACCAGATGGGTACGCGTATCACCGCCCGACTCGCGGCGATCGGCATCGGAGGCGAAATGCACGATGCCATCCACCTCGCGCCGGCGCATGAGGTCCTCCGCCTGCCACAGCGAATCCATGAAGCGGGCGTTGAAGTAGGGCGACAGGCGGTAGCCGGAGGTGCGCTCCGAGAGCATGGGCGAGGGATTCTCGACCACCACCGCGACCTTGACGTCCTTCACATCCAGCGACAGGCCGTAGCCGAAGAGCAGGATCAGGATCACCGGCAGGATGATGCCCATGGCGATGGTGCTGGGATCCCGCACCATCTGGTGGAACTCCTTGCGCACCAGGGCCCGGATGCGGCGGGCCTTGGCGGGCAGCCACGAAGCCGGTCTGCCTTGCGCGGGGGTCATCGCCTCACCGCTGCGCGGCCGTGGAGGCGTGGCGCGCGTCCTCGACGATGGCGATGAAGGCGTCCTCCATGGACGGCTCATGGCCCGCCACCGGGCGGGCATGCTGGCGCAGCTCGGCGGGGGTGCCCTGGGCGAGGATGCGGCCGGCATCCATGATGGCGATGTGATCGCAGTACTCGGCCTCCTCCATGAAGTGGGTGGTCACGATCGCGGTGACCCCCTGCTCCGCCAGGGTGGTGATCCGCCGCCAGAACTCGCGGCGCGCCAGGGGATCGGCGCCGCTGGTCGGCTCGTCGAGGAAGAGGATCTCGGGCCCATGCAGCAGCGCGGCGGCCATCGCCAGGCGCTGCTTGAACCCGCCTGCCAGCTGCCCGCTGGGGACGCTGGCATGCGAGGACAGCTCGAACTGGTGCAATGCCCAGGCGATCCTGCGCTTCCTCTCGGGGCCGTGCAGGCCGTAGGCGCTGGCGAAGAAGTCCAGGTTCTCATGCACCGACAGGGTCGCGTAGAGCGAGAACTTCTGCGCCACGTAGCCGATGCGCTGGCGCGCCGCGGCGCCAGCGCGCCGCAGATCGGCGCCGGCCACCTGCAAGGTCCCGCCGCTCGATGCCAGCAATCCGCACAGCATGCGGAAGGTGGTGGTCTTGCCCGCGCCGTTTGGTCCGAGCAGCCCGAAGATCTCGCCGCGGCGGACGGCGAAGGTGACGTGATCCACCGCGACGAAGCTGCCGAACAGCTTCACCAGGCCTTTGACCTCCACTGCCAGCCCGCCGCCCGCTGGCAGCTTCGCGCCTTCGAATGCCAGATCCCCGCCGATCGGCGGATCGCCCATCGCCTGGCGCAGCAGCACCATGAAGCCGTCTTCGAAGCGTGCAGCGACCGGCTGCTGCCCGGCCGGCGCTGCGCCCGGCAGCCGGCGCACGATCCTGACCAGGCCGCCATCGGGCACCGCGTCGACCACCTCGCGGTCGCCGAGCAGCCGCGCCTGCATGGAGCGAGCATTCTCCCCCGCCCCGGGCACGGCGATGAAGGTGCGTCCCGCCGCCAGGGCGCTCACCTGCGCCGGCGGGCCCTGGCAGAGCACCTTGCCGCGATGCAGCACCACCACATGGCTGCAGCGCTCGGCCTCATCGAGATAGGAGGTGCTCAGCAGCACGCTCAGATGCTCATGCTCGACCAGCCGCTTGATGATCGTCCACAGCTCGCGCCGCGACAACGGATCGACCCCGACGGTCGGCTCATCGAGCAGGAGCAGCTCGGGGGAGCGCACCAGCGTGCAGGCGAGCCCGAGCTTCTGCTTCATCCCGCCCGAGAGCTGGCCGGCCAGACGGTCGACAAAGGGGCCCAGCGCGGTCATCTCCATCAGCTCGCCATAGCGCACCGCCCGCTGCGCGGCCGGCACGCCGTGGATGTCGGCATAGAGGTCGAGGTTCTCCTGGACGCTGAGATCGTCGTACAGGCCGAAGCGCTGCGGCATGTAGCCGATCGAGGGATGGGCGGCAGCGGCATCGGTGGTCATGTCGTGGCCGAGGACGGTGATCGTCCCGGCGGTCGGGCGCAGCAGGCCGGCGATCAGACGCAGAAGGGTGGTCTTGCCGGCCCCGTTGGGGCCGACCAGGCCAGTGATCTCGCCGGGGCGGATGGTCGCGGTGATGCCGTCGAGCGCAACGGCGGCGCCGAAACAGTGGCGAAGGCCGGCGATGGTGACCAGGGGCGGCAGCGCGTCTGCTCCCCCTCCCCTTGAG
>PLEW01000071.1 GCA_003136555.1 Planctomycetota bacterium | reverse complement strand
ACTTCAGTGTCAGGACACTAGGATGTGCTGGACCAGGTCGTTGGTGCCAATGGAGAGGAAGTCGCATTCCCCCGCCAGCTCCTCGACCACGCCGACCGCCGATGGCAGCTCGATCATCACCCCCAGCTCGGGCTGCCGGTTGCAGTCGAGGCCCTCGGCGATCAGCGCGGCGATGCACTCGCGCACGATGCCGGTGATGATCAGGAAGGCGTCGACCGAGGAGACCAGGGGGAAGAGGATCTGCAGGCGATGCCCATGGCCGCTGCGCAGCAGGGCGCGCAGCTGGGTGCGGAAGATCGCCTGGTGGCGCAGCGAGAAGCGGATGCCGCGCAGGCCGAGCGAGGGATTGGCCTGGTCATCCTGGGGGTAGTACGAGAGCACCTTGGTGNNCGGCAGCGGCAGATAGGCCACCGGCTTGTCGCCGCCGACGTCCAGGGTGCGGAACACCACCGGCCGGCCGCCCATGCCCTCGAGCAGGCGCCGGTAGATGCGCATCTGCTCCACTTCGCTCGGCAGGTCGTCGCGCACCAGGAAGGGGATCTCGCTGCGGTAGAGCCCGATGCCCTCGGCCTGGCAGGCGTGCACCAGCGGCAATTCGGCGAGCAAGCCGACATTGGCAAAGACGCGGATGCGCCGGCCATCCCTGGTCATGGTCTCGGCGTGCCCGAGCGGGCCAGGTGCGACCGGCTTCGACGTGCGTGAGAGCAGCGGGGCATAGGTGCCGATCAGCGCCTCATCCGGATCGACCACCACGGTGCCCTGGATCGCATCCAGGAGGATGCGCTGGCCCTCGTCCAGGGCACTGACCGCCTCGCCCTCGCTGAGCACCATCGGCACCTGCAGCGAACGGGCGAGCATGGCGATGTGCGCGGTCACCCCGCCGCCGGTGAGGATGATGCCGCCGATGCCTTCTGCGACCACGCGCAGCAGGTCTGAGGGCAGGAGCTCCTCGGCGATCAGGATGCGGCCGCTGAGATCGCGGCAGGGGGATTGCGGTCCGCCGAGGTTGGCGAGCACGCGCTGGCAGAGGTCGCGCAGGTCATGGCTCTTCTCGCGCACGCTCAGCGAGCGGCTGGTCGAAAGGATCTGGATGAAATGGTCGAAGGCCTGGCGCACCGCCTCGACGACCTGCAGGCCGGTGCCCAGCCGCTCGTCGATGCAGGCCATCAGGGCATGGTCTGCGAGGATGGCCAGGTGCGCGCAGAAGAGGTCGGAGACCGGTTCCTCGATGCGCGCCACGATGCGCTTCTGGAAGTCCTTGAGCTGGGCGGCGGTCGCGGCCATGGCGCCGAGCACATCGTCGCGCGTCAGCGGCCTGCCGGGATCGACCTGCGTCATCTCGGTGGCCGCCGCGCGGGGGGTATCCCACAGGACGGTGCCGATGCTGATGCCGTCGGAGGCCGCCTTGCCGGGGATGGAGCGCATGATCGTCGTATCAGCCACCTGCAGCTCCTGTGACCGTCGATGGCGGCGAAAGGACCCGGAGCCGTCGCCGCATCAGCCCCTCCGGCCTGCGCTGCTCCACCCCCGCGACCGGGGTCCCAGCCCGGCGCAGGCTGACGGATATTAGGGCTACCCATGGCACCGGGGTGCCGTTGACGCCGGGATGCCCTGGCTGGCCGCAGGCGATCATGCGCCTACCACAGCGTCGTGCACCGGCGGCACCGCCCCGTCCATCAGCGCGCCGGCCTGTTCCAGCACTCGGCCAGGGGCGCCGCCTGCTCGGTCGCACCGGAGTGCGGCAGGCTGTACATGTCCTCGATCGTGCGCAGGACGTTGTAATGGGTGATGTGCTCGGCATCCGGACCCACCTTGACCTGCGCACCGACGATGACGGTGAGGATCTGGTTGGTGCCCTTGTAGTCGTCCTCGTCCCAGGTGACGATCAGCAGGCTCTGGTGCGTCTTGGCCCATTGCGCATAGCCGTCCAGATGCTCGCGCAGCCAGCCGTCGCCGCGTTCGACCGTGCCATCGTGCATGTCGTTGAGCAGGTTGGGGATGACGAAGGACACCGTGGGCAGGGTGGAGAAGTCCTGCGGGAAGCTGGACAGCGGCATGTTCCTGGTCGCCGGGATGCCATTGCTGGGGGCATCCTGCCAGTTGATCCAGGGGCAGTGCTTGCTGGCGTACTTGCCCTGCTTCGATGCCAGCGAACCGACCGCCGGGAGATCCTCGCTGTAGGCGCCGAAGGAGAGCCCCTTGGCGATCACCGCGGCACCGAGGTTCGGGGAGGTGAAGCGGTGCGGCGTCGCATCATCGGTCACACCCTGGGTCGAGCCGGAGAACAGCGCCAGGTAGTTCGGCTGCGAGGGGTGGGTGATGGCGTAGGACTGGGTCATCGCCGCCCCCTGGTCCGCCAGGCTGTTGATGTAGGGCGCCATCAGCGAGCCGAGGATCTGGATCTTGGAGTGGTTCTCCTCGATGACGATCAGCACATGGTCCGGGGTCGGCACCGCCGCCTGGAGGCCGGCCATGCACCCCAGCAGCAGGAATGCGATGGCCGGACTGGATCTGCCCGGTTGCGGGATCGTGGATGGAAGGTGCATCCGGTGCTCCTGGTGGTGAGAGCGGCAGCCGGCCGCATCGACGCCGCTGAGGTCGTGGGGGGGGTGGAGGTGACGCGACGATGCTGGAGCGCTGGTCCAGGTGCTCAAGGGGAATCCCCCCTCTCCCGGCCTGGCCCGTCGCTCAGCGCGGCGGGTGCAGCGCCGAGCGGGAGCCCAGCCGGCGTGCTGGCCGGCGCCCACACCGCCACGGCGTGCGCTGTGCAACCTTCCCCCCTTCGCTGCAGGTCCCCTACCCGCCTGATCGTCCTCTTCTGTGCCGCGGCACCACCGGCTGCCCCGCAGCTCGGCGCCCCCGCCTCCCGCATGCCCGCCACTCCGACGAGCGGGCGGACGTCGCTTCCTGGGACAGGACCGGTCATGGATCATGATGCCACCACGGCGTTCGAACGGCCCCCCGCCAGCGGCGACCAGGAGGCCAGCTGGACGACATCCGCTTTCCTGCGTGACGCAGAGCGGGAGGCTGAGCTGGTGCCGGAGGCCGAGCTGCTGCCGGTAGCCGATCAGGTGCCGGAGGCCGAGCTGCTGCCGGACACCGGCGCGCCGGCCGATGCCGGTGATCCGGCGATGGACGCGGACAGCGATGCGGTCGCGGGCGACGGCGACACAGATGGCGATGCCTGGTCATCGCCGCCCGACGACGACGCGCGGGGTGGGCTGGCCGACCCGATCCAGGCCTACCTCGCCCACATGGGATCGTTCGCGCTGCTGACCCCGGCCGAGGAAGTCCAGCTAGCCCGCCGTATCGCCCTTTACCGCAGCGGCTACCAGCGTGCGCTGCTGGGCACCACGGTAGCGGTGCGGCTTGCCGTGCCGTGGATCGAGCAGGAATGCGAACGCCGAGCGGCCATGATCGCCCAGTCGCGCTCCCCGGGCGGCGCCACCGGTCAGCGTGAGCGCCTGGCGCAGCTGCAGGAGCATGGCGCCACCCTGGCCCAGCTCGAGCAGCGCCTCGGCCGGCAGCCGGCCCACCCCGGATGCGTGACGGGGATCGACGGGCGTTCAGGCGATGCGAGCGTCAGCGCCGGCGGGGAGCAGGCGCACGATCACCTGCTGCGCCGGCGCCTCGCCCGCGCCGCGGCCCTGCTCGGCGAGCTGGGCCTCGAGCGCACGCTCATCGAGCGCATCCACGGGGAGCTGCTCGACCTGCGCCGCACCGTGCTGCGCCTGCACTCGCCCTCGCCTGCCGAGCAGCCGGACGCAGCCGAGCGGCTGGAGCGCCTGGACGGCGGTCTCGGCGAATCCCGGGACGCCTTCCTCGCCCGCTGCGCGCGCATCCTCCGGCGCCGCCGGCTCTATGAGCTCGCCAAGCAGCAGCTGGTGGCGCACAACCTGCGCCTGGTGGTCTCGATCGCCAGGAAGTTCCGCCATCGCGGGCTGGAATTCATCGATCTCATCCAGGAAGGCAATGCCGGGCTGCTGGTGGCGGCGGATAAGTTCGAGTACCAGCGCGGCTACAAGTTCTCCACCTATGCCAGCTGGTGGATCCGCCAGGCGGTGCAGCGTGCCATCGATGAGCAGGCGAATCTCATCCATCTGCCGCAGCACCTCATCGACACGCGCAACCGCATCCACGCCATCCGCCGGCGCTTGACCGCGGCGACCGGCCACCAGCCAAGCGCCGAGGTGCTCGCCCGGGAGGCAGGGGTGACGCCGGAGGAGTTCAACCGCATCAGCGGCGCGGCCAGACGCACCGTCAGCCTCGACCGGCCGCTGGTTGCGGGCGGCGATACTGCCTTCGGCGCGCTGATCGCAGATCCGCGCCGCGCGCCCAGCGAGGATATCGATGACTCCGCTGAACTGGCCGGACGCGTGACCGGCCTGCTCGGCGTCCTCAATGCGCGCGAGAGCGAGATCATCGCGCTGCGTTATGGGCTGCGCGATGGCCATGCCTATACCCTCACCGACATCGCCCAGCGCTTCCAGGTGACCCGTGAGCGCATCCGCCAGATCCAGGTCACCGCGCTCACCAAGCTCCGGCATCCCGCCCTGCGCCATCAGCTCGAGTCCTTCATCCGCTCCGGCGATTGAGGCGCTGGACGGTGGCGGGCGGCTACGCCGCGCGCGCTTCTGCCCACCGCCCCCCAAGGTTTCCCCTGGCAGTGCACCGGTGGCGGTGCGAGCATGCCAGCAGCCACCCGCAGCCGGAAGGCCGCCATGACCGATGATCCTGGTCCGCTTGATCGCTCCGCAGATGCCCGCTTCGCCCTGTCCCGCCCCCCTGGCGCATTCGGCGACGACGCCCCGGTCGCCCGCTCCCCCTGGAGGATGCTGCGAACCATCGCGATGACGCTGATCACCGCTGCCGTCATCGGCTTGAAGTACCTTGCGGGGTTGAAGACGCTGGCGATCCCCCTGCTCAAGTTCCTGCCCCTGCTGCTAAAGACCGGCGGCACCATGGTGCTCTCGGTCATGGCCTACACCCTGTTTTGGGGCTGGGAATTCGCGCTCGGCTTCGTAATCCTGCTCCTGATCCATGAGTGCGGCCATCTGCTGGTGGCCCGCAGCCTGGGCCTGAAGGTCGGCGCGCCGGTCTTCATCCCCTTCATGGGTGCCTTCATCGCGCTCAAGGACGCTCCGCGCAATGCCTGGGTCGAAGCCCTGGTCGGCATCGGGGGACCGCTGATGGGAGCGGTCGGCGCGCTGACCTGCGGGCTCATCGGCTGGTACACCGGAAGTCCGTTCTGGTTCGCCCTGGCCTATAGCGGCTGCCTGCTCAACCTCTTCAACCTCATCCCCATCGGCACCCTGGATGGCGGGCGCATCGTGACCGCCCTGTCGCCCTGGCTGTGGCTGGTCGGCTCGCTCATCCTGGGTGCGCTGCTGGTGCTCCACCCCAACCTCCTGCTCGGAGTGATCCTGATCCTGTCGCTGCCGCGCCTGTGGTCGCTGTTCCGGCCGGCCACCGACGCCCAGCGCCGGTATTTCGAGGTCACGGCCGGCCAGCGCCTGGCCATCGGGCTGCTCTACATCGGCCTGGCCGGTGCCCTGGCCTGGGGCATGGCCGCCTGCCAGGTTGCGCCCCCGGACGATCCCTCCCGCCTGTAGGCCTGGCGCCACCGCCGCAGCGCGGCCTCGGGCGTTGACTGGCGGCATCCGCATGCCGAGATGGGGCATCCCCCCAGCTGGAACCGCCCCGATGCCCACACGCCCCTGCACCGCCCTGCTCGTCGCCATCGGACTGGTCTTCGCCCAGCAACGGGCGGCTGGCGGAGGCGAGGCGGCGGCGCCAGCCGCGGAGCGCGCCATCCTCTTCGGCGCCGATTTCGGCGCCGACCGTCCGCCGGCCACGCGCAGCCTGTTCTATGAGGCCGGCCTCAACGGCGTGCGCCTGACCGGCGGGGGCTATGGCTGGGCGGCGGATGGCCACGCCAGCTGGGCGGCCGAGCTCGCCAAGCATGGGGTGGGCGTCTACCTGCAGCTCGGCAGCCACTACCCATCGGCCGACTACTTCGCCCAGAAGGACGCCTGGCTGGTCGATCAGCAGGGTGCAACCGGGATCGAGGATCACGCCTCCTGGGCGATCACCTACGACGGCTCCGCGTGGCCGCAGTATGCCTACGCGAACCAGGGCTTCCGCGACCACCTGGCGAAGGATTTCACCGCCTACCTGACGCACTTCCCGCCCAGCCACCGCATCGCCGGGGTCATCCTGCACAACGAACCGGGCATGCACTGGCTCACCAACCGCCTGTTCGACTACAGTCCTGCGAGCGTCGCGGGCTTCCGCGCCTGGCTGCCCAGCCAGCACGGCGACATCGCCACGCTCAACCGCCGCTGGGGGACGCACTATGCCTCCTTCGCCGAGGTCGTCCCGCCGGGCAAGCCGCCGGGGGTGGCGCTGGCGGCGTGGATGGACTGGCGGCGCTGGCAGGTGGCGTCGATCGCCGACTTCCTGCGCTGGGAGGCCGGCTTCGCCCAGCGCGTCCGCCCCGACCTGGCGCGCACCACCAACCTCGACGGCCCGACGAACAATTGGTATGCCTACCGCTGCGCCGATCTCGAGGCCTACAGCGCGGCCATGGACACCGTCGGCATGGACATCTATCCCAGCCAGTGGAGCGACCGCGCCTTCGTCCCCTATGCGCTCGACCAGCTGCGTGGCGTGGCGCACCACCGCCGCGCCGAGGTCATCGAATGCGAGGTGTTTTCGCAGCGCTCGCCGGTGTGGAAGCCGCTCAGCGAGGCCGTGCGCGCCGATCTGCTGCGCAGCGAACTGTGGACGATGTACGGCCACGGCATCGACGGGGTGATGCTGTGGGGCTTCAGCCGCTCCGACGAGTTCTCGCTCACCGATGGCGAGTACAACCTGCGCGTGCGCGCCTGTCGCGATCTCAGCCACGAGCTGCGCATGCTCCATCTGGGCGCCTTCCGCGCCGCACCCGCGGCAGTGGCGGTGTGCCTCGACCCGGACGCCTACATCCGCTCGGCGGCGCTGGAGAGCCATCCCCTCGACGGCGGATCGCAGCTCGATAGCGAGTTCCACGGCATGCATGCGGCGCTCGCCGACGCCGGCTACCCGGTCGATGTGGTGTTCGCGGCCCAGCTGCGCGCCGGGGCGGCGCGCAGCTACCGCGCCATCATCGTGCCGGCTGCCCCGCTGATGGATGCCGAGCTTGCCGAGAACCTGCGCGCCTTCGTCACTGCGGGCGGCACGCTGATCGCCAGCGCCGGGATCGCCGAGGCCGATCGCTGGGGCGCACCGGCCGGGAGTGAACCAGCCTTCGGCCTGGACGCGCTGTTCGGTGCCAGCGCGAGCGCCGGCGGCGCGGCGAGCGGCAGCATCACGGATGCGCCCGGCGGCACGCCGGGCGTGTCCGTCTCCGCCCCCCAGCTGCTGGTTGCGCACCAAGCGGAGGTGCTCGGCCACCTCGCCACCGGCAGCCCCGGCATCACCCGCAACCGCGTCGGCACGGGCCAGGCCATCCTCATCGCCGGTGCGGCCGGCGGGGGCTACCTCGGCGGCGCGCCGGGGTTGGCGCCGCTTCTCGCCGGCATCCTCCTGCAGGCCGGCATCCCGGCGCCGCTGGCGCTCAGCGATGCGGCCCGGACCCATCCCGACGCCGCCATCCTGGATGACGCCGCCGGCAACCACCTGGTGGTGGTCGCCGCGCAGGGCGCGCGCGGATCGGCAGCGGTTGCCGCCGATGCGGTCACCGTAGGCCTGCCCGGCGCGACCAGCGACGGCATCCATGCCGCCTTCGCCTTCCCCGGCACCAGCGAGGCCGGCGGCATGGTGACGAGCGGTCCGCGGGCGTTGGCCATCAGCGCATCCGGCTCCGGCTGCACGCTCGCGCTGGGGACGGTGTCCTCGGCGGTGCCGGTGCTGCTGGCCCATGATGCCGGACCGCTGCTCAGCCTCGCGACCCGAGGCCGCGCGGCGGCCGGCAGCAGCGCACAGCTCAGCGTGACGGTGTGGAACCCCTCGCCCACGCCCCTCAGCGGCACGCTCGACCTCGACCCATCCGCGGGCAGCATCGCCGCCATCCCCGCCGTGCCGGTCACGGTCGCGCCCTTCGGCAGCACTGTCGTCCAGCTCAGCCTGCCGCTGCCCGCCGCACCCACCCCGCGTCTGCCCCTGGGCGTGCTGCTGCATCACGGCGGCGCAGAGACCGCCGCCATCCCGATCGACATCCGGGTGGAGTGAACGGCCATGCGCCGCCGATGAAGCGGCGCACCAGGACGCATCGACCTGCACGCTCCTGGACCTGAATCAGGTGATGACCCTATAGGGACCAGGGCACGCAGCCGGTATGCTGCCTGCAGTGCCCGGGCGTGCCGTTGCCCTGGCGCTCGCTGAGAGTCCGCTGCACGGCCGTTCCCTCATCCCCGCCGCCACCCTGACGACCGCCTTCGGTCCGGAGCCTCCCATGCTTGGTACCATCCTTCTGGTGATTGTGGTGCTCGCCCTCATCGGTATTATCCCAGCGTGGCCCCATAGCAGATCCTGGGGATACGGCCCGAGTGGCGCGCTGGGCGTGGTGATGATCATCCTGCTGGTCCTGGTGTTGACCGGTCGGATGTGATGCGTCCAGGCGATCATCCGCAGCTGCTCATCCAGGCAGGAGGCACCCATGGTCCATCGCCCCCCTCGTCCCGCTGAAGCGTGCCCCCGCAGCCGGTGGGCTGGCGCCGATGCTGCTGACTCCGGCGCTGCCTGCCTGCCGAGCGGCCTTCCCCATGCGGGATTGGGCTGGGTGGTGTGGGTGCGGAAGCACGCCGACCGCACCCCGATGGCCGGCCTCGCCCTGCTGCTCAGCGCCCTGAGCGCCGGTGCCTGGGGCGCAGACGTGGCGCCGCCGTCACCGATGCCGGAGCTGCCGAGCGGCCTGGTGCAGCTGGATGCGCCCGCAGGATCGCCGCGCACCCCTGCGGCCGTGGCCGCTAGCGGATTAGAGCCGATGGACACCACCGGCCTCTCGCGCATCCCCGCCGTTGAGCATGCCCGCGCACGCGCCTACGACCTGCGCATGGGCTCGCTGTGGTCGCTCGATAGCGACCTCTACCTCGGCATCGACGACCCCTTCACCGGGGATCCGGAGCACCTCGTCCAGGACGGAACCTCCCAGCCGCCGTCACGCGATGCCTATGGCCACCACGACGGCGCCCTGGGCCTCGAATGGGATTTCTAAATCCTGCCTCGGCGTGATCCGCTGCGACCCCCGACATCCCGGGGTGGCTGGGTGCCGTCCTCAGCGCCGTCCCCGTGATCCGCCCCCGCCTCCGCCTCCGCGCGATGAGCGCATGGACGCCGACGGATTCGAGCGGTACTGCTGGAACTGCTGCGAGCGCTGGATGCCGCGGTTCTCGCTCCACATCTGGCGATTGAGCTGCTCGACGCGGGAGGGCGCCTGTTGACGTTGTATCATCTGGGGCCGCTGGACCGTCTCGGCGCGCTCCTGCGTGGTGGCTGACCGGAAGGTCGCCTCACGGTGCTCCTCCGCCGGAAGCGCCCCCCACCCCTGGCGCTGCCATTGCTGCCAGCCATCGCCCTGCGGGCGATAGACCTCGCCCTCCTGGGTGGTGAGGTAGCGCTCCTGGGCGCCGGCCGGACTGCGGGCGGACTCGCCAGCCGGGTGCACGGCCGGGGCCGCATGGATGGGTTCGCGGCTGATGGATGCGGGCAGCACCCGCTGGCGATTGGCCGAGTTGCGGTAGAGGTCGTCGGAATCCTGCTCGAAGGCGCGATCACGCCCATCGGCGCGCAGGTCGACCGCGGGGGCGGGTACGCCATGGCTGTCGGTGAGCTGACGGTCGGTGATCACCGGTCGGTAGCCACCCGGCCCCCACCAGCCTTCGCTATGGTGGCCGGTGCCGAAGCCGCCGTTGCGGCCGCCCAGGCCATGGCCGCCGACACCCCAGTGACCGGTCCAGGGATTGTAGATCATGCCGAATCCCCAGCTGACCTGGCGGGCGATGTAGCCATGGCCCCACCAGCCCGGGTACCAGTAGCCGGTGCCCCATACCACGCAGCCATCGTCGATGTAGCTGCCGAGGTAGCCGGGGGTGTAGCCGACATCGATATAGTCCGAGTCGGTGTCCGACGAGGTATCGTAGATGGCGACGTAGCGGTCGTTGTAGAGGGGATTGTCGGGCGGGATGGCGTCGACCGCGGGCGGACGGGTGGTGGACACCGTCCACGGGCCGGTGGCATTGTCGGCATGGTACCACACGCCCTGGTAGCAACAGTAGTAGTCGGTGTCCGAGACCTTGATCACATCCATCGGCGAGTTCACCGCATAGGAGAGGGCGGTCGGGGCGATCGGCTGCCATTGGGGATCGCCGTCGAAGGGGACGCTGATGGCGGCGTCGCGCTTCACCGCTGCGGTCTGGGGCACCTGGGCATCGAGCACCGCCTCCTCCGCCTCCGGCGTGCCGGGCACGTGCGCGAGGATGTCGGCATAGGTCGAGCCGGGCGGGATGCGGGCGAAGTCACTCGGCAGGCCGCCTGCCGCGACATGCTCCCAGGTGCCATGGGCGAGATCGCCGGTGTGGTACCAGCGCCCGTCCAGCAGCACGTAGTGCTGCTGATTGGTGGTGCTGGCGAAGAGGTCGTTGTCGGTATTGGTCACCGCGAGCAGCCCGGTGCCCTCGATCGGCTCGTAGGACGGCGGTCCATCGATGGCGATCAGTTCCGCCGGGACCTGGGTGACCACGATCTCCACCGGTTCGCCCACCGGGCTCGGCGCGCCGGGGTCCGCCACCCCGGTGAGGTCCGGGAGCAGTGCGGCGAGATCGGCTGGGACCTGGGGCGCCGCGCTCCAATGGCCGGTGATGGCGATGGCGGTGTACCACCGACCACCGTACCACAGCCACACCGATTGCGAGCTTTGCTCGCGCACCAGCGGGTAGGGGGTGTTGACGATGCGATCGAAGCGGGTGCCGCCGATGGGGGTCGCCCGCGGCTCGCCATCGATGTACAGCAGCATGGCCGGATGCTCATCGACGATGATGGTGACCGGGGCGGCATTGAGCGCCGCCTGGGCCTGGTGGTCGCGCTCGGCATCGCCCAGGCTGGTGAGCACGCGGTCGAGGCTGACCATCGGTGTCCGCCCGTGCACCAGGGCCGTCACCGCGGCGCTGATCGCCTGCTCGGTCTGGTCGCTGGCCGCCGGCAGATGCACCTTGGTCGCCTGCTGGCCGCTCAGGCTGATGGTGCGGTTGGCGCGGTCGATGGTGGCGCGGGCCGAGAGCCAGACCACGCCGAAGGTCGGCGTGCCGGTCGCTGCGGTGGTCAGGCTGAAGGCGGCGCGGGCGGTGAGCCGGTCGCCCTTGAGGCTCTCGACGTGGGGATGGAAGACGCGCAGTTCGCCGTCGTGGTATGGCGCCACCAGCGGCCAGTCCTCTGCTGCTGGAGCGGGGGCAGCGGGGGCAGCGGGCGTGCTGGCCACGGGAGCGGCAGGCGTGGCAGGGACCGCGTCCCCCTCGGCTGACGGCGCGCACCCCTGGAAGAGCAGCGCGAGCAGCAGCGCCAGGACGGTCGCAGAGCAGCACTCCGCCACGACCGCCGGCACGCCGACGGGACGCAGCCGCACAGGTCCGGCAATGGGCAGCGTGATGTTGATCATGGGCAACCTCGGTCCGGACGTGCATCCGGTGATGGGGACGGGTATCTAGCTAAGGAGGTCGTGGACCATCATGGTGTTCCCCTCAATGTGATTTCGGTGTGCGATCGTTGCGCTTGCGGTCGCGAGTCGGCGTCTTGCCCTTGCGGGAATCGGGGATGTTCACCCGTTCGCGGTGGCGGTTGTCGCGATCGATCTGCGGATGGTCCGCCGGTGCATGATCGCTGGCGGGCTGATCGATCGCCCGGGAACCGCCGGCTGCCTGTCGCGGAGCAGCCGCCGCGCCAGGCCTGGGATCGCCGGCAGGGGCCTTGCGACGCGCTGGCGCTGCGGCGCCAGCTGGGGTGCCACGCTTAAGGGGACGGATGATCATGATGATGCTTTCGGCAGGCGGGATAGCGGGATGGGAGCTCAGGACCGGGATGGGATCGGACGAGGCTGGCAGCCTGGGCGGCGGCGCCCGAACCCCGGCGCTGCGCAATCACGATCCCGCGATGGCGCGGTGCGGATGGCCCCTAGATGACGTTTCGATGACAGCGCCTCATGCAGGCAGCGCGTCCCGGCACAGCGCAGCGCCCTGATCCGACGCGCCCCGCTCACCGAGCCGGGGCGTGCGGATGTCGCCGGAGTGGTTGATGATGCCGAAGGCATAGAGCAGCCACACCACCACGCAGATCACCACCACCGCGTTGAGGATGCCCTTTATCTTGCCATCCATGGGTATGTAGGTGTTGACCAGCCCCAGCAGCACGCCGATGACGATCAGGGTGATGAGCAGTGGAATCAGCGGCATAACGATTGTCCCCGGTTGGATCGCTCATGGCGATGGCGCAGGGTAGGAGGCGCGGAGCGCTCCTGGTATGGGGTCTTACCCGACCCGGCTGCGCAGGCAGGGCCGCATGCGCCTAGCTGCGGATGATCAGCGGCACGCCGCTCTCGATGATGCCCGATGAGATGGCGAAGCGGGTGAGGCCGGCGGTGTCGTGGATGTCGAGCTTCTCCATCAGGTGCTCGCGGTGCTTCTCCACCGTCTTGATGCCGATGCCGAGCACCGCGGCGGTCTCCTTGTTGGCCTTGCCCTCGGCGATCAGCTGCAGGACCTCCATCTCGCGCGAGGTCAGGCGATGGCGGGTCTTCCTGAGCAGCCGGCTCTGGTCGGCGACGCTGCCGCTCGGGCATTCCAGGCGGTTGGCCAGCGAGGGGCTGAAGAAGCGCTTGCCCTGGACCGCGATGCGGATGGCCTGGCAGACCTCGTGCGCCGAGGTCTGCTTGAGCAGGAAGCCGACCGCTCCCGCCTCGATGGCATTCTCGACATAGGCATCCTCGCTGTGGGCGGAGAGGATCATCACCTTCGTTTCAGGCAGCAGCTTGAGGATCTGCCGGGTCGCCTCCAGGCCGTTGAGCTGGGGCATGGCGATGTCCATCAGCACGACATCGGGCCGCAGCTTCTTCGCCAGCGTCACCGCTGCGCGGCCATCTTCCGCCTCGCCGACCATCTCGAGATCCGGATCGAGTTCGAGGATGGTCCTGAACCCTTCGCGGACGATCATGTGATCCTCCGCCAGGAGTACGGTGATGCGTTTCATGGTCGGCTCTCCGGGAGGGATGATGATCTGGTTGCTCGCCCGCCGCCCACAGGCTTGGGCAGCGGTATGTGCGCGCTGAGAGTCGTGCCCTGGCCGCTCGCAGAATCGATGGCGAGGGTTCCACCCACCATCTCCAGGCGCTCGCGCATGGCGAGCAGCCCCAGCCGGGCGCCACCGCGGGATGCGCTGGCGCGCCCGGCCTTGAATGAGCGGCCGTCGTCGTGGATGTCCATGCCGACGCCATGGGCCTGCAGCGCCACCGTCACACGGACATTGCTGGCATGCGCATGGCGCTCGACATTGGTCAGCGCCTCCTGGGCGACGCGGAACAGCACCGTGCTGGCCTCGCTGCTCAGCTGCTCGGCTCGCGGGCTGGCGATCAGGCGGGCGCGGATGCCTGAGCGCAGCGTGAAGGCCTGGAGCGCGGCATGCAGCGCCGGGACCAGGCCCAGGTCATCGAGGACCGCCGGGCGCAGGCCGCGGGCGAAGCGATGGACGAGGTCCACCGCCTGGGTGACCAGCCGCTGCGTCCGCGTGATGGTGTGCTGCAGACTGTCGGTCTCGGCCTCGTGCTTGAGCGCCCCCAGGCGCAGGGTGATCCCGGTCAGCGTCTGGGCGATGACATCATGCAGCTCGCGGCTGATGGTCTTGCGCTCCACCTCCTGGACGCCGAGCAGCTGGCGCGAGAGCAGTCGCAGGCGCTGCTGCAGGCTCGCGGATTCCCGCAGCGTCCTGCCCTGCTCGCGTGTGCTCGCGCGCAACGCCGTCTCCGCCGACTTGCGTGCAGCGATCTCGCGGGAGAGCTCGGTGTTGGTGCGCGCCAGCTCTGCCGTCCGGTGTCCGAGCAGGCCGGCGAGGACCCCGGTCTGGGCGTGGGCATCCACGTCGCGGCGCGCGGTGCTGCGGGGCGGCGCCAGCACCGCTTTGAGCAACCTCCCGGCACGGTGGCGAGCCGCCGCTCGGCGCTGCCGCGGGCCGAGCAGCAGGAGCTGCGCGCGCAGCATGCCGTGGTGGAGCGCGGTCAGGGCCGGCTGGCGCATGCCGGCCTCCCGGGCCTGGATCGCCAGTGCCTGGGCCGGCCCGAGCCCTGGGGCAGCGGAGGCGGAGAGGGCCGCGCGCAGGGCCCGGCGATAGCGCCTGGTGAAGCGCGTGAGCGCGGCGGTCATGGGCGGCGAATCCGCTGCATCGCCCGGCGCACCGAACTGGCGGTGGTATCGACCATGCGCTGTGCCTTGACGATATCGCCGATCAGCTCGCGCTTGCCGAGCCCCGCCCTGGTCTTCAGCAGCAGCAGGTGGACGTTGATGCCCAGCAGGGTCTGGGCCAGGTCGTCCTGGAGGGTGCGGCTGATCCGGGTGCGCTGGCGCTCCTGACGCACCATCATCTCCTGCGCCATATGGCGCACGTCGTGCTGCAGACTCGCCGAACGCTCTCGCAGGATGCCCTGGCGGTCGGCCGTGGATCTGAGCGCCGCCTGCGCCGCGCGCCGGCGCTTGGTAGCGCGCGTGAGCAGGCCGGCGGCCGCATCCAGCTGCGCCGTGCGCGCGCGCAGGGTCTTCTTCAGCGTGCCGAGATCGCCCTGGATGGAGACGGCGCGGATGGTCATGGCAGAGGCGCCGATCGGGGGTGGCGGTGGGGATCGAGACGGCCGTACGGCCGTGGGCGGCAGATCCATCGGCGGAATACAGTCGCATCGGGGGGACAGGCGTCTGCTGGGGTGAACACCCCATGGTAGCCAGCGCCCGACCGCGAAACTAGCCGACAAGCGCCAACGCCCTACACGAAAGCACGTCACCCATGCCCATCTCCAGCAATGCCTTCCCCCGCACCAGCCCCATGCTCGCGGTATGCGCCTCGCGCATCGCCGCCCTGGCGATCGTCGCCATCGGCTGCACCTCGTGCGGCGATGACCATCCGCCAACCGCTGCCGCGCCCGCGCAGACGGCCAACGTGACCATCACCCCAGCGCAGGATACGGCCACCTTCCCGTACGCGCAGAAAGACGAGTTCACAGCCGCCATGAAGACCCAACTCGACAAGTTCAATGCCGACATCGCCGAGCTCTCCGCCAAGATCGAGAAGGCGAGCGATGCAGCCAAGGCCGATGCCAAGCCGAAGCTGGCGGCATTGCGCGCCCAGGCGGCGAAGCTGGGCGATATGCTCAGCAAGGCCCAGGTCGCCACCGCATCGTCCTGGGACAGCGTGAAGGCCGACTTCAAGACCGGCTTCAGCGATCTCGAGACCGGCATCACCGACGCCCGCAAGTGGCTGAGCGAGAAGGTCGCACCCTAGCCCCCATCCCCCGAGCCCCGGCGGCACCGGCCGAGCGTGACCTGCGCTCCAGCACGGCACGCGCCGCAGGTACGTCGCCTGACCACCCGCATCAGCCCTGCGCCTGCGCATCCGGAGCCGCATCCCCTGCGCGCCGCGCAGCGGCGATGCCGCGCTCCTGGCCGCACCGCCCCGAGGCGAGGCGGCAGCGGCGCATGCCGTGCGCGCCGCCCTGCCCGCCGCGCCCGTCCACGTCCCCGTTCCACCATCTCCACCCAGGACCACCCTGCCATGACCATTGCATCCAACGGCGTCGTCGCCATCTATCCCACCCACAGCGGCGCCGAAACCGCGATCAAGGAGCTCCAGCGCTCCGGTTTCGACATGACCAAGCTCTCCATCGTCGGACGCGGCTACCATACCGATGAGCAGGTGGTGGGCTATTACACCGCCAGCGACCGCATGAAGTACTGGGGCACCCTGGGTGCCTTCTGGGGCGGCTTCTGGGGGCTGCTGTTCGGCTCCGCGGCCTTCATCATCCCCGGCTTCGGCCCGATGCTGATCGCCGGACCTCTGGTCGGCTGGATCGTCGGCGCCCTCGAAGGCGCGGTGGTGGTGGGCGGCGTCAGCGCCATCGGCGCCGGGCTCTGCAGCCTCGGCCTGCCCAAGCACGCGGTGGTGAAGTACGAGACCGCGCTGCGCGTCGGCAAGTTCGCGCTGGTCGCCCATGGCACCTCCGCCGAGGTCGAGCAGGCGCGTGCGATCATCGCCCGCACCGAACCGGAGCTGGTCGAGAGCCACACGTTCGCGCCCCTCGCCGCCAATGCCCCGGCGGCGGCCGCGCAGCCTGCCGCTGGCGCCCGCTGACCGCGCCAGCGCATGGCTCACCCTCGGCGGGGCGGGGCCCCGGCCCCGAGGGTGGGCCGTACGCTGCGCTGCCCCGCCACTTCCCGCTCGAGGCACACATCGACCAGCTCCTGGTCATCAATGGCGGCTCCTCGAGCATCAAGTTCGCGCTCTTCGCGCTCGATGGCGCGTTGACCCGGGGCCTCTCCGGCCACTGCGAGCGCATCGGCTCCGCGCAGGCGTGCCTGACGACCGACGATCCCGCCAGCGCCGCGCCGACGCGGCATGCGCTGGCCGCCGGCGACCACCGCAGCGCGGGAGAGCAGGTGATCTCCTGGCTGTCCAGCCAGGCCAGCTCAGGACCGATCGCCGCCATCGGCCACCGCATCGTGCACGGCATGCAGCATACCCAGCCGGCGATGCTCACCCCGGAGCTGATCGGCGATCTCGAGCGCCTCAGCCTGTGCGATCCGGAGCACCTGCCGCGCGCGCTCGCGCTGATCGCGCTGACGGGGGCGCGCTTCCCCGGCGTCCCGCAGATCGCCTGCTTCGATACCGCCTTCCACTGCGACATGCCGCAGGTCGCCCGCCTGCTGGCGATCCCGCGGCATTTCGCCGAGCTGGGCATCCGGCGCTATGGCTTCCATGGACTGTCCTATGCCTTCCAGATGCAGGAGCTCGCACGTCTCGGCGAGCCGGCGGCCGCGCAGGGCCGGGTTATCCTCGCCCACCTCGGCAGTGGCGCGAGCCTGGCCGCCGTCCGCGACGGCACGGGCATCGACACCAGCATGGGCTTCACCCCCGCCGCCGGCATCCCCATGGGCACGCGCGCCGGCGACCTCGATCCGGGCCTGTACGGCTACCTGGCCGCCGCCTTCGCCATGACGGTGGAGCAGTACCAGCGCCTGGTGACCCATGAGTCGGGGCTGCTCGGCCTCTCCGGCACCAGCGCCGATATGCGCGACCTGACCGCCGCCCAGGGCAGCGATGCCCGGGCGGCCGAGGCGGTGGCGCTGTTCTGCTACCAGGTCGGCAAGTGGATCGGCGCCTACGCCGCCGCGCTGGGCGGCGTCGATGCGCTGGTGTTCGCCGGCGGCATCGGCGAGCGCGCGCAAGACATCCGGGCGCGCATCTGCCAGCCCCTCGGCTTCCTCGGCATCGTGCTGGATGCCGAGCGTAACGCCGTCCACGGTCCGCTGATCTCGGCCGCCTCGGCCCCGGTGCGGGTGCGGGTCATCCGCACCGACGAGGAGGTGATGATCGCCCAGGCGATGCGTCTGCTGCTCGACCCCGACCAGGCGTGAGCTGCCGAGCCGCTCACGGAGCGGGACGCGCCCGTCCGGCCTCGATTAGCGTCGATGCATCATGACCCATGAGCTCGGCGATATGCTCGATGGCCAGGTCGGCGAAGCGATGCCAGGACCTCAGCGCGGGGTCGTTGGCGTAGTGGCCCTGGCGTGGGAAGACCGTGGTCACCCGTGCGCCCCACGCCTGCTTCACCGCGGCGAGGATGGTGATCTTGTCATCGATGATGACGTAGTGCTCGGCGGGATGGAGGCGGGCGACCTCGGCGAGTTCCCGCTCCTTGTGCACGTAGATCAGCACCCGCCCTTCGGCGGCATCGGCGAGCCCTGCGCGCCGGATCTTCAGCGGCTGGTAGATCATGTCGCCATCGGAGAGGATGATCACCGGGCCCGACCTGGCGAGATGGCCGATGGTCGTTAGCGCCTGCGGCAGGAGCAGATCGCGGAAGGGATACTCGACGAGGAATGCCGCCGCATCGCACAGACGCGGTTCATGCGGGCATTCCAGGCGGAAGCGCTGGAGGGCGCCGAGGTAATCGGCATAGCCGAGCTCGATGCGCAGGGTCTCGAAGTGGGCCCAATAGCGGGCCTGGCCCTCGGCGCCGACCAGGGAGAGCAGCTGGGCATGCCAATCGGCGACGAACGCGTCCCCGTCGAGCAGGGTGTCGTCGACATCGATCAGATAGGCCACACGAGCCGGAGGAGCCGCCATCCCGCCTCCCAGTCCGCCAGACCTGCCGGGGGGCGGCAGCGCCAGCAGGGGCGCTGGCGGCACGGCGGACGAGGCGGGATGGTGAGCACCAGCGCCGCTCTACAAGATGGAAAGGCGCCGGGCTTGCCGAGCCCCGCCTGCGGCCGGCGGTCGGGTAACACCCCATTCCACCCCGACGATGCGCAGGCTATGACCTCTGCCAGCACGCTGCACCCCAGGAATCGGCGACCACCGGGCACGACCATGACGACATGAACCACCAGCTCACCCACACCTCCATCCCTGATCCCTCGCCGGCCCATCGCGGCAGCGCACCCGCCGACGCTGGAGCGCCAGGCGTCGCCCGCGCCAGGCATGGTCCCGGCGCACCGTCGCTGTTCACCCCCATGAGCTTCCGCAGCGATTTCACCGCCGCCTATCCGGAACTGGAACGCGTCTGCCGCGAGATCGGCTTCGGTCCCGGCCTGAGCCTGGGCCGCTGGTGCACCAGTCCCGATTGGGCCCTGCTCGAGCTGGCGCGCTCAGCCTCGCCGCCGCAGCCGTCTGCGGCCTGCGACTGGTCGCAGGCGGAGATCGATGAGCTGATCACCTGCCTGGTCGAGCACCACCACCGCCCACTGCGCCATGAATTGCGCCGGCTGGGCATCCTGGCGCGCAATCTCGCCCACTGCTACGTCAACGCGCGCCTCAGCACGCTCGACCAGGCCTTCGTCCAGCTGGAAACCGCGCTGTGCGCCCATCTCGATAACGAGGAGGACGAGGTCTTCCCGCGCTGCCTCGCCATCGAGACCGCCAATCGCGGACACCAGGACGGCACCGGCAGCCGCATCGACGTCACCACCGCCATCCGCATGATGGCCTCAGGGCATGCACAGAGCATGCAGGATTGCGCTGCGGTGCAGGCGGCCCTGGATGCCGCCATGGGCGAGATCGCCAACAGCGATCTCGTGCTGGTGCATCGCGGGATGAACGCCCTGGTCGCGGATTTCGCCGTGCACACCGCGCTCGAGGACGGCATCCTGGTGCCGGCCGCGCTGTTCGCCGAAGAGCAGTACGATGCCAGCCGGCAGGACCCCGACGCCGCAAGCCCCGGTCCGCGGCTCGCCTACGCGCAGGATTGACCGCGCCAGCACGCCGCTGGCACCCCCCACCACCGTCGGCGTCCGCCGACAGCGATCCCATCACGCACTCCAAGGACCATCCCATGACCGATCCCAGCACCGCCAGCGCTCCCGAGAACATCACCGACAAGGCCTACCGCCTCAAGGACCAGGTGGGCAATACCGCATCCCTGGCCAAGGATGTCGCCGCCCAGGGCATCACCGCGATCCGCGACAAGGCCTCCGCCCTCTGCCAGGCGACCACCGGCAAGGTGGTGGGCCTGAAGGATTCCGCGGTCGATCTGGTTCGCGACAACCCGCTCGCGACCGTGCTGGTGTCGGTCGGGGTCGGCGCCCTGGTCGGCCTGCTGCTCGCCCGCCGCCGCTGACGCCCCGGCTGGTCCGATCCGGCCAGCAGCAGGGGCCGGATCGGCGCCGTGCCATCAGCAGTCACGCAGCCGACGCCGGATGCGGTGATCGGGGAATGGCATGGACCCTGATGCACCCAGGTGCCATGATGGCTGCGAAAGCGAGCCGCCCATGGTCAACGACGCCACCGACTACGTCCTCATCCAGGACCTCTTCAGTCGGCCGAACGATCCGATCAGGAGCTATCCGCATCCTCTCCAGGTGGTCAAGGACCTGCTCACCACCTTCACTCAGGACAAGATGAGAACCAGCATCCCGCTGTTCTTCCCCAAGGAACCCGCCCCGGCTGCGCGCAGCGATGGCGTGGCGGTGCCGCAGACCGGGCATCCGATCGTGCGCTCCGACCTCAACGGCAGCCCACGCATCGCGCTCGCCGTCCCACCGCGCTTCGCGCGCAGGGGCTGACCGCTCCATGCCGCTGAAATTCACCGCTGATGCTGGCGGAGACCTGACCTGCACGATCATCCAGGGCCGCTACCGCATCATCGATTTCGGACGCGAGGGCTGGCATGCCTCGTTCACCGCCGCCGGTGGCGGCGAGATCATCCTCAGGCCGCTCGATGGCAGCACCTACCACGGACGCAGCCGGCAGGCGGCCAACCGCTGCCAGGCGCATTTCCTCTCGCTGTCGGCTGAGACCTAGCTCAAACCCAGGATTGCCGATGATGATGCCGATGCTGCGCACGCGCGGCTGCGCAGGCGCGCAGGGTGACCGTCCCCCGTCAATCCCAGCGCAGGCGGATGCCATTCTCCGCCGCGATCTTGGCGGAGATGTTCCAGCTGTCGAACTTCTCGGTCATCTCGGCGACATATCCGACCATGCCGACGGTCAGGATGTCCTCGATGCGCTGGGCCTGCTCGAGGGTGGCCTTGTGGGCGAATTTGCATTTGAAGCCCGACGAGCCGGCGCTGTAGACGTGGAAAGGGATGATCTTCTCCACCGCGGCGAGCTCCTGGGTGCAGCGCGCGGTACCGCCGGTGGCGCCGATCCCGGGCCTGGTGCCGACGCGGAAGCGGGCGACCAGCTCGACCGGGGTCAGATCCGGGATGACGTAGAGCCGCAGCACCCCGTCCTCGAGCATCCCGGCGACGATCGCAGCCCCCAGCTGCTCTTGCAGGCCGATGCGCTCCAATGCCAGGGATTCCACCTGTGCCCAGTCCGCATCCGGTTGGACCACGGCATAGGACCAGGCCCCGTTCCCCTCCACTGGCACCGTTGGCAGACCCAGCAGAGCCTCGATCTCGCGTTTATCCATTGCCGCCATCTTTGCAGCAGCAGCTGAATAGCTACTGCGATCTGCGCGACCCCAACTCACCGGCAGCGGCGGTTGGCGCACTTACGGTCCCGTCCGCCTGCCAATGGCTGTGGTAATCGACTCTATCAGCCCCCCAGAGCCCCCTACGCTGGATGGCATTCCGCCTTCCGCGATCCTCCCCGGATGCCCCATGCACCTCCATCTCGGCTTCCGCCTGCGCTTCCTCATCCCGGCGCCGACCCCGATGCTGCTCCAGCTCCAGGTCTATCCCGGACGCTATGCCTTCCTGCGCCATGAGCAGCTGATGCTGACCCCGGCGGTGGCGAGCGAGGGCTTCATCGACACCTACGGCAATGCCGCGTACCGCCTGGTCTCGCCGAGCGGAACCTTCGAGATCGTCAATGACGGACTGATCGAGGTCAGCGGGCTCAGCGATGCGGTGGACTGGACGGCGGTCCAGCACCCGATCAACCAGCTGCCCCTCGACACCCTGCGCTTCCTCTCCCAGTCGCGCTACTGCGAAAGCGATCGCCTGGGGGAATTCGCCTGGACGCGCTTCGGCTCGGGGCCGACCGGCTATGCGCGGGTGGCGGCGGTCTGCCAGTTCGTCCATGATCACATCGCCTTCGGCTACCAGTATGCGCGCGCGACCAAGACCGCCTACGACGCCTTCTGCGAGCGCCAGGGGGTCTGCCGCGACTTCGCCCACCTGGCCATCACCCTGTGCCGCTGCCTCGGCATCCCCGCCCGCTACGCCACCGGCTACCTCGGCGATGTCGGCGTGCCCGTGGATCCGGCACCGATGGACTTCTCCGCCTGGTTCGAGGTCTTCCTCTCCGGGACCTGGTTCACCTTCGATGCCCGCCACAACCATCCGCGCATCGGCCGNNGGCCCGACCCTGCTCCAGCATTTCGAGGTCTGGACCCGCCAGGCATGAGCCGGCGCCGGATGGCGCGCCCGGCCGCGGCCGCGGGCGCGCCATCCATCCCCGAGCCCGCAGCGACGCGCGCCGCCGCGGGCCGGCCACGCGAAAAGCCTGTGAGATCATCTGGCGAGGCGGATACCGCTCCCGGAAGCCCCCCATCTCCACCGGCCACCCCGTCCCCGCCGCCGAGACGCCATGCCCACCCTCCCC
>PLEW01000030.1 GCA_003136555.1 Planctomycetota bacterium | reverse complement strand
ATCGGCGACGTGCTCTCGCTGCCACCGATCCTGCTCGAGAAATATTTCGACGCCAACACCAAGATCCTCGACAAGGCGATCGTCGATGAGCAGGCCAACGTCAAGCTGACCGGAGAACAGCTGCCTGCGCTCATCGATGGCAAGCCGGTCGAGGCGAAGGCCGACGGCAAAGGGCGGACCTTCACCGCCATCGGTGAGGTCTTCCTCGATGTCGCTGCACCGGCCGATGGCAAGTACACCCTGCGGGTCAAGGCCAACGCCGAACAGGCCGGCAGCGAACCGGCGCGCATGCTCATCAAGGTCGGCAATGAGGTGGTGAAGGAATTCAAGGTTATCGCCAGCAAATCAACGCCCACCACGATCTCGGCGACCCTGGCCTTGATGAAGGGTGCAAACCATCTCTCGGTATGCTTCGCCAACCCCTACTCCGAACCTGCCTCAGCGGCCACGGCTACCGCCGCATCGCCGCGGCCGGCATCCGTATCTCTGGCCAAGCCGCCGGCGGCAAAGCCTGCCACCCGCAGCCTAACCGTCGACCTCGTCGAACTGCAGGGGCCACCGGCGCCGCCGCCGCCAGAGAGCCACAAGCGCATCTTCATCGCCAAGCCTGGGCCCGATCTCAGCAAGCGCGATGCGGCCAAGACCATCATCGAGCATTTCGCCACCCGCGCCTTCCGGCAGCCGGTGACCACCGCCAAGCTCGACCGCCTGTTGGCACTCTTCGATGTCGCAGACAAGGAGGGCGATACGTTCACCGGTTCCGTCCGCGCGGCGCTGGAAGGCGTCCTCATCTCACCGTACTTCCTCTTCCGCATGGAGCACGAACAGTCGAATGGGCCGCCTGGGGGCGTCGTGCCGATCAGCGATTGGGAGCTCGCCTCACGCCTGTCCTACTTCCTCTGGTCATCGATGCCCGATGACGAACTGCTCGATCTGGCCAAGGCGGGCAAGCTGCATGACCCGATGGAGCTCGACAAGCAGGCTCGGCGGATGCTGTTGAGCCCCAAGGCCCATGCGCTGGTCGAGACCTTCGCTGAACAATGGCTGGGCGTGCGCAGCCTCGAGACCCATGAACCGGACGCGACCGAGTTCCCCGAGTACGACAAGACCTTGCGCAAGGCGATGTACGACGAAGCGACCATGTTCTTCGAGTCGGTGATGCGGGAGGATCGCAGCATCCTCGACCTCCTGGATTGCGATTACACCTTCCTCAATGAACGCCTGGCCAAGCACTATGGCATCAGCGATGTCACCGGGCCGCAGATGCGACGGGTCAAGCTCACCGACCGCAATCGCGGCGGCGTGCTATCGATGGCCGGTGTCCTGACCGTCACCTCGGGACCGACCCGGACGAGCCCGGTGCGGCGCGGCCAGTGGATACTCGACCAGATACTGGGCGATCCTCCGCCACCCCCGCCACCCGGGGTCAAACCGCTGCCGACACCTGGCAAGAATGCCGCCGCCGGCCTCAGCCTCCGCCAGCTGATGGAGCGGCATCGCGCTGATCCAAGCTGCGCATCCTGCCATCAGCGCATGGACCCGCTCGGCTTCGGCTTCGAGAATTTCGACGCCATCGGTCGCTGGCGCGATCATGATGGCACGGCAGCGATCGATGCCTCCGGAACCATGCCGGGAGGCAAGACCTTCAAGGGCCCGACCGAGCTCAAGACGCTGCTGCTCACCAACAAGGAAGCCTTCGCCCGGACCTTCAGCAGCAAGATGCTCATCTTCGCCCTGGGGCGCAGCCTCCAGGACTTCGACGACGACACGATCGATCAGCTCGCCAAGACGCTCGACCGGGACCATTACCGCTTCTCGAGCGTGGTCACGGGCATCGTCGCCAGCTTCCCCTTCCTCAATCGTCGCAATCACTGACCCCGTTTCGCAAGGAGACCGATCATGGCCAGATCGTGGCAGATTCCGCGACGCACCGTGCTCAAGGGTGCGTGCGCCACCATCGCCCTGCCCCTGCTTGAGGTCATGGGCTGGGCCGATCCGCCCAGGGGGGCCCCAGTGCACTCGCCGGTCCGGGTGGGGTTCTTCTACATTCCCAACGGCGTCAACCAGAATGCCTGGAAGTACAAGCCGGAGATGACGACCCCGCATCCGCGCACGCTGATGCCGTTGGCTCCGGTAATGAGCGAGGTGCTGGTGATCGATAATCTGCGCCATGACACGGGCAGGGGAAACGGAACCGACTACGGCCTGGGCAACCATGCCCAGGAATCAGGGACATTCCTCACCGGAGCGGTATGCCAGACGAGCCAGAACGAATTCAAGTGCGGGGTGTCGATCGATCAGGTGCTGGCGCAGAATCTCGGCGCCTATACCTCGCTGCCATCCTTGGAGCTCGGACTCGAAGGGACGCTCCAGCAGTTCTGCGAGACACTCAAGGGCTGCGTCTTCCAGAGCAACATCTCGTGGCGCACCCCGACTGCGCCGATGGTCAAGGAGATCACCCCCCAGGCGGTGTTCGACCGCATGTTCGCCGCCCGCAAGACCAGGCGCCCGAAGGCCAAGGGGGGACCCCAGGTCGATGCCGGACAATTCTCCGGCAAGGACGGAGAGGAGCCATCGCTCCAGCATTCCGTGCTCGATTCGGTGCTCGACGACGTCAAGGACATGCGCGACAACGTCAGCGTCAACGACCAGCGCAAGATCGACGAGTATCTCGATTCGGTGCGGGCCCTCGAGCAGCGCATCGCGCACGCGGATGAGGCTGCGCGCAAAGCGGCCAAGGAGACCGCCGACAAGCGGCCGGGGAACTTCTCGCCGCTGATCCAGGTGAACATCACCCCCGGGGTGCCGCCGCTCTTCGCCGATCACGCGAAGCTGATGATGGACCTGATCATCCTCGCGTTCCAGAGCGATACCACGCGCATCGTCTCCTTCATGTTCGGCAACGCGGGTTCAGACCGCATCTTCCATGAGCTCGGCGTTACCGGCTTCCATCACCTGACCACGCACCATGGCAATGACCCGAAGAAGCTCGAGGATGTCGCCAAGATCAACGTCCATCACACCGAGATGTTCTCCTACCTGGTCCAGAAGATGAAGGGCATCAATGACGGCAAGGGCACCCTGCTCGACAACAGCATGCTGCTCTACGGATCGGGTCTCGGCGATGGCGACCGCCATAACCATGACGATCTGCCGATCCTGATGGCTGGGAAAGGCGGTGGGACCATCAAGACTGGCCGGCGGATCGAGACCAAGGGCAACATGTGCGACCTCTTTCTGGCCATGGCCGCGCGCGCCGGCTGCCAGCTGCAGCAGTTCGGCGACAGCAAGGGGATGCTGGCGGATCTCTCGTGAGTCCGGAAGGCGAGTGAGCTCGGGTGTACGACACATGGAGGCCGCCGCGCCTGAGCTGACCCGTCATGATGGGCGCTGGGGCGTGGCGGGGTTACACGATGGTCGATCGTGGGTCCGAACTCAGGGAGCCCTCTGCCGGGGATGAAGGCGGCCATAGTCGCTTTGCCCCTAATGAATGGACCTCGATCAGCGCGTCCAGCCCCTGAGCTGAATGTGTACCTGCGCAACGCGACCCATGTAATGATCCATGCGGTAATCGACAGCGGCGAGCACGAGGGACTGCCTGGCCAGTTCGACGTGACCCAAGGCCTCCTCATACAGGCCGAGGTACAGATGGGCATAGCACAGGCGATCGCGTCTGTCAGCAGGGCTGGGGTGATCGGCTTCGGCGGCGGCGAGAACGTCTTCGGCAGTGCCGCTTCCTGCGAACAGGGCATGGATCTCGCGCATCGGCACCCGGGCATCGCCGGCGATGGGGATGAGGGCGGCGCGGGCGGCGGCCAGATCCTCGCTTCTGGCGACACAGAGGAAATGCCAGGCCGCATTCTCGACATCGTTCGGGTTGACCGTCTGGTGCAGCTCGAACTGCTTGCGGCCGTCTATGAAGCGCCCGGAATAGAAGAGTGCGATACCACGCTGCCAGAGTTGCGGTGCTGCGGCTGGTGACAGGGCGATGAGGTGGTCGAAGGCGAGCGCCGCTGCGGCCGGATCGGCGGCGAAGAAGAGCCGCTCACCTTCGGTCAGCCAGTGGTTGACGTCAGCTTGCGCAGCCGGCTCCTCGCCCTGGATGAGGGCGTCGTGTCCTCCCAGGAGCAGTACCCCCAGGAGGATCGTGACGATGAGGGACGACCGCGATGGCATCAGATGTCTCCGTGCAGGAGGGGTGGATTCTGGTGATCGTGCCACGGTTGCCGGCAAATGCACGCCTGGCACACTGCCCAGGGGGTGAGAATGCGCCTGGAACGACGACTGCGCCGCCTGCTGCGGAAACGGGGGATACGCCTGAACGAGGACCTGCGTCAGGCAGTCCGCGATTTTGCCGCTACCGTCAGCGAGCAGAATCCCGATGTCCTTGACCCCGATGCGGTCGACAGGGACGAGGAGGGATCCGCCGGTGAACGTGCGATGCACCATCCCATCACCTGCCCCCACTGCGGCGAGACCATTCCCATCGTCATCGATCTGAGCGGTGATTACCAAGATGACGTTCAGGACTGCACGGTCTGCTGCAGTCCCATTCACGTGACCTATTCGGTGCGCGATGGCCAACTGCATGGCTTCATGAGCGAACCGTGCTGATGTCGATCGGCGCCCTTGGTAATCCACTCGAGTGCACACCGTCGATGGCCCCAGCCTCTTCGTGCTGGCACTCAGTGATGAGCGTGCACCACGGTCGCCAGGCCGCACCTGTCGGCCTCAGAGCGCTGGCCAGCATGCGGTCCACGCGCTGCAACAACTCGGGCAACCGGATGCCTGGATGGCGACCGCGATGGCCGTGACGACGGCGGCCAAGAGGCCGACTATGTGCGCGGTCAAGATGCTAGTTGCCACAATGTGAGCCTCAAAGAGCGACCAGGGTGGCAGCCACTTGTCCTACATGACCCTCCGTCATGAAGGACAAGTCGAGGATGTGGGGCTCATTCCTCCAGTAAGGGTTCATTGAGCTTCAGGAAATGACGCCTTGCCCAATCTCTACCCACTGATCTCGGAATAGAGCCGGAAATATCCCCTTACGGGGGCGCCCCAAGATCGAGGGTGTGCCTGGCTCGCTCAAGGAGACGCCAGCGGTGCACGCGGACATACGCACGACGGGTGGTATCGATCGATTGGTGGTTGAGGAGCGCCTGCCCCGCCTCCAGGCCAAAGGTATCGGCGACCATCGTGGCGGCAGCACGTCGAATGGCATGGGGTCCCCACAGGCGTGGCTGGAGCAGGCGTCCATCGGCGCCACGGGAAGCGAGCCCGGCGCGTTCTGCCGCTTGGGTGACGATCCGACGCATGCTCCAGGCCGTCAGTCTCAAGCCCGGGCGGGCATGCAGCGAGATCCACAGGGGACCTCCCGCAAGGCCAATGAAGGCGCGCTGTGCGAGGTACTCACGAAGACAGGTCACCGTTCCCGCCGCCAACATGGCGATGGCGTCCGTTGCTATATGGCCCTTGGGCTGATGGCGGATCGTTGGGGGATTACCCTCGAGATCGAGATGATCGACGTCGATGCGAACCAGGGAGATGAGACGTAGCCCAGTGCCGAACATGACCCGGATGAGGGCAATGTCCCGAAGTCGGGTGACCTCCGCTCGAGCAGTCTCTCCGGGCGATCGCGCACGCCCGATTTCCGGAGAATCGCTGACCGCACGGAGCAGCGCCTCCATCTGCTCCCGCGAGAAGCACGGCAGGGGCTCGTCGCGATTGACCACCAGGCTGCGGGCGCTGCGGGCGATGGCCGGGTAGAGCCCTTGGCTTTCGGTCCAGCGGTAGCAGCT
This sequence comes from Planctomycetota bacterium, assembly GCA_003136555.1. Taxonomy (GTDB): domain Bacteria; phylum Planctomycetota; class UBA11346; order UBA11346; family UBA11346; genus BOG-1363. Next base: position 11,270 of record PLEW01000030.1, on the reverse strand, counting down.
GCGCAGCGCGTGGAGATGTCGATTCCGTGTCGCCGGAGCACGGTTGGCACCAGCAGCGGTGAGGAACTCCGTCACCTGCAGCGGACCAGGTTGGATAATCCCCGATTGCCGGAGCCATGCCTCCCACGTGCGGATGGAGCTCCGGTAGGTGACCAGGGTCGCCGCGGAGCGCTGCGCATCGGCAACATCCCGTTCGATGCTGGCGAGCCATGACGCCAGGAGCTCACCGTGGGCCTGGGCTGGCTGCAGGTCCCCTGATGGCGCTAAAACGGCGGGTGGTTGGTCCATGGATGGCGACTTAACAATATGGGTCAAAATCGGCCGAGCAACAGTGAAGTGCGAGAATTGACCTTCTCGCACTATACTATTGTATCATATATATTGATATGTATCGATATATTAAGTGTTCTATAAGAACAATTTAGGAACGCTTGACTGCGGCCAGATCGCATTATAGCATAACACCACGCAGGTTACGATGACAGCCAGACAATAGCCATAATCACCGCCCACCCCGACGATATCGAAAAAGATAACGGTCATTTTAGCCATTTCCGATCCAGCGCCCGAGCAACACCCCCTGGACCGCCCCCAGAGCCGAGGCCCCTATGACGGATGACCTGATCCTCGCCGGAGCGCCGTCGCCCGACCTGCCCATCGCCCCCGTGGTCCTCGAGCTCCAGGGCGGCTTGGTGGCCGATTGGCTCGCCTGGCTCGCCGGCCAAGTTGCGATGCGACAATACAGCGAGTCCACCCTGACCAGCTACCGGGCGACCATCCGCCCCTGGATCGCCTACCTCGAGCAGACCGCGCGCACGGATCGGCCGACCGCCGGCACCGTCCAGCAGTACGTGCAGGACCTGGTCGCATCCGGGCGTCAGCCCGCCACCATTAACCTCTACCTCAATACGGTCAAATCCCTCTACCGGTGGTGCGAGACCATGGACAGCTACCCGTCCATCGCGAGGTCCGTCCGCACGCTGAGGGAATTCCGCGACGGCCCGCTGCCGTGCCTGTCCCACGAGCAGATCGTCGACCTGGTGAGGGGGATTCCCGAGGACACCCTCGGCCACCTGCGCGATCGCGCATTGATCGCCCTGATGTACGCCACCGCCTTCCGCTGCGTCAGCATCGTGCGCGCCGACGTCGAGGACATCGATTGGGACCGGCTCGCCATCGTCCATCAGCCCAAGGGCCATGTCGCGAAGGACACCGCGGCAGCACTGCCACAATCAGTCGCTGACATCCTGCGCCGATACCTGGATCGACGCAGCCGCGAATGCAGTACTACCGCCGTTCCGCAGCCGCTCTTCATCGCGCTGGATCGACGCAGCAGAGGCCATCGGATGACGACCAAGTCGGTCCGCGTCCAAGTCGTCACGTATATGGAACGCGCGGGACACGCCCAGCGCCGCGATGGGACATTGGTCAATCCCGGACTGTTCTCTGCGCACAGCATTCGGCGCTCGGCATCGGTCACCACCGCCGATGCGGCCGGACTGGACGTTGCACAGGGCTTGCTCGGCCACGCATCCATCGAGACGACCCGGAAATCCTATGCGCGGGTGACGCTGGAGCGTCGTCTGCGGGAGAATGCCGAGCGGCTCAACGTGCTCGGATGACGCCGTGTAGGCCGCTGAGAAGGCGGACCCGGATTGGCACGGCGTAGCACGCCGATGTGCGCCCGCGCCGTCACAAGAGTTGCCCGCCGGGGTGGATCGGATAAGCTGTCAGTACGCACAGGGAAAGCGCCATGGTCAGCAGCGAACGAGAACATCAGCAACTCCAGCGTCGAGTCCTCCACGAGGTGGCTCGGCGTATCGGCATCGAGCACCCAGACGGCATGGAAGAGAATTCGCGATTATTGCCTGCGGTCGAAGGCCGTGATCGCCTCTTGTACAAGATCATGCAAGGCTATCGCACGACGTACCGACAGTGGCACCTCAAGCGCCGCGAATTGGAGAAGGCCGCCGAGAACAGTAAACCACTTACGGCGATCCAGACGGCACTTACAGGTCTGAGGCGGGAACGGGACATCAATCGCGACAGTCTCGTCCGTTACCTTGACCATCATTATCCGGCCTGCGTTTCCCGCGTCTCTGCCTGACGATCAGAAATACCGGTGAGGGGACATCATCCTGGCAACGTACTTGGCTACCATGGCACCAGCGGTGCCGTAGCCGAAGTCATCGTTCACGGGAGGGGCCGAAAGCCGCTCGAGCCGAGTACGAAGAGCTACGACTGGCTCGGTCGCGGGATTTACTTCTGGGAGAATAGCCAGCAGCGCGCCGAGCATTGGGCTGAAAAGCAGCACCCCAGGGACAGTGCCGTCATCGGTGCAGTCATCCAGTTAGGCCACTGCCTCGATCTTCTCGATCAACGGTTCATTGATTTGGTTGGCGAGGCGGCGACGGCTATGTGCGGCCCCTATCGGAAGCAAGGCCGCACGATTCCGAGGAATACAAAGATCGGCGCTCATCGGTTCGACTGTGCCCTCATCGACTTCATCCGCAACGAGCCGCCGGACCGGTTCGGCGGTCCCTACGATTCGGCGCGGGCAGCGTATATTGAAGGGAAGTCGATTCTTGGGCGGTCGGCCTTCCACCGGCGCACGCATATCCAGATTGCCGTCTACAATAAAAACTGCATCAAGGGGTATTTCTGGCCCGCCGAAGAATCGTTGGAGACCTCGTCTGTGCCGCTTGGGGATTGATGTTTGTAGGTACACGTCCGTGAGGGCTTCATGGCTCGAGCGGGCAGCCAATCAGACGGTAATTGGGCGTCCGTTCAGGATGTCGTCGTGCAGCGTGCGCCACCTATTCCCGCTGCGATTACGCTCGAGAAGGTGGGGCGCGCGCGGACAACAATGATCGTCGTCCCTCTGTCATCGCCCGTCCATAACGGGGTGTGGTCGCATGACTCTGGTCAATGACGACGACACGAACAGCTGGCCTTTCAGCGGAGGTTTCTCATGTGGCGGTATGAAGGCCTGAAAATTCCATGGAGAGCACCACCATGACGCCAACCGGTCTCCTGTCAGCACACGTCCTATCACTCTTTGTCACACTCGACGCGCTCATCGCCGTCAGCATCAAGGCGGCAGGATGTCCGCTGTGCAAAGGATCGCTGCATGCGGGGCACTATGAGCGGAAACCGCGTGGGTACGAGGTACCGCTTACCCCACACATGAAGCTGCGATTGAGCTGGTGCTGTGCGCGGAATGGTTGCCGGCACCGCGTCACCCCTCCATCCATCCGATTCTGGGGTCCATTGGTCTATGTGGGGGCCATTGTCCTGGCCCTTGTGAGTGCACCCCCGACGTCTCCTGACGAGTCTCACATGCGCAAACAGGCGGGCTGCTCTCGCCAGTCGGTGGGGCGCTGGCGCGATCGATTTACCCTGCTGTGGACAACGTTCCCTGGACGTGCGCTAGTCGAAAAAATCCAGCAGGAAGTCCCTGACCGGAGTCAGGTTCTCGCTCTTCTATCACGGTGGCAGGTGCGATGGCCATCGGTGGTGGCCACCTGGCAGCTGCTCATCCACCCATTAACAGGAGGTCGCGGCTGGAAGCACGATGGACAGCACTTCGGTGCTCTGAATCCGCAGAAGATGGAATTAACGCCCCTGTTGGCGGTGCTCCAGAATCCCGCCTGCGCCCTCTGATCGATGATGTCCGCATGTCGCGGACCGCTGGGATGGCGCCAGGAGGTCTTGCCATGGAGTCCGAACGACGATTCACCTGCCAACCGCGATGGGTGACCCTGCGCTGCGCGCTCGTTACCCAAGTGTCGGGAGGCTGGCGCTGCCTCCTGGACCTGCGAGCGCGAGGACCAGGCCATGGATGACGCCGAACTGCTCGTGCTGGATCCGGAAGACCGCGAGGTCAGCCGTCCGGCCTCTGCCTCTGATCCCCAGGAATCCCGCACGTCACTGACGCGCCTCATCGATCGCAGTCACCAGGCACTGCTCGCCTCACCCACGATGCAGCAGTACCTGAAAGCGGTCGGCGTCCCCGACGCCGCGGTCTGGTCACAGTTCCGTCTGGGCACCGGTGACGAAGCGCTGGCCGAGGGCCTCGAGCCTGCTGCCTGGGCCGAGCTCGACGAGCTCGGTCTCGTACATGGCCGCCACAAGAGCCTCACGATTGCTCGCGCGGATGGCCTCAATCTCCCGACCTACGACCCCGCGGAAGGCGACCAGGTGGTCGGCGTGATCCGGCTGACGCAGGCGCAGAACAAGCACATCTTCGCCACACCCCCACGGGGGATCGCGTGTGGCGTAGATCTGGCCGAACACCAGCGCATCATCCTGGTGGATGGACCGCTCACCGGACTCCGATTAGCCCAGCACGGTGTCCCAGGTATTGGAATAGTCGAGACTCCGGAGGTCCTGCCAGCCCTGATTCCCTGGCTCACGTCCCATGACCTGGTGCTTGCGGGCTACCGTCGTGACCGGATGGACGCCATACAGACCGCACTGGGGCCTCTGGGAGCGGCGGCCAGAGTGCTCACCGTATTTCCCGACATCTCGCATTCGCCCCGAGACTCGCTGGAATTCCTGGGGCTTGCGCAGCTTCTCGAGCACAGCCGACCGCAGCCACCCATCACGGCGCCGCTGCTGCGCGAGATCATGGACTTTGCCCGCGGTCGGTTGGCGGATGGCTGCGCTTCCGAGGCGCTCACGGCGATGGGCATGCACAATGTCGATCTGATCCAGGCGTATCGCGTCGGCTATTGTCCCTTGGACACCCGCTCCGCCCTCTCGCGCGATGCCCAGCGTGCCCTGAGTGGTCATCGCGTCGCCGACTGTCTCCTCCTGCCGGCGTTCGACGATCAGGGCACGGTCATAGATCTGGTCTCGGTAGACCCTGGTCCACCATCCTATACCCGTGCCACGCTTTTCGACGAACCTCGAGGTCTCCTTGCACCGGAGCTCGCGGCCAACGCCGAGGACGTGATCATCACCGACACCGTGCGGCAGCTCGGACTTTTCTTCGCACGAGGATACACTCAGACGCTGCTGCTCCGGGGCGCCGAGGATGCCCGGGCAAATGCCCAGCGTCTCGCAGGGGCTGGGGTTCGGAGAGCCACGGTGTGTGCCCGCCGAGAGGGCGACGCCATCGTGCAGGCCCTCCAGGCGGCCGAAATCGCAGCGCGGATTGGCCGGAAGGAGGACTACGGTGTAGGCCAGGAAGAGAACCAGGACAACTTCGGCCTGATGGAATCTGTCAGCCTGTCCCCACCGGATGAAGCCCCCGGTCACCCTGATGAGACGGATCCGGCACCGAACAGCGAGCCCGACCATCCCGTCTGTGAACCGATCTCAGATACCCAGGCGGCGGTCGAATTGACATTCATCGAGGAGGATCGCTCCACAGAAATTGCGATCTTCGCCGTCGGTCCAATCCGCTACTCGATCGAGATGCGTGACGACGGGCACACCCACCGGCAGGTGGTCATGCGGGCCCATAGCCAGACTCACCAGGAACGGTGTGACCTGGCCGTCGCGGCGCAGCGGATGCGCTTTGCCGGCAATGCATCCCGGCGCACGACCATTCCCGCGGACCGCATCGAGGCCCATCTCAAGGCCCTGCTGGATGCTGTCTGTCGACGTGAAGAGCAGGCGGTCCGGCCACCCACCATCTCCATCGATCCCCGGGAACGGGCCGACGCCTGTGCCTATCTGGAATCTCCCGACCTCCTCGGCCGCATCCAGGCCGACCTCAGCGCCCTCGGGTGGATCGGCGAAGACCAGGCCAAGACGCTCCTCTACATGACCGCACTGAGCCGGATGATGCCGCAGCCGTTGTGGAGCTGCTACCGCGCCACGGTCGGAACCACCGCTTGGCAAGGCTTGGGTCTCATCTTCGCTTTGACACCCCCGGAGGATGTGGTGGCGTTCCATCGCTTCACCGAAACCCTCCTGTCTCAGACCGACAAGCGGGCGCTACGGCAGCGGCTGCTGGTCATCGATCAAGCCGAAACCCTGCGGCCGGAAGCAGCCCTCGCCTTGCGCATCCTGCACGAACGAGGAGGGATCGGCTGGGCCACCGCCGGGGCGTCTGCTATCACCGGCACCAGCCATCTCCTCGGTGAGGCGCGCGGGCCGGTGGCCGTTATTGCGGCGGCGGCAGGCGACCTGGATCATCGGTGCCGTGAGTGCTTCATGGGGGTCAGAGTGGACGAAAGCACGACACAGACACAACGAGTGCTCCTGGATCAACGCCGCCGAGAGGGGGGACGAGGAACGCTCAACACCGCCCAGCGTGGACGCCTGGTGGCGCTGCACCACGCCTGCCAACGGTTGCTCGAGCGGCGAACCGTAGTGCTGCCCTTCATCGAGCGGATCGACTTCCCCGCCTCGAGCGTCCGCCACCGGGCCGATCAGTCCCGTTTCCTGACCCTGATCATGGTGTCCGCCTTACTCCACCAGCGCCAACGGCAGCGTGAGGGGGAGGCCATTCGCGCCGACGAACGTGATTTCGCCATCGCAGCCCAGCTGGCGACGGGAGTCTTGGGCGAGCGACGCGATGGACTGGGGCGTCTCGCGCGGCAACTGGTGCGCATGATTGCCGGGGCTCAGCTGACCTCATTCACCATGGCGGATCTCGCCCTGATTCTGCCGGATTGGTCGAGCCCGCAGTTCCGCTATGCCCTCCAGGAGCTGCAGGCCTACGGCTACCTCGACAGTGTCCGCGGTCGGAAGCGTCGCTTTGAGCTGAGTGCCCGAGCAGAGGTGTTCGCCCGCACCGGCGAGATCGCACTGAAGCCGGTCGGCTCACACTGCCCGGTGGATCCTACGCCCAGTAATCAGGACACGCCAATAATCGATGGAGATTCGCATGCAGACGCAGGATAGAACGATGGTGGACAACCCTGGGGTGGTCCGCACTGAATCCGTCACGCGTGATGCGTCTGAGGGTGCCGTAGCACGTGCGAACTCTCAGGCACTTCAGGAGTTCGATGGATACGATGCCAAGTCCTCTCCCGCACGATCGGAAACACTCGGTGCTCCGGATCGTACGTGTAGTTCGCATTCAGCCGTACCTGCGCTGTGTCTGGCCATGGAGGATTTCCTGGCCTACCATGAGCTGCGCGGTCGCCCAAACACGGCCCAGACGATGCGTGGAGCCTTGCGCAATCTCTCCCGCTACCTGGCGCGTCACGGCATCGAGCCGCTCGCGGTCACCACCCAGCAACTGCGGGGGTACCAGGAGTACATCGTCACCGAGCATCGCACGCCTAAAGGCACTCCGTACAAACGAACCACGCAGGGACGAATCATCAGCGAGGTATCATCGTTTTACCAGTGGCTCGAAGCCCGAGGTATCATCGTGACCAGGCCAGCACGCACCTTGTCACTGCGTGTGCCGACGTCGCGTGTCGTCGTGCGCCAGCACCTCTCGCTTCAGGAGGCAACCGCGATGCTTCAGACCCAGGCCCGTATGATTGGTGACCATGCCGAGGGATCGTGGAATTGGACGCTCCACGTGCGCAATCTGGCCATGCTCGCAGTCTGCCTGGCCTCGGGTCGACGGTCCATGGGAGTACGCGGGCTCTGCCTCGACCACGTCAATCTGGAGCGCCGTGAGCTCCGCATCGAGTACGAAAAGGGTCAGACCGGGCGCATCCTCCCGCTGGCGGGCTGGGCGATCGAGGTGCTGCACCTCTACATCGAACGGGCACGTCCGAACCTGGTCAAGGATCCAATTCCAGAGTTGTTTATCAGCATGAAGGGAGGGCCGTGCGGTCGCGGGGCGATGAGCGCTATCATGCCGAAGGTGATAAGACGGACGATTGCCGAGAACCCTGACCTTATCGAGCTGCCCGGGAAACGCATCACCTGGCAGTCGCTGCGCGTCTCTTTTGCCACCCTGCTGTTCTCAAACGGCTGCGATATCCGGAGTGTCAATGAATTGATGCTACACCGGAAGCTCTCCAGTACTGCTCGCTATACACCGATCCCGGTCGAAGACCTGCGTCAGGTCTGTCGCGCCGCTCACCCGAGGGCCTGAACCATGCGCATGGACGTGGAACGCTTTCTGCGACACGGCCAGACGGAAGGCTGGGCTGTTGCGACAGTGCAGAGTCGCAAGCACGACCTTGCCAGCATGGTCGTATTTCTGCGCCGACGTGGCTGTCGTCGTTGTGCGGATGTTCTCCCGGCCGATCTCGATGCCTATATGCAACATCTCTTTGAGCGAGGCCGTGCCCAGCACTCACGTATCCATGTCGCCCAAACGATGCGACAGTTCTTCAGATGGCTGCAGGAGGAGGGTCGCATTGTGGCGTGCCCATCACGGACGCTCCCGGTCCCCCATGATGGTGAGGCCCCACTGCCGTTGGACCCGCTCTCTGAGGCCGAAGTCCAGGCACTGTTCGACAGCCTTCCCCGGGGAACGGTGACCGACCTGCGAAATTGCTGTATGCTGGAGCTGCTCTATGGGTGTGGTCTCAGGCGAGCCGAGTGTGTGGGCCTGGATGTCGATGACATCGACCTCATGCGGCGGACCCTCCACGTCCGTCAAGGAAAAGGATCTCAGGATCGCCTGATGCCGGTCATGCCAACGGCCTTGGCCGCGGTGAAGGATTATCTCGCGGTGCGTCGACAGCTGGTGCGTGGAGTGGACGATGGGGCCCTCTTCATCAGTACCTATGAAGGCCGTCGCTTGAAGATCTTCACCATTAATGAGTGGTTTCGGAACCTGAGAAAAGCCAGGGGGCCTGACGCACCGCGTGTGCATCCGCATCTGTTGCGGCACTCCATTGCCGTCCATTTACTGAGGCGTGGTGCGGACATACGTTATATCCAGCAGTTCCTGGGCCATAGCGACATCGACACCACCAAAATCTACCTGCGCCTGGTCCCGGGTCATCTGAAGGCTGAATACGACGTGGCCATGCCGGAGATCGCCATCGGGCTAGTTATTGCTTCACCTCCTTCAGCAGGTTCCCATGATCCGCCAGTGTAGAGGCCCGTAGTCCAGCACACAATTTGGCTGAGAGCATCAGCGCGTGGGAAATACCCAGAGCACGCGCGCGGAGTGTCCCCACATGACGATCACACAATCTCGAGACCATGCCCCGCCCCGCGCCTGGTGGCAACCAGGCCGGTCGCGGAGTGCCGCAGGTGATCGTCGCCGTGTTAGGGGTATCCGGTCCGGCGCTGCCAATCTCTTTGGATTACTTGATAAGATTGCCTCTGCTGGTGATTCTCTAAGACAAGGTGTAGCTAACTATGGTGAAGGTGCTGATTACGCTGACAGCGTTATCAATGCAGCTACGGCGATTGCCGGAATTGCAGGAGGCGGAAGCTATACTGATTTAGCTAATGCAGCGGCAAATCCTGACACTGCCAGTCAAATCATGCAAGCACTTGCGACGGTGACTCATGGCAAGTAGAATCTTATTTGTCATTGCGATATTCTCGTATATATGCAGTGCCTCTGAAGATCTTCTGTTCTTCTGCAAATCGGATTCATGTACCGCTAAAGTAACAAAAGACGATAAATTCTTGGAAGTACTGGAAGTATCGGACGGAGAATCTTCCCAACGGATCAAATTTAAGGTAGGGCAGCAATTCTTCCTAACAGCCGAGTTCCTATCACTAGGCCGTAAGAAAATACCAGAGCTCGTAGTGTATAATGAATGGGGTACAGGTCTCCAATCATTGATATTTAGAGAGAACTCCGAGAAAAAATGGGTGCAGGTATTTGAACATGTAGCGAAAGCTCGCGTGCAATTCTTTTATATGACAGACAGTATGCAGGCGGCAATATGTGACGAGGGCAATGGGAATATGAAAAAGTGGCATTATTCTGCAAAATCAATCAATGACTGGACAATAGATGAGAATACTGATAAAAAGTAAGGTTTTTCGCGACCGATTGAACTTCCGCTATTTCCCCCATGCTCCCTTGGTGATCGAAGCGGATGGGGGAGCGGCGGGGGAGACGACGTAGCAGATGTTTGAATTTTTTTAGATCATCTTGAAGCGCTAGTTGGTGGTGTCATCGAAGACGGATAATTTAGCAAACTACTTGATGGCATATTCAGGAATCCACCCGCCTCAAATTTTACTTTTGCGGGCATGGGATTCTCATTATGGATCACGTAGTATACCGTGTCTCCATCGAAAGTGATCGGCAGTATAAGCTCTTGGTATTGGTGCCGAACAGCTTGGCCACCTCCATATGCCACAAACGAATCATTCGGATTTTCGCTTATGACAAAGTTTTTCTTATCCAATACTGCAAGGAATATGGGATAGTCACAGTCTATCCGGTAGAAGACACGACGATCGGGTGGAAGTTTGTATCCTAACTTCCACCGACCATTTGGTATCAATAGGCGCTCAAGCATCTGGTTTCTCCCCACCCAAGTTTTCCAATACGTCCACATGGATCACCAGGGTTCCGTCGCCAAGGTCACCGATGCCAATCAGAATGTCCAGATTTCCTATGTGCGCGATGCCTTTGGGCGGCAGATTGTCGCCCCAGGGGGCAGCAATCCAAATGTGCCTAATGATCTGGTCTTCCAGTCGAACTGGATCACCGCCAATGTCGGAACGATAGTTATGGCCAGCCGGTCGTGCTGGCGGCGGATAGCGTGACGGTCAGGGCGGGCTCCGCTTACGGGAACCAGGTTGGGTTCACGGGGCGGTACTTGGATGGGGAAAGCGGACTGTGGTACTTTAGGGCGAGGATGTATTCGGGGAGCCTGGGAAGGTTTATTGGAAGAGATCAGTACCGAAAAAGGAAAATGGTTCCAGCTGGCAAAGACGGCTATCCAAATGGCTTCAACCTATATATTGCATACTTGATTCCGAATCTAGTTGATCCGGCTGGAAATGAAACATACCCAGTGAATTGTGGGACCGTTACTGTCAACATCTCCAATGGCGCGACCCCCCCGCAAATCACACTTAGTTTCGTGAAGGATCCCAGCAAGAAGTGCTGTTGTAAGGATTTTGGCTGGAGCCAACAGACTGGGCGCTCTCCTGATGGACCATGGAGATTCGACAACGGTGCTTGGAATAACCTTCCAGCCAATGGTATTGGAGCGTCAAGCAATCCCAATCCACCAAGCGGAAACCAACCCGGTGAAAATGACCGCCCTAACAATCCCAATCCTACAAATGGCCAAAGCCCTTGGCCCGGTAATCCATGGTATGGTGGGGTAAATGCGCAGGGAACCAATACGGGTGGGCTACCGACTCCTGCGAATCCGAAACCTGATGGTACAAACCCCAATGTGGGCTTCGCCCACAAC
>PLEW01000161.1 GCA_003136555.1 Planctomycetota bacterium | reverse complement strand
AAGAAAATTAACTTCGGGCTAGTAGCGGCGCGGCAGCGGGATGGGGAGCGGCAACGCCTGGGTGCCGCTCAGGGTGTCTGCGCCCTGGTCTTCCATCTTGATCCGTTGGGTGAACTGCCGCAGCACCTTGTTGGCGAGCGCGATGTCGCCGACGCGGTGCTTGAGGTCGCAGGTGCAGTTGAACACCAGGGAATCGAAGGTGATGTCGCCGGTGGGCAGGAAACCGCGGCGATCGTTGGCAGCGATCGCCTTGAGCAGGGTGCGCTGGCTGACCATGGGATCCTTGATGCCCTTGATCGCCCAGGCGAAGGGGTGGTTGCCAGTCACCACCTCGTAGACCAGGATCGCCCAGCTGTAGATGTCGCCGCGCATGTCCACCAGGGTCTCGCGCTCGCCGGTCAGGGCGTAGAACGCCTGCTCGGGACTGGAGTACTTCGGCGTCAGCAGCACTGCCTCCTTGCTCGACCGGCGTGAACGCCAGCGGGCGATGCCGAAGTCGGCGATCTTCCCCTGACCGGGGGCGAAGATCAGGATGTTCTGCGGCTTGATGTCGCGATGCGCCACCTGGTGGTCGTGCGCCTCCTTGATGCCGTCGGTGGCGCGTGCCACCGCCTCGAGGAGGCTGGCGCGATCGAAGCCTGGCAAATGGCGGCGCCCCTTGAACACCCGGTCGAGCGAACCGAAGCGCGCCCGCTCGGTGATCATGAAGGGCAGCAGGTGGACCGGGAAGAACTCCTTCAGTTCGCTCGGCAGGTCCTTGGGCATGTCGGCGTCGCCGTATTCGATGACCTGCAGGATCGACTTGGAGCGGCGCGAGAGGATCATGGTCTTCTCGCATTCGACCTTGAAGGCGCCGAAGGCGGCGATGGCGTCCTCGAGGTCCTCGACCGCCGGCACGAAGACTTTGACCGCGACCTCTTCGCCGTGGTAGAAACCGCCGTATACGACGGTCTCCTTGCTGGCCTTGGCGATCGGCTCGACGAGCTGGATCTGCTGGCTGAGGAAGACTTCCTTCAACGTCGCTTCGAAGGCGGCCTCGTGCATGTTGCGACGCCGCAGGACGTCGCTGGTGGCTGGACCCGCGGTAGTCGTCTCAAGATCCGTATTGCCGCTATCCATGAAGCTCCCAGTCTCCGTGCTGGCGGGCGATGGACAACCCCATGCCGGTGCACCACCAACGTACCAAGCTCATCCAAGACTACCTGCGCCTGCTGCTGGACCTTCCACCACTGTGCGATGCCAGTCCATAAGCGACTGACAGATCCTCGATTACCGGTCAGGGGACCGGCATAGGTCAGATACCTCCGACGGTGATCCGGCCGCCAGGATGCGTGCACAAGACCCGCCCGACAGATCAGGCTGAGGGTCGGACAGCGGGCACCAGCACCCAGGATCAGGTCGATATGGGGCGCTCCCTGGCCGCGATGCCAGAGCAGGGTGGCCCGAGAGCGCGTCACGACCCCGGGTGGCCATGACGCACCCGCAGCGCGGCGATACCGCCCCCGACTGGACCGTCCTGGGCCATCAGTCGGGTCCATTCGTCAACCGGAAGACTGCTCGACTCCTCCAGGAGCATCACCGGGATGCCCTGGTCGACCCTATAGGCCCGCCGCGTCGCGTGATCGGTCGACACCAGCCGGCCTTCGACGAATTTGAGCGGAACACGTGCCTCCGGACACACGAGAAGATCGAATAAGTCATTATCAAATGGAAGTTTAGATTGAATTTCAGGCATCGGTTCCTCCTCGTCGCGGTGCTGGGGATCGCTGGCCACGCCGTTTGCATAGGCGGGTCGGGGGCATTACCCTGCACCCTCCATGGGCCCAAGTGCACCTATCGGCCCGGTCGCTCCGCGCCAAGTTACGATCATCGGCCACCACAGTCAAATCGTGCCGACCGTGGGGTTCTTCGTCGGCGGTTCCATCCAGGTGCGCGTCTATACCAGCAAGGCCGACCTCGAGCACCAGCTCGCCCCCTATCCCGGTGTGCATGTGACGGTGGTCCCGGGCGGCTACCAGCAGCGCCCAGCGGATCTCCCCGAGCCCCCCTACTTCATCGCTGCCGAGACCGAGGAGGAATCGCTGCGCATCAAGGGATGGCTGCCCCCCACGGTGGCGATCTTCTGGCTCGGGAGCGAGCAGCGCCGACGCAGCCTGGCCAAGGGCTTCCTCAGCCTGATGCCCTCGCCGGCGGCGAACCGCAGGCAGGTGCTCAGGCGCTTCGCCGCCCTGAAGCGCGTCGACACGCTGATGGACCTGGCACGCGCTGCACGCCAGCCCTTCATTCTGATGTACAGCGACCCCGACCCCGATGCCATCGGCGCGGCGCTGGGTCTGGCATCGATATGGCGCCATGCCGGCGCGACAGCGCAGATCCGCTACACCGGCGAGGTCCAGCGCTATCAGAACAAATTGCTGATCAACTACCTGAAGTACGGCATCGAGCGGCTCAAGGAGGACGAACTGGAGTCCGCCGACCTGATCGCGGTGGTCGACGCCCAGCCGGGATTCTGGCGGGACAGGCCGCCGAACGCCCAGGTGGTCATCGATCACCACCCGCGCCGCGAGGACACCACCGCCGCCTTCCTCGATCTGCGCGAAGGATACGGCTCGACCTCGTCGATCCTGACCGAGTATCTGGTCGAGGCCGACCTGGCGATCAGCAGGCCGGTGGCCACCGCCCTGCTCTATGGGCTGACCAGCGATACCGACGATCTCAACCGCAATGCCGGGCCGGCCGACATCCGCGCCTTCGACGTCCTGCACCCGCTCGCCGACCACCACTTCCTCGCCCGCCTGGACAAATCGCAAGTGCCGATGTCGGTCCTCGACTACATCGCCTGGGGCATCAGCCATCGGGTGGTATTCCGCGACCTGATCCTGATCCATTTCGGCGAGGTCCCGACCCCGGACATCATGGTGCAGGTCGCCGATCTGGTGCTCCTGACCCACGGCATCAACTGGGCCGTCTGCGCCGGGGTGGTGGACGGCAAGCTGGTGGTGATCTTCCGCGGCGACGGCCACCACCAGAACGTGGGCAAGCGCGCGTCCCTCGCCTTCGCCAAGCTCGGGTCCGCCGGCGGGCACCGCACCATGGGCCGGGCGGAGATCCCGCTGCGCAAGGGCGAGGAGAGCGACGACTCGGTGGCGATCCTGGTCAACAACCTGTTCAAGCGCATGTCGCCGGCACGGCGGGCCAAGTTCATCAAGCTGCTCAAGGGCTATGTGCGCGGCGAAGGACCGGATAAGCACGAGGATTTCGAGGTCGGGCACACCGGCCGTTGATGCCCGGACCGCCCCGTGGCCTGGCGGCGCAGATGCACTGGATGCCTACCGGTCGCGGCCAGTCGATGCGGGTCCAGGATGGACGCTTACAAGCTCCCTGACCTCGCGTACATAGGCGGCGACGAACAGCGCGAGCTCCTCAGCCGTGGTCTGCGGGCCGATCGAGATGCGGATGACGCTGCGTGCAAGCTCGCGCTCCAGGCCGAGCGCGGCGATAACATGGCTGGGCTCGCCCCGACCGGCCATGCACGCCGCACCGGTCGAGACCTCGAAGCCGGCGAGATCCAGTCGCGCCACCAGGTGCTCGTTGACCACCCCGGGATGGGCCAGGCTCATGGTATTGGCCAGGCGCGCGGCCCCGGCGGCCAGCCAGCGTGCCTCGGGCAGCACGCGGTGCACGCCATCCCAGCACGCCTCGAGGAGCGCCCGCTGTCGGCCATCCTCGGCCTCGGCATGGGCCAGGCTCTCGGCGAGGGCGGCGGCGAGGGCGCAGACAGCTGCCGCATCCTCGCTGCCGCTGCGGCGATCCTGCTGCTGCCGTCCGCCGGCGATCAGCGCATCGACCGCCACCCCCGTGCGCGCATAGAGCAGCCCCACGCCCTTGGGGGCGCCGAACTTGTGTCCGGCAATGGAGGCGAAGTCGACATCCAAGCTGCGCAGATCGATGCGCTTCTTGCCCGCCCCCTGGCAGCAGTCGAGGAGGATGCGGGCGTGGGGGGCCTGCGCGCGCACCCGCGCTGACAGGATGGCAGCGTCCTGCAGCGTGCCCACTTCATTGTTGGCGAACTGGATGCAGACCAGGCGGGTCTGCGTGGTGAGCGCCCCGACCAGCTCATCCTGCAGCATCCGCCCCTCGGCATCGACGCCGATGCGGCGGACCCTCGCGGCGCGCTCGGCATTGCGCAGCACCGAGCTGTGCTCGATGGCCGAGGCCAGGATCTCGGCCGGAGCGGCAATGCCGGCCAGCGCCGCGTGGATGGCCAGCGCGTTGGCCTCGCTGCCGCCGCTGGTTACGATCAACTCCGCTGGGCGGCATCCCAGCAGTGCGGAGATGCGCGCCTTGGCCTGGTCGAGCTGATGGCGGGCCTGCTGGCCGGAAGCATGGATGGAGCTGGGATTGCCCCAGGCGCTGTCCTGGGCCGCGAGCCAGGCGGCACGGGCGCTCGCCAGGAGCGGGGCGGTGGCATTGAAGTCGAGATAGATGGCCATGCCAGGTTGTCTGCGCATGGCCAGCCGGCGGAATCGAAAAGCCGTCCCGTGCCCACCCCTCCCTGGCCATTGGCCTGGGTCGCTGGGCCCCTACCCTGCGTCATGCTCGGCCTGCTCCTCGTCGATCACGGCAGCCGCCAGGCCGATGCCAACGACCAGCTGCTCGACATGGCGGCCCGGGTGCAGCGTCTACGGCCGAACGATCTGGTGGCCAGCTGCCATATGGAGATCGCCCAGCCCGATATCGCCGGCGGCTTCGCCGGCCTGATCGCCCGCGGGGCGACCCATATCGTGGTCATGCCCTACCTGCTCGCCGCGGGCCGCCACCTCAGCCGCGATGTCCCGCGCCTGGTGGCCGAGGCCGCCGCCGCCCATCCCAGGGTCACCTATGCGATCGGCGCAGCCCTCGGCCCGCATGATCGGCTCGCCGAGCTGCTGATCGAGCGTTCCGGACTGTAGCAGGACGCCTCGCCCTTGCGGGGCGGGACCGTCCGCCACCATGCCAGCGATGCCTTCGCAACCCGCCGCACCTGCCCGCTCCCATGCCCAGCTGATCATCGAGTGGCTGGGCGGACGGCGCCTCGCCGAGGTCGAGAGCGCCCTGGAGCGCATGCCGGAGGACCATCCCCTGCACCGCGCCGCCGAGGCGCTCGTCGATGCCGCCGACAGCGATGACCCGGTGCTGCGCTCAGAGGGCCTCTCGGCGCTCTTCGCCGGCGTGGTCGAGCCGCTCAATGACGGCTTCACACCGGCGGGCCGGGCGCTGTACGCCCATCTGATGGCACGCATCGTCTGGCGCGTCGCCATGCGCGTCCCCGCGCTCCTGGCGGCGCTGGCCGAGGTCCAGGTCAGCACCCTCGCCGGCCTCGAGGCGCGCTACCGCCAAGCGCGCTCGCTCTCCGGCCAGCTGCCGGCCGGTCCGGTAAGCCGAGTCGTGGTGCTCAGCCGGGTGACGATCGGCGCCGACATCCTGCTCACCAGCCTTGCGCTCCAGCGCCTGCACCAGCGCTTTCCCCAGGCCGAGCTGGTGCTATTGGGCGACGGCAAGCTCAGCGGGCTCTTCAATGGCCTGCCGCAGGTGCGCGTCCGGCCCTTGTCGTATGCCCGCCGCGGACCGCTGCGCGAACGGCTCTCGAGCTGGCTATCGCTGCTCGACGCGCTGCATGCCGAAGCGGCCCAGCTGGTGCTCGCACCCGATTCGCGCCTGGATCAGCTCGGCGTGCTGCCGGTGTGCCATGATCAGGACCGCTACCTGCTATGGGAGAATCTGCAGCCCGAGAACCAGCCGGCGCTCAGCCTCAGCGTGCTATTCGACCGCTGGCTGTGCGCACGGCTCGGCTGCCCGCCAGATCCTGCTGCGCTGCCGGCGCTCGGCTTCGATGAGCGCACCCGCGCCCTGCACGAGCGCCTGGCGGCGGCTTTGGGTCCACGGCCGCTGGTAGCGGTCAAGCTCGATCATGGCGGCAATCCCGCCAAGGCGCTGCCGCGCGCCGCCGAAGTGGCCCTCTTGGCGCGCCTGCGTGCACGCGGCTGGCGCGTGCTGCTGGACCGCGGCTTCGGAGCCGAGGAATTGGCCAACAGCGACAGCCTGCTGCAGGCGCTCGGCTGGCGAGCCATCGACCTCGATGAGAGCGGTGCCGGCCTGGGCCTGGGCACCGATCAGATCATTGCCGGGTCGCTGCAGGATGCCGAGGTGGTGCGCTTCCATGGTTCCATCGCCGGCTGGGCCGCCGGCTGCGCCTGCTCCAGCCTGGCGGTCAGCTACGACAGCGTCGGCCACCATCTCGCCGCCGCCCTCGGCATCCCGGTGGTGGTGGCCTTCACAGGCCACATCGACGCCGACTTCCCCATCGCCTGGCAGCCGCGCGGGCGCGCCAGCGTCACGCTCATCACCATCGCCACCGCAGAGAAGCACCTGCCGCAGTCGTGGCGGGCGCTGATGGATGCTCTGCCCGCACCCGCTACGCCACCCGGCAGCTGAGCTCGCGTCAGCCCAGGCGCGTGATCAGGTCGCTGGCGCACCAGCAGATGAGGTCCTCGTGGCGCGGCTCGGTGAGCCGGTGGTCGCCATCGATGAGATGGAACTCGATGTGCCCCTCCTGCTCGGCATAGCGCCGGCTCCAGCGCCAATCGACGGTCTCATCACGTCGCCCGTGGACGATCACCACCGGGATCTCCGGCGGCAGCGGCACCGACGGCAGAGCCAGGCAGCTCTCGAGGAAGCCGACCGACAGCGGCAGCTCGCGCTCTGCGGCATGGTGGTAGAACAGGCGCTCGCCGGTGGCCCGCCAGTCGGCGATGCCCTGCTCTCCGAGGATCTCGCTCCAGCGCTCAGGGAAGCCGAAGGCTGGGGCGATGAGCAGCAACCCGGCGGTACGCGGCATGCGCCCCAGGACTGCGAGCTGGGCGGCGGCGAAGCCGCCGAGGCTCGATCCGATGACCAGCACCGGTTCGCCGTCGGCGGGCAGGGCAGCGATGTGCGCGCTGGTGCGCTCGAAGATCCGATCCATGGTCAGGGAACGGAAATCGCCGGCTTCCAGATCCGGAATGGCGTAGGAGCTCACTGTCGCCGCCAGCCGCTTGCCGATCGCCGTCCCCTTGGCGGTCTTGGGGCCCGAGCCGAAGCCATGCAGGTAGACCACATGCATGCGTTCAGCGTCCGGACCGGCTCGGCTGCTCGTCGGCCGCTGCACGTTCCATCGCCGCCGCGGTGATGGAGTAGTGACTGGCGCTCCAGCGCACCGCGCCCTCCTTGAGCAGAAACAGCTGCGGGCTCTGGTGCACGCGTTGCAGGCGAGCCGCCAGCCAGGTGGAGAGCGGGCGCTGGGTCTGCACCACGATGATGCCCGCACGGGCGTCGTGATGGCCGGCGAGGTAGGCCTCGACCTCCTCCAGGGCGACCTGGCTGATGCCGCAGGTATCCGAGTGCTTCAGCAGCCATGCTGGGGTCGCAGAGGCTATCAGCGCCTCGGCCTCGGCCTGGGTGGTCAGGGGTTGCAGCATGCGGGTCCTCAGCAGCCGCCAGTCTTGCGCACCGGGCCGCCATCGCAACGCATGCGGTCAGCACCCCCGACGCGGCCGCTCGCACTAGGCGGCATTTAGCGCTTGGCATCCGACGGTTTGGCGTCCTCGGCGCGTGCGAGGCGGAACTTCACCGCGCCATTGATGCCGCTGGCGCGCAGTGATGGACCCAGGGTCAGATCGGCGTCGAGGGGCAGGAAGTAGCCGTCCACGCGGCTGATGCCCTGGGGCGACAGCAGGGCGGTGAAGGTCACCGCGCATTGGCCATGGAGATGGCCATCGGGCACCGGGATCAGGGCGCTGGAGGTCAGCCAGGCGAGATCGGCATGATCGACCACGCCGGTGATGGTGCCGGCCAGATCAGTGGTTGAGAAGCTGCCATGCAGGCCGGCCGAGTAGCCGTCCGCCAGCGGCTCCCCATGCTCATCGGTGGCGCGCACCAGGACATCCTCGGCCTCGATGTTCCCCGCCTTGACCGCGAAGGTGGCATTGAAGATCGGGCGGTGCCGGGCCAGATCGAGCCACGAGCCGGGGATGAGCACCGAACCGCTGGCCAGCTGGCCGAGCAGGTGGGCCCTGACGCCCTCGGCCTTCAGGGTGAAGTCGCCATGGATGGTGGCATCGAGCTGCTTGATGCGGTCCGGCAGCACCAGGGCGGCGAGGCGCGCGGTCTCCAGGTGGCCGACCACCGCATCGCCATCGAGCCGCACCTGGGCGGTGAAGGCTATGGCGCCGCGAAGATCCGGCAGGTTGGATGGGCCCTTGAGGCGCACCATCAGCGCCTCGGCGGCGGTGAGATCGACCTGGATTGTGCCGGCGGTCGCGCCGCCGACATAGCGCATCCTGCCCATCGATGGCAGCACCACTTCGGCATCATAGCCGCCGCCCGGCGCGGGCTTGGCGGTGATCTTGCCATCGACCGTGCCCAGTCCCCAGCCGCGCCAGAGCACGCGCGTCTGCTCGACCTCGGCATAGAAGTCCTCCAGGCGCCCATGGTCGAGGACCACGTGCAGCTTGAGGGCACGGCCGGCGGCGAGGGTGACATCCTCGGGCAGGAACTTCTGCAGCAGAGACAGTGGCACGTTGGCGCCTTCGATGACGAACAGCAGTCCGGGCGACCACGCGAGGACGGCCTTGCCGGTGCCTGTGAGCTCCAGGCTCAACCGCCAGCCCTCCGGGATCGATTGCGCCCGCAGCTTGGCCTGGGGCAGGACGCTGAGCACGTCATCGGTGGGCACCTGCTTGGGGATCGGCACCTTGGGCCCGGGGTGCCAGTGCACCGCTGAGACCTCGAGCAGATGGCTGTCGAGCCCGAGCTCGAGGCCGCCCTCCAGCTCGCCCGCGGCCGCGTCCTTGACCGTCAGCTTGTCGAGCACCAGGGTCTGGCGGTTGAGGCGCATGGCCGCCTGGCCCTGGCCACCCTTCCAGGTCGCATGCAGGTCGCCGGTGAAGTGCTCCCAGTCGTCCTGGGCAATCACCGTGGAGCCTGCGCCGTCGACGCGCTCAGGCAGCCATGGCACGGTCTCGTCCGGCATGGCGGGCAGCAGCTTGAGCTCCGCCAGGCGGTCGTACCACTGCTTGACAACGATCTGTCCCTGCTTTTCGCCGGGCTTGAGGCCGAGGCGGTAGTGCAGATCGCCGGCCTTGCCCTCGGTCGACATGGTGAACCATAGCTTCTCGCCCGGCGTGCCTGCGAGCGCTGTACCGTCGACCGTCACCACCGGCCCCACGGCATCGATCGCCGCGTTGGCCTGGACGAGGAATGGCTTGCCATCCACCGCCACATCGGAATCCTCTGCGATGATGCGCAGCAGACTCGGTGGATCCGGGTTCTTGTGCGCGACCTCGGCCCGGATCAGGTCGTGCACGTAGGTGAGGTTGTCCGCGGTCAGCGATACGTGGATGCCCTCGGCACGCACGATGTCGACATCGCCTCGCCACAGCTCCCCTGAGATGACCAGGCGGTTGACCGTGACCACCGGCGCTGCGCCGGTGAAGGCCGATAGCGAGATGCCGCTGAGCACCACCTCACGCACGCCATGCACCTCGGTCTTCGCCACATGCAGGACGCCCGGCAGAGGTCGGATGGAGAAGCCGTCCTCGATCAGCCTGCCCAGCTGGTTGGTATTCAGGGCCCACCACACTCCGCCTGCCCCACCTCCTGCGAGCAGTAGCAGCACCACGAGCACGATCAGCCAGCGGCGACCGCGGGTCATGACGAGCCTTGATGGACGCAGCTCCGCCATGCCTGCATGGCAGAGAGTGTCCAGCCGACCGGGCGTGGGCAAGCGCAGGTCGTGGTCTGACAGAGGTACTCAGGTCCTGTGCAGATGGTGCGTACTCCCGCCGCATCTCCGATGCTGGCGCCGGCCGGGCCCGCCCAGCAGCGGGATGCGGCGTCTGCCGCGCCCAGCGGCGCAATGGGCGTCGTCGACTTGCGGCATCAGGGTCCGCGCTTAGGGTTCGCTGGCGCTCTTTGGCGCACCAGGAGCCGACCATGGCCAGCGCTTTCACCTCTCCCCTCACCCTGCTGGCCGCCGCATGCGCGATCGTGATCGGCTGTTCATCGCGGGCCGACGTCGCCGAGGGGGGCAGCGGCCATGCGCAATTCGTCTACGTCTCCGGCTACAGCCCCACCATCAGCTGCTTCACCCTGGATGCCGCAGCCGGGACCCTGACCCCGCTGAGCACCTCGCCGGGCGGGAAGAATCCCTCGTTCCTGGCTTGGAGCCCCAACCACCGCTTCGTCTACGCCCTGAATGAGAGCGACCCCACCGGCCGCATCCTTTCCTTCTCGGTCAATCCCGAGACCGGCGCCCTGACGAAGCTCAATGATGAGACTGCCGGCGGCAAGGGCACCTGCCACCTCTCCGTGCATCCGAGCGGCAAATGGCTCGCTACCGCCAATTATGGCAGCGGGCATGTCGCCATCCTGCCGATCAAGGACGATGGCAGCCTGGGCGCGCCGGTCGACGTCGAACTGCCCGGCAAGAACGCCCATGAGGCGCTGTGGGATGACTCCGGCGCCTACCTGTTCGTACCCTGCCTCGGCTCCGATTGGATCGCCCAATACCGCTTCGATGCCAAAACCGGGATGCTCACCCCCAATCAGCCTGCAAGCGTCTCGACCGACAAGGGCGCTGGTCCGCGTCATCTCGCCTTCAATCCGAAGCGTACCTTCGCCTATGGCATCAATGAGCTGAACGGCAGCCTCACCACCTACACCTATGACGCCGCCAGGGGCACCCTCGCACCCATCGATGTAGTCACCACCCTGCCGGCCGAATTCAAGGCCTCCGGCAAGCGCAACAATACCGCCGAAATCGCCGTCGTCGGTTCCGGCAAGTTCCTCTATGCCTCCAACCGCGGGCACGACAGCCTGGTGATCTACCGTCTCGACCCCGTCAGCGGCAAGCCGACCTTCATCGCCTATGAGAATGGCGGTGGGGACGTGAAGGAACCCCGGCACTTCTCCATCGATCCCAGCCAGAGCCTGGTCCTGGTGGCCAGCCAGCGCGCCGATCATGTGACTCTCTACCGCATAGATCAGGAGCAGGGCACGCTGACCAAGGTGTCGACGGTCACGGTCCCGCCGGGTCCGTCCTTCGTCGCCACCATGTCAGCGCCCTAGTCGCAGCTCAGCACCCGCCCGAGGCGTGACCGCAAATCTCAGCTGCTGTCGGGTCTCTGTGGTACGCGCGATGCCGCTCTCGATGCTCCCGTGGGTGTTAGGCAAGGTCACCCCGTCGTAGCCCATTGATAACAACCCCTAGACATCGAGCCTATCCATCAATTATATCCCAAGTGTTTATAGCGCATCTGGTTGGGCATTGGTGGACAATATAGGATTCAATCAAGTCTAGTATTCATGATGTAGCTCGCCGATCCCCTGCCACATCTCTCCCCTTGTGTAATGATAGCATCCAAGAAATGGGGTGCAGTCGCCACCCATGGTCGTCAAAATGGTTATAATTCCCGGCGCCCACTGGCATACCATCTTCGTAACTATATATACTACGTACGGTTATGGAATATTGCGTCAGGAGCGACGCTCTAACGCCTGCTAATAATATAGATAGACTTACCCAGGGCGGGTCTTTAGATGCAAGTCATTGGAAAGGCATGTCTTGCAGCACATCCCTATGAAACGACAAACCCAAGTGCTTTGGGCACCAGGGTTTGCAGTTGTGGTGGGCAGTGAGGGATTTGAACCCCCGACCCCTCGCGTGTGAAGCGAATGCTCTAGCCACTGAGCTAACCGCCCTCAACCAGCATGACCGCCTCCTACGGAGGCATCCCTTGCGGGGTGGAACTTATCCGGCCACGGGAGTGCGGAGCATGTCAATTTCTGTAATTGGCGCAAGACCCCCTGTAGTTTGGGGGAGAGCCCTTTTCTCACGGCAATGTCCTGCGCCCCCTAAGGGGGGTCGGTCACAGGCGAAACCGGCGAAATTGGTCATTTTATGTGTTTTCGTAGGGTACCGGCGCGGTTATAGCGTGGTACCCACTAGCCCGAAGTTAATTTTCTTGAAGCCATAAGTACCTGCGGGCATTGAATCGCACCGTCTGCGTACTGGGTACAACGTCAGGGAGCAGCCACGCCCATCAGCTCGAAGGCCCTTTTCTGCAGGGGCGTTGGCCGCGTCACCATCGTGAAGCTCGGCAAATTGCCTTTCGGCGTGATGGTGTTGAGCGAAATAGTCGCCAAGTCCCCAATGAGGGATTGGAAGCTGTGCACCGGCATGCCGTCCTGCGTCACCTTGCTGGCGATCTTATGATGGGCCGAATCAGAGCGCACTGCCGGGGACACGATGTCGGCGCGCGCCATCGCCGCCGCATCTCGATCATCATCCTGGAAGATGATGGGCGCGAGCCATTGGCGCATGTGATATTCGACGTAGTAGGCGAGCATGCACAGGAAGACATGTGACCGGACCCGCTTCTCAAGGCGGTGATGGATCGGCCTCACTTTCAAATCGACGCCTTTGAGCGTGCGGAATGCTCGTTCGACCGTGGCTAGGTCCTTGTATGCGGCGACGGCCTCGTCGGCACTCAGCTGCTGTGCCGGAACACTGGTCCTGATCACATAGAATCCATCGAGTTGCGCCTCCTTCTCAATGGACAATTCATCGCGCGTCCACGAGAAGGAGTCGTCCT
>PLEW01000067.1 GCA_003136555.1 Planctomycetota bacterium | reverse complement strand
TCCTGGTGACCGGACCGACCGGCTCGGGCAAATCCACCACCCTCGCGACCATGATCGATTTCATCAACTCGGAAGAGGAGATGCACATCATCACCATCGAGGACCCGATCGAGTACTACCACAACCACAAGAAGTCGGTGGTCAACCAGCGCGAACTGCACATCGATGTGCCATCCTTCGAGGACGGCCTGCGCCGCGCCCTGCGCGAGGACCCCGATGTCATCCTGGTCGGCGAAATGCGCGATCTCGCCACCATCAGCTCGGCGATCTCAGCGGCCGAGACCGGCCACCTCGTTTTCGGCACCCTGCACACCACCGGCGCCTCGCGCACCGTCGACCGCATCATCGACGTCTTCCCGACCAACCAGCAGGAGATGGTGCGAACCCAGCTGGCCGGCAACCTGGTGTCGGTGATCTCGCAGGCGCTGGTGCCCAAGCTCGACGGCAAGGGCCGCATCGCCGCCTTCGAGATCATGATCATGAACCCCGCTATCTCCAATCTCATCCGCGAGAACAAGAGCTTCCGCATCGATTCGACCATCCAGACCAGCGCCAACCAGGGTATGATCTTGCTCGATGACTGGTTGTTCCGCCTCTACAAGGCCGGTAGCATCGATTTCGCCCAGATGATGGGCTATGCCAAGGACCAGCCGTATCTGCAGCGCAAGGTCCAGGAAGATGGCGGTTCGGCTACGGCCTCGAAAGCGTAAGATGGGATACGGCACTGACATGAGCTCCTCACCTCCCCGTCCCTCCGCCCCGGACCGGCCGACCCGGTCCCCGATCGCGGCGCCCCGTTGCCCCGAGGTGATGCCGTGATCCGCGTCGAAGCCAAGGATCTGCTCAAGAGCCTGCACAAGATGGAGGAGGTCGACCAGCCGACCGCCCAGAAGATCTACAACGAGCATCGCAAGAATGGCGTCGAGATCGTCAAGGCGTGCATCGATGGCGGCGTGCGCGAGGATGCCGTGCTCTACGCCGTCGCCCAGCTGCTCGGGCTCGAGCCGGTGCAGCTGTCCGGGCTGGTGCTGCCGAAGGCGCTGATCGATAAGGTGCCCGCCAATGTCGCCAATTCCTACCGCATCATCCCGGTGCGCATGGAGGACAAGACGTTGGTGATCGCAACCGCCGATCCCGACAACCTGGCCGCGCTCGACGATCTCAAGTTCATGCTCGGCGTGGCCCAGGTGCGCCCGGCCCTGACCTCGGAGAGCTCGATCAACGAGGCGCTGGCCCAGTACTACGCCCAGGCCGCCAACGAGGAGAAGCAGAAGCAGATCCAGGCGATCGTCGATTCGCTCGGCGATGAGGAGGCCTCCTCCGGCCATGGCGGCCAGGAGACCTTCTCGATCGACATCAACCAGTTCGCCGGCATCGACACCAGCGACGCCGCGGCAGCGGCGGAATCCGCACCGGTGCGCAAGCTGCTCAACCTCATCCTGCTGACCGGCGTCAAGGCCCAGGCCTCGGACATCCATTTCGAGCCCTTCGAGGATGCCTTCCGCGTGCGCAACCGCATCGATGGCGTGCTCTACGAGATGCTGCCGGTGCCCAAGACCCTCGCCCCGGCGCTGGTGGCGCGCATCAAGGTCATGTCGCATCTCGACATCTCCGAGCGGCGCATGCCCCAGGACGGTAAGATCCCCGTGCGCATCGGCGACCGCGAAGTCGACCTGCGCGTCAGCAGCCTGCCGACGATGTTCGGCGAATCGGTGGTTATCCGCATCCTCGACCGTTCGGTGGTGAACCTCGACATCGAGAAGATCGGCTTCCCCGACGACATGCTGACGCATTTCAAGGAGGTCATCGAGGCGCCGAATGGCATCGTCGTGGTCACCGGACCGACCGGTTCCGGGAAGACCACCACGCTCTACGCGGCGCTCAGCGCGGTGAACGAGGATTCGGTGAAGATCATCACCACCGAGGACCCGGTGGAATACGAGATCAACGGCCTGATCCAGGTGCCCGTCGACGAGGAGGCCGGCCGCTCCTTCGCCATGTGCTTGCGCGCGATCCTGCGCCAGGACCCGGACATCCTGCTGATCGGCGAGGTGCGCGACCAGGAGACCGCAAAGATCGCCATCGAGGCCTCGCTGACCGGCCACCTGGTGTTCACCACCCTGCACACCAATGATGCGCCGACCGCGATCACCCGCCTCCTCGACATGGGCCTGGAACCGTTCCTGCTCGCGGCGACGCTCGAGACCATCGTAGCCCAGCGCCTGGTGCGCACCATCTGCCTGAAGTGCAAGGCGCCCTACCAGCCGAGCGAGGAGGAGCTGCTCTCGCTCAGCATCAAGGCGCGCGATGTCGCCAACCAGCGCTTCTACTACGGCAAGGGCTGCGAGGTGTGCAAGAACACCGGCTACAAGGGACGCACGGCGATCTTCGAGATGCTCGACATCAATGATGTGGTGCGCGAGCTCGTGCTCTCGCGCGCATCGGCGACGCAGATCCGCATCGCCGCCCAGAGGGCCGGCATGCGCACGCTGCGCGATGCCGGCATCCAGAAGATCTATGCCGGACTGACCACCATCGAGGAAGTCATCCGCGAGACGCTTGCGACAGAGGATTGATCCACGGGATCATGCGCTGAACGACCATCTCCTAGGAGCCTGCCATGCCTCTCTTCCAGTTCAAAGCCCATGATAAGCGCTCCAACAAGGAGATCTCCGACACCATCGAGGCGATCTCCCAGGTCGAGGCGATCGCCGCGATCAAGCGCCAGGGCTTCCTGCCGATCGAGGTCAAGGAGGCGCGCGCCAAGAGCGCCAAGTCGGCGGCCGGCGGTGCCGCCAAGAACAAGGGCTCGGTGTTCGGCGGCGGGGTGAAGCATGCGCACGTGACGCTCTTCACCCGCCAGCTCTCGACGCTCCAGGATGCAGGACTGCCGATCGTGCAGTCGCTGCAGATCCTCACCGACATGCAGCGGCCGGGACGCTTCAAGCAATCGCTCGGGGCGGTGACCGACGATGTGCAGAGCGGTACCATGCTCAGCGAGGCGATGAGCCGGCATCCCAAGATCTGGGACAAGCTCTACACCAACCTGGTCAAGGCCGGCGAGACGGCAGGCGCCCTGGATGTGATCCTGCGCCGCCTGGCGGAGTTCCGCGAAAAGGCCGAACGGCTCAAGAAGAAGGTCATCGGCGCCCTCATCTATCCAGTGGCGGTGATGACCATAGCCGGGGCCATCCTCACCTTCATCATGGTCTTCATCGTGCCCAAGTTCGAGCAGATCTTCAAGGAGCTGGGCATCCCGCTGCCAGGCATCACCGAGGCGCTGATCGGCTTCAGCACCTTCATGGCCAACTACTGGTACATGATCATCATCGGCATCATCATCTTCGTGGTCGGCCTCAAGCTGTTCCGCAATACCGAGAAGGGCGGCAACTTCATCGACCGCGTCGCGATGAAGATGCCGGTGCTCGGAAACATCATCAAGAAGAGCTCGGTGGCGCGCTTCACCCGCACCCTCGGCACCCTGGTGACCTCGGGCGTGGGCTTCCTCGATGCCCTGGACATCACCAAGTCGGCGACTCCCAACATCGTCGTGCGCAACGCCATCCAGGCGGTCCGCGATTCGGTCAAGGAGGGTGAGACCATCAATGAGCCCTTGCGCCGCTCGGGGGTGTTCGACGACATCGTGGTCAACATGATCAAGGTCGGTGAGGAGACCGGCGAACTGGACAAGATGCTGATCAAGATCGCCGACANNGCGGTCGGCTTCATCGTCATCGCCCTGTTCATGCCGCTGATCAAGCTCATCGAGACCCTCGGCCAGCAGGCCGGCAACGGCGGCTGAGCCGACACCTCGGCGGCGGCTCCGACCTAGGCCAGCTCGCAGCAGGCGCATCCGGCCATCCGGTCGTAGGCAGCCATGCGTCGGCTTCCGCGCATCGCCGGGACAGCCCAGCTCGAGCGCCAGGTCGCGGTGCGCCTTCGCTGTGCGGTCAGCCGGCGACCGCGTCCACGGCGTCGGCGTGAAGCGACCTGCCGAGTTTGGGGCTGGTCACGGCGATGCGGCCACTAAGCTGCGCCCGCGCCACGCCACTGCACTGCTCGGAGGTCCCCCATGTCCCTGACCCTCACGAAGAACCGCTTCTACGGCGCGCGCCGGGGACCGGTGGTGGTGGTGGTGATGGACGGTGTCGGCCTGGGACCTGATTACGCCGGCAATGCGGTCAGTGCCGCCTACAAGCCCACCCTCGATGGGCTGATGTCCAGCTGCCCGTGGACCAAGCTGGCCGCCCACGGCACCGCGGTCGGCATGCCGTCGGACGCCGACATGGGCAACTCCGAGGTCGGCCACAACGCCATCGGCGCTGGCCGGGTCTTCGATCAGGGCGCCAAGCTGGTGCAGCAGGCGATCGCCTCGGGGGCGCTGTTCACCTCGAGCGGCTGGAAGGAGATCGTCGCCAATGCGCTCGCCAGGAAGTCGACGCTGCACTTCATCGGCCTGTTCTCCGACGGCAACGTACACAGCCACATCGACCACCTCAAGGCGATGATCGTCGCCGCCAAGAAGGCCGGAGTCGCCAAGGTCGCGGTGCATGCGCTGCTCGATGGACGCGATGTCGGCGAGACCACGGCGCTGGACTACACTGGCCCCTTCGAGGCCTGGCTGGCGGGCGTCGATCCGGCCTACGGCATCGCCTCGGGCGGCGGGCGCATGTGCATCACCATGGACCGCTACGAGGCCGACTGGTCGATGGTCGAGCGCGGCTGGAAGACCCACGTCCTGGCCGAGGGCCCGCAATACCCCTCCGCCAGCGCCGCGATCATCGCAGCGCGCGCCGCCAAGCCCGGGGTCATCGATCAGGACCTCCCGCCGTTCATCGTCGAGCGCGCCGGCAAGCCGTTCGCACCGATCGTCGATGGCGATTCGGTGGTGTTCTTCAACTTCCGCGGCGACAGGGCGATCGAGATCTGCAAGGCATTCCTCGGCCAGGACGCCAAGGCGGTGCCCTTCGCCCGCCAGCGCGTCCCCCAGGTCTGCTTCGCCGGCATGATGACCTATGATGGCGACACCAACCTGCCGCCCCGCACCCTGGTGGTGCCGCCGCTGATCGAGCGCACCCTGAGCGAATACCTCGTCAGCGCCGGCGTCCAGCAGCTGGCCTGCTCTGAGACGCAGAAGTTCGGGCACGTGACCTACTTCTGGAATGGCAACCGCAGCGGCTACCTCGACCAGTCCCTGGAGAAGTACATCGAGGTGCCCAGCGACCGCGTCTCCTTCAGCGAACGTCCGTGGATGAAGGCGGCCGAGATCACCGATGCGGTGATCGCCGAGCTGCGCCAGCGGCCCTACGGCTTCGCCCGCCTCAACTACGCCAATGGCGACATGGTCGGCCATACCGGCGACTACCGCGCCGCGCGCATCGCCGTCGAAGTGGTCGACCTCGCCTTGGGCCGCCTGCTGCCGGCGATCAAGGAGCTGGGAGGCATCGCCATAGTCACCGCCGACCATGGCAATGCCGACGAGATGTACGAGATGGACAGGAAGGGCGGGGTCAAATACGAGAACGACCGCCCCAAGGCCAAGACCAGCCATACCCTCAACCCGGTTCCGGCCATCATCTACGATGCCCAGCAGAAGGGCGAATACCGGCTGGATACCTCGATCGCCAAGCCCGGGCTCGCGAACCTCGCTGCAACCTGCTTGGCCCTCATGGGTTATCAGGCGCCGAAGGACTACGAACCCAGCCTCGTCAGCTTCCTCTGACCGACGCGTCGGCGCGCCAAGGCTGCGCCGATGCGCCCTTGCACAGATGCCGGGATGTGGTGTACACTGCGTCGTACGTCCGCCGCCCCGGCGTGGTACAGGCATAGGAAGCATCTGCTCGTGACCCAGCCTTGTGATCCGGTGACCCTGGATGTCCTGCAGGCCAATGTGGCGCTGCTGGCCGAGAACGAGCGTCTCGAGACCGAACGCCGGCATCTGCTCGCGCTCGACAAGATGAAGACCGAATTCCTCGCCCGCGTCAGCCATGATCTGCGCACCCCGCTCAACAGCATCATCGGCTTCTCCGATCTGATGATCGCCGAGGTGGGCGGCAAGATGAACAAGAAGCACGGCGAGTTCATCAGCGCCATCAACCGCAACGGCCACGCCCTGCTCGCGCTGATCAACGAGATCCTCGACCTCTCCAGCATCGAGTCCGGCCACCTGCAGCTGCGCCGCGAGGCGGTGCCGCTGCAGAATGTCATCGATGACCTGCGCGCCGCCACCGAGCCCGTGCTCGCAGCCGCCCAGCTCGATGTCCATTGGCCTCTCCAGGCCAAGGTCCAGCAGAAGTCCGCCTTCATCGATCGCCGGCGCATCCTGCAGCTGCTCACCAACCTGGTCGACAATGCGCGCAAGTTCTCGCGTGCCGGAGGCCGGGTCACCATCGACATGGATGCCGGCCCGTCCGAGGCATGGTTCTCGGTCGCCGATACCGGTCCGGGGATCGCAGCCGAGGATCGCGAGCAGATCTTCCGCCCCTATTACCAGCGCAGCGCCGGCTACGCCCAGAACGGCGTCGGCCTCGGCTTGGCCATCGTCAAGGGCATCGTCGACTGCCATGGCGGCCGCATCGAGCTCGACAGCGACATCGGCAAGGGCTGCCGCTTCCGCGTGGTGATCCCTGCGGCCGCAAGCGAGCGGTCGGGAACGGAGATGGTGGTCTGATATGAGCGGTCCCTCTGGCATCCACCCCGTCTCAGGGCAGGCCCCTGGCAGCAAGTCGCGGCCGAGCCGCATCCTGGTGGTCGAGGATATGCCGGCGCTGCAGGCGCATGTCGCCGAGACCCTCACCGAGATCGGTCCGGACGTGCAGATCGTCACTGCCAGCGATGGCCGCGAGGCGCTCGATGCGATCGCCAGTGCCAAGGAGCCATTCCACCTCATCCTGTGCGACATCATCATGCCGCGCATGGATGGCGAGGCCCTGCTGGGGGAGCTGCGCAAGCGCAAGTACCCGGCCGCGATCATCATGCTCACCGCGCTCGGGCAGGACGAGATGATCGTCCGCTGCCTGCGCCAGGGCGCCTGCGACTACCTGGTCAAGCCGGTGGGCATCGACGATCTCCTGGCGGCGGCGGTCAACGCGCTCCAGCACATGCCGCTGCTGGGCAATGTCATCGAGGTCGAATACGACCCGCATGGCTGGTTCGAGGTCGCCGGCGAGAGCGACGAATCGATCCTCTACAAGTACCGCCGCTTCCTCGGCCTGCTCGACAAGTTCAAGATCCCCGAACCGGCCGCCAGCGAGGTCCGCCTGTCGCTCGAGGAGCTCGGCCGCAATGCCATCGAGTGGGGCAACCACAACGAGCACTCCAAGAAGGTGCGCTTCGGCTGCCGCATCCTGCCGGGCAAGGTCATCGTCTATATCGAGGACGAGGGCGCCGGCTTCGATCCCGACGCGGTCCCCGATCCGAGCATCGATCCGCTCGCCCACCTCGAGCATCGCAAGCGCGGCGGCAAGCGCCTGGGCGGCTATGGCATCCATCTGATCAAGAACCTGATGGATAAGCTGATCTACAACGCCAAGGGCAACCGCGTGGTGGCGATCAAGTACCTCGACAAGAAGCCGACCCCGCCGTAGGGCGCGACCGCATCCGCAGGGCGGCGACCTCCGCGGTTCGGCCTCGAGCAAGGCTGCTCGCCCAGCCTTCAGCCCAGGCCGGCGATCGACTCGCGCAGGTTCGCCAGCTCCACCAGCTCCTGCGCCAGGAGCGAGCGGGTCTCGGCGACCTGCGCCGCCGGGGCGCGGTCGACGTAATCCTTGCTGCCCACCCGCCCCTGCTTGGCGAGGATGCTCCTATCGAGCTGGGCGGCGCGCTTGGAGAGCTGCTCCCGGAGCTTGCCGAGATCGACCATGCCGGTGAGCGGCACATGCACCTTGTAGGCGCCCACCACGGTGGTCACCGAAGCGGCCGGCTTCTCCTGGGCGATGCCGATGGTGAGGCCCCCGTCGAGCAGGTTGGCGCGGTCGCTGATGAAGTCCCTGTTCGACCTGATGCGCGCGCTGACGGTCTGGCTCGGGCAGGAGATCACCGCCGCGAGCTGCTGGCTGTCGGGGAGGCTGACCAGGTTGCGCACATTGCGCACCGCGGTGACCAGCGACTGCAGTTCGCTCATGGTCGTCGCCACCCCGCTCTCCTGGAGCGCCTGCGCGACCGTGGGCCAGCGCTGGAGCATGAGATACCCGCGCTCGCCCCAGGCGTGGCTCCCGGTCACGCCCTGGAGGTGCTGCCACAGCTGCTCGGTGATGAAGGGCATGCCCGGGTGCAGCAGGCGGAGCACGGCATCGAAGCAGTAGGCCAGGACGCGGGTGGCCTGGCCGGCCGGCACGCCACCTGCGCGCAGCTGCCGCTTGGCCCATTCCAGGTACCAGTCGCACAGATCGTCGCGGAAGAAGCGGTAGGCCGCATTGGCATAGTCGTTGTAGCGGAAGGCGGCCAGCGCCGCCGTGCATTCGCCGATGGCGCCCTGCAGGCGATCGAGGATCCAGCGTTCCGGCAGCTCCAGCGGGACCGCCGCCGCTCCGAGCGCCACCAGGTCGGAGGTGGTCACCGCCGTCTCGAGCGGCCGTTCAGCGAGGTTCATCAGCAGGAAGCGGCCTGCATTCCACACCTTGTTGGCGAAATTGCGTCCAGTCTCGAACTTGGTCGGGTTGAGCTTGAGGTCCTGGCCCTCGGTGGTCATGTCGAGCAGGGTGTAGCGCAGCGCATCGGCGCCATAGCCGCTGCACTGGTATTCCTTGCCCAGGTAGGTCTGCGTCCCGCCGGCGATCATCACCAGGGGATCGATGCCGTTGCCCAGCGATTTCGACATCTTGACCCCGCGCTCG
This sequence comes from Planctomycetota bacterium, assembly GCA_003136555.1. Lineage (GTDB taxonomy): Bacteria > Planctomycetota > UBA11346 > UBA11346 > UBA11346 > BOG-1363. The sequence goes on along the minus strand of PLEW01000067.1, from coordinate 5,396 downwards.
TCGAGCACCGTGCCGTGGATGTAGACATCGTCGAACGGGCGCTTGCCGAGCGCGAAGAGGCCGGCCATCACCATGCGCGCGACCCAGAAGTAGATGATGCCGCGGTCGGTGACCAGGGTCGAGGTCGGGTAGTAGCGCGCCAGGAAGGGATCGGCGTCCGGCCAGCCCAGGGTCGAGAAGGGCCACAGGGCCGAGGAGAACCAGGTATCGAGGACATCGGCGTCCTGGGTGAGCCCCTGGTGGCCGCAATGCTGGCAGGCGGACGGGGTTTCGATCGCCACGGTGATCTTGGCGCATGCGCCGCAGTACCATGCCGGGATGCGGTGGCCCCACCAGATCTGGCGGGAAATGCACCAATCACGGACATTCTCCAGCCAGTGGCAGTAGACCTTGGTCCAGCGGTCGGGATGGAAGGAGACGCGCCCTTCCCTGGTCTCGGCGAAGGCGCGCTCGGCCAGGGGGGCCATGCGCACGAACCACTGCTCGGTGACCATCGGCTCGATGGGCTCCTTGGAGCGCTCGCTGTGCCCGACGGTATGGACGATCTCGGTCGAGCCGAGCAGCACGCCCGAGGCCTCGAACTCGCGCAGCAGCGCCTTGCGGCAGGCGAAGCGGTCCTGCCCGGCATAGCTCCCGGCGGCGCTGGTCATCGCGCCATCGAAGCCGATGCAGCGGATCAGCGGCAGCTGGTGGCGCAGGCCGACCTCGTAGTCGTTGGGGTCGTGCGCCGGGGTGATCTTCACCGCTCCCGAGCCTTTGGCGGGATCGGCATGCTCATCGGCGATGATCGGGATCTCGCGGCCGATGATCGGCAGGCGCACGGTCTTGCCGATCAGCGCCTGGTAGCGCACATCCCCGGGATTGACCGCCACCGCGGTGTCGCCGAAGAAGGTCTCGGGGCGGGTGGTCTCGACCACGATCGCGCCGCTGCCGTCGCTGAGCTGATAGCTCAGCTTCCACAGATGGCCCTGCTTCTCGATCGGGTCGACCTCGTCATCGCTCAGCGCGGTGCGCAGCACCGGGGACCAGTTGACCATGCGCGTGCCGCGGTAGATCAGCCCGGCCTGGTAGAGGTTGCTGAACTGGGTGCGCACTGCCCGGCTGAGGCCCTCGTCCATGGTGAAGCGCTCGCGCGACCAGTCGCAGCTGGCGCCGAGCTTGCGCAGCTGGTTGACGATGATGCCGCCGGACTCCTCCTTCCACTTCCATACCCGCGCGATGAACGCCTCGCGCCCCAGCGCCTCGCGGCTCGCGCCCTCCTCTGCGAGCTGCTTGGCCACCACCGCCTCGGTGGCGATGCCCGCATGGTCGGTGCCCGGCTGCCACAGTACATCGCGCCCCTGCATGCGCTGCCAGCGCACCAGGGTGTCCTGCAGCGCATTGTTGAGCGCATGACCCATGTGCAGCACGCCGGTGACATTGGGCGGTGGGATGGCGATCGCATAGGGGACCGCGCCGGGGACCGCCCCCGCACCGGCCTTGAAGCAGCCGGCCTCCTCCCAGCGCCGGTAGACATCGGGTTCGATCAGCTTGGCGTCATACGATTTCGGCAGCTCGAGGCTCATGGGCTGTTCTAACCAGGGGCGGTCGGGAAACGGAGAGGGGCGACCGGAGGCCGCCCCTCAGGGGAGTGCGATGGCCGGAGACGCCTCGTGTGCGCGTGGATACGGGCATCGGCGGCTGGCATCGGCGGCGACACGGTAGCCTGACGTCTGGTGCCTGCAAGGGATGCGGGGCCGCTCGTCGGCCATCCGCCGGTAGCGCCTACTCGCCGAAGGCCCGCGTCTTGTGCGGATCGGTCGACGAGACCCAGTCGGCCGGGGCGACCGTCACGACATCGCCCGGCAGGGGCGGGGAGGAGGCGACGAAATCATCGAAAGGCAGTTCCAAGGTCTTGCCCAGCCAGCCCTCGGGGCCATCCATGACCTCGACCTCGACGATGTGCCAAACGCGGAATTCGGTGGTGTACTGGTTCTGGTCGTTGTCGTAGACCTTGATTACCTTCAGTCGCATCACGCGGTGGTCGTTGGCTGCCTGGGAGCGGGTGACGGTCTCGCCGCGCAGATCGCTGCAGCCGGTCTGGAGCAGGATCATCACCACGAAGACGAGGACGGTGAGCGGCTGATGCATGGCCCGCCAGTCTTTTCTTGAGTTCCCGGCGATCCAGCGATAAGTGGCCCCCGCGCTCGCCGCCATCATGCGGCCAGCCGGAGATCGACGATGAGCCTGTCCTCGCCCGCCGAAACGGCCCGCGCCCCCTATCATCCCCTGGCCCAGCTCGCCAATGCCGCCCTGATGGCCGACGTGCCGGTGGCCTATGAGCTGCTGAGCGAGCGCGGCAAGCGGCTGTACTTCCCGGCCAAGGGCATCCTCGCCCAGGGTGCGGAGGCCAAGGCCAAGGCCAAGCGCTACAACGCCACCATCGGCATCGCCACCGACGCGCAGGGTCCGATGTACCTGCAGTGTGTCCACGATTCCTTCGCCCCGGGCATCAGCCCGCGCGAGCTCTACGATTACGCCCCGAGCTCTGGCAAGCCCGAGCTGCGCAAGGCGTGGGCGGACAAGCAGCGTGCCGAGACGCCGAGCCTCCAGGGGCAGGCAATCTCCCAGCCGGTGGTGACATGCGCGCTGACCCATGGCCTATCGCTCCTGGGCGACCTGTTCCTCGATCCGGGCGATGAGGTCCTGGTCAGCGACCTGATGTGGGAGAACTACACCTTGTGCTGGGACATCCGCCTGGGCGCGAGGATCGCGACCTTCCCGCTCTTCGATCGCCGGCTGACCGGGTTCAACCAGGACGGCTTCATCAAGGCCCTCGCCGAGCGTCGCGGCCGCAAGCTGGTGGTGGCGCTCAATTTTCCCAACAACCCGTCAGGGTATTCTCCGACCAGGGCGGAAGGCGGCGCGATCGTCAATGCGCTCCTGGCGGCCGCCGAGTCGGGGAGCAAGCTGGTGGTGGCCTTGGACGATGCATATTACGGCATGTTCTTCGACCCGGCCTGCGAGACCGAGAGCCTGTTCGGCCGCATCGCCCGCCTGCACCCGAACATCATCGCGGTCAAGATCGATGGCGCCACCAAGGAGACCTTCGTCTGGGGCCTGCGGGTCGGCTTCCTGACCTTCGGCACCAAGAACGGCACCCCGGCCGCCTATGCCGCGCTGGAGCAGAAGACCGCCGGGTTGATCCGTGCCACCATATCCAACGTCTCACATGCCAGCCAGACGGTGGTGCTCAAGGCGCTCCTCCATCCGGATTTCCGCCGGCAGCAGGCGGAGAAGGTCGACATCCTCCGTCGACGCGCCCAGGTCACGGCGACGGAATGCCGCCGGGAGGCCTATGCCGATTGCTGGGACGTCTATCCGTTCAATGCCGGCTATTTCATGTGCATCCGCGTCAAGGGCTGCACCGCCGAAGCCGTGCGCCTGCGCCTGCTGGACGAGCATGGCTTGGGCACCATCGCCCTGGGCGAACACGATCTGCGCATCGCTTTCAGCTGCCTGCTCGAGGAGCAGATCCCGGATGTCTTCGTGCGCATCGCCCAGGCCGTGCGCGCGGTGCGCGCGGGCTGATCCGGGACGAGACGCGCCCGGTGGGTAAACCCGCCTGGGCAGGGTCGGCAACCGGCACAGGACACACATGCACCACGGGCGTCCCGGGCGTTGAGCCCGGGACGCAGGAGTGCATTGATGCGATGAGGGCGGCGCCACCGTAGAGGCGCACGTCCGAGTGATGTGAGCGTCTAGCGATTGCCGCCGTAGCTTCCACCGCCACCGCCGCCGCCTCCACCACCACCGCCGCCGCCTCCGCCTCCGCCGCCACCCGGCAGCGGATTGTAATGCATGTCCCACGTGAACCGGTGCATGCCCGCCGAGGCTTTCAGAACCTGCGGCGGCGCGGGCCAGTAGAGCGGCAGCGCGCAATCGGGCGCATTCGGCGTGGCCTGGCAGAGCTTGTTGTAGGCCACGGGATCGGTTGCCGGATCGGGACTGCGAACGGCGTCTTTGCTCGAATAGCTCCGCAGCACGGCACCCGATTTATCCAGAAATTCCAGCTTTACTTCGCTCGCGGACGACGGCAGGAAGTAATCCACAATCGCGCCGGGAGGCGGGTTTTCTCCGGCGGGAAGCTCCGGCGGCCAGGGCGTGGGATCGTTGGTGCCGAAGCGGATGCGGATGCCCGTCTCGGGCTTGAAGAGGTATGCACTGGTGGCGGCGGCCGCTTCGGCAGCCTGGCGGAGCGGCGTCACATCGTCGAGAATCCAGAAGCCGCGCCCGTGCGTGCCGGCCACTAGATCCGAGCACATGCAGGTGTCGTCGTCCTTCACTTCTATGTCGCGGACGGAAATGGCGGGCATATCGAGCCGCAGCGAACTCCAGTCGTCGCCGTCGTTGAAGGACACCCAGACCTGCGTGTCGGTTGAAGCATAGAGCAGGCCTTTCTTGCGCGGGTCTTCGCGAATGGAGTTGGTCACCGCGCCCGCTGCAATACCCTTGTCGATCTCGGTCCAGGTCTTGCCGCCGTCGTGAGTGCGCCAGAGGTGTGGATTCATGTCGTCGAGGCGCAGAGTATTGGCGGCCGCGTAAGCCGTCTTCGTATCGAAGTGGCCGGCGTCCATATTGAAGATGCGCGTCCACGGTTTGATCTGCGACGGAGTCACGTCGGTCCACTTGATGCCGCCGTTGGTCGTGACCTGAATGAGGCCATCGCCGGTGCCCGCCCACAGAACGTTGACGTCGAGGGGCGAAGGCGCAAGAGCCGTGATCGAACCCTGTGCGGCAGGCGTCACGGTGGACGCGTACTTGCCCGCATTGGCGGGAACGTCCCAGGACAGGCGCGTCAGGTCGCCGCTGATCGCCGTCCAGGTGTGGCCAGCGTTGTTGGTCTTCCAGACGCCCGCCGTCGCATAGAAAAGCAGCGTCGGATCTTTGGGGGACCAGATGAGCGGCTGAGTGCGCACGGTGCGTGCCGGCGGAGCGCCGGCAGCTACAGGGGCGCCGCCGCGTCCGCCGCCAGCCGGCCCGACGTTTTCCTTCTGGCCCGTGATGCGGTTGTAGACCGAGACTTTGCCGCCATAAACGAGGTTCGGATTCTTCGGATCGGGCGCGGCTTCGCCATATTCCTCGATCCCCACGGGATGCCAGTCATGGAAGGTGATCTCGCCATCCATACCGCGGCTATCGACGCAGGCGGAACCGGAATCCTGCTGACCGCTGCACAGGCGGTAGGGGAAGGCATTGTCCGCAGTGACGTGATACATGGCGGCGGTGGGCTGGTTGTACCAGTTGCTCCACGATTCGCCGCGGTTCGCCGACACCACTGCGCCCTGATCGCTGACCAGGAGAATGATGTTCGGGTTGATGGGATTGACCCAGCTCTTCTGATAATCGTCGCCGCC
>PLEW01000208.1 GCA_003136555.1 Planctomycetota bacterium | reverse complement strand
TTGTGGGCGAAGCTCACATTGGATTGAACAACGGCGAACCCGTTATCGAATGCAGATCATTTCAGTTTCGTGATGAATTTATATCGAATCGATATCATGAGAAGCTCTCTGAAACGAAACGCAGATCGCGCTATGCATTCTACTGCGGCACAAGGGAACAGCCACGTTCTGCAGCCATTTTCCTAAGGCTGGCTTGCTTCCTGTCTTGGTTCCGCTGCTCAGGATCCTGAATGGACTGTGAGAGATACGCCGCTCCCCTGGTAACCATGGCGTAGATGTAGCGTGCCAGGCGATGAGCCAAGGCAGCGACACATTCTTCTTTCGGTGCCGAGGCGTCGCATGAGCCCTCGAGCAACGTCTCCCAAGGCCGACTTTGAATGACGGAGTGCAGACGCCGCCAGCCGCAATGCCTGATTGGCTCGATTGTGATTCGGCTGTACGTGTGACGATAGCGGCTTCCCGCCGGTGATGCGCTTATTGGGTGCGAGATCCAGCCATGCTGAGAATGCGCTGCTGGTGGGAAAGCGACTGTAATCCGTTCTGATCTCAGTCAGGATGGTCGTGCCGGTGCTTGACCCGATGCCTTCAATGGCGGTCAGATCAACGCCGATCCTTTGATGTCCAACTGTCCGAGCATCGAAATTCATTCCGCTCTTGTCCTGCTTCTTTGCCTCCAGCATGGAGGTGTCGGAACCGGCAATCACGACCGATCGCGAGCGATCATCACGGCGGCTGGATTCGAGGCGGTTCATGCCGCAGTACGCATAGAGTCCGGTGATCTGCATTGGATCGGACGTCACAATCCCTCAGCATTTTCCGTGCGCGATGCACACCGGTGCCGTGAAGCTCATCCACGGCCCTAGCCATTGAATGCCGAGTGCGAAGATCACGGCCCGCTTCTTCTTCGAATGGTACCGGGGTGTGACGAGTCTGGTGGTCGAGCACGACGGCAAGCGGGAGAAGAACATATTCGGCATGAATATCTGGACGACCATGGGATTGAAGGCCATGGGCGCATCAGATCGATGCCTACAAGGCTGTTCTTGACCAGAGCCACAAATAATTCACCAACCTTTTCACGGAGTTCTGTCGAAGTACGCCGAGAGTGAGTGCGGACCCCATTGGCGCATGTATACGAAGGGATAATCGGGATTATCGATGTGGTGGTAACGGAAGGTGAGGCATTCGGGAGCTTGAAAGAGCATGGGCCTTGGGCACGACAATTTTCAACACATTATCAGGTGGCAATTTACGAACGAAATGGATTTGAGCGGTTTTGTATCGTATCCTTTCCCCATGGCCAAGCTGCGCATCATCTCGACGCCGCCCGGACAGGCTCCAGAGTACATCCGACGAGCCTGGCTTGGGCTTGAACTGCCGTTGGCTGTGTCAAAGCCCAAAGCGGTTCACTCCGCCGGAGTGGTGAGCGGACGAGGGTCGTTGGGCGTGTGGCTCGGTCTCCTCACCGGTGCGGTGAAGGAAAACAGCGGCTGGGTGGTGCCCGCCGAAGGTGCGCTGGCGGTGCTCGAAGTCTCACGACCCGACGCTGCCCAGTGGTGGCGGGTCAACCTTCCCCACCTGTTCACCCCAGGGCGTAAACTGGTTTTCGCCACTGCCTGCGGCGAAGCGGTGGCAGAACCCGGCGATCCGCCCGTGCCCGCTAACAGTTCCGATCCGAATCCCACCCCGCTGGTCCTGCTGCTGCTGATCGAGATCGGCTGCGCCCTGGGTATCGCCGCGATCATAGCCGGGTGGACGACGGGCTGGCTGAATATGACCTGGATACGCCTGTGGTTGCTTCTGGTCTTTCTGATGGCGACCTTGGGCAAGGTCCTGCTGCTGATCATCGCGCGTGTGCGCAGGTTGAGTGGGATGAACCGCGAGGATCCACGGAACATGCTCTGAGATCCGGACCGCCCATGTGCCTTTTTCGGACTACGGAAACCTGTCAGGCCACCGTGTTTCGGATCCATGGGCTTCCCTGATCGTCAATAATCGGAGATTCCCCTCACTGACCGCCTTGGCTTGGGCGGCGCTGTCGCCAACAGGCGCGAGCAAAGGAAGGCCGCCCTGCAGGGAAACCGAGCTCGTAGCAGGGAGTCTTTCGGGTCCTGCCTGGTCATCGACCAGGTCTTGAGGTGGCGGCCTTGAGGCTGGAGCACTGACCGTCAGCATTTTGGGTGAAAGTGGAGGTCAGCGCACGGGAATGGGCGGCGCCGGTCGCCCACCCCATTGTCGTGATGCCTGACCGTTAAGCCCGCTTCCCGTCACCATGACCATCGTGGCCCTTCTTGCACCAATTGGAACATTGCGGGATATACGGTGCCATCATCCAAGTCGGGGTCATGGTCATGAGTAGGCACCGCACCTGCGATCACATTGGATGAATACGATGGCTTCATGCGCCGACATGGGTGGAGAATGCGATGCACACGACCATGTTGGATAATGGCAATGACTAGCTTGATAGGCTGCAGCGATACCGACCAGCACGTGATCATGTTCCACGGGAACCGTACACCTCATTCGCCTGGTAGATTATCCACTGTTCTCGCGGCGATAGTCCTCATGGCCCAGGCAGCGATTGCCGAAGCGGCGTCGGAGACGCGGTCGATCCCCAACCCGCTTCATCAGGACTGGCCCTGGGAGCTGGTGTCGATCGATTGCCCGCCGGGGACGGTTGCACCCGGCTGGGTCGCCACGATTGCCGGGATCGACGGGCCCCGGCCGATCCAGATCGAGCGGGTCCAGGTCGATGGGAAGCCGACCGATCGCTGCTGGTTCATCGCCACCGTCGCGGCCAGCAGGGATGCGGCGACCGTGACGGTCGCACCCGGAACAGCGGCGTCGCCCCTGTCGGTCCATCGCGATGGTGGCATGACCGTGGTGGAGACCGGGGTCGCCGAGCTGCGTCTGCGCCTGGAGGGCGTTGCCCCAGGGACGCCCTTGGCCCGAGTACCGCACTGGATGGCAGGCATCCGGGTCGACGGTCAGACGGCGTGGGATGGGCGGGCCTGGTTCGAGGGCACATCGCCGGTTTCCGCGCTTACAGTCGAGCAGGTCGCCAATGGGCCGGTGTTCGCCGAATGGCACCTCTCCTATGCGTTCGCCGATGCCGCGGTGACGGGCGTCGTCGATGCCGTGCCTCTGATGCTCGGCAAGCAGAGCTTCCGCTTCCAGCCCAATAGCGTGCCGAGCGAGCGCATCTCCAAGCGCGAGCGCCACTATGAGGTGGCGATACGTGCGGTCATGGGCGATCCCTGGATCGAGGTGGTCGAGCGCTACCGCCTCCCGCGCGATCCTGCGGGCGGTGGGTTCGGCATCCATCAGTACACCCTGGCGTTCGGCGCGACGACCGCGACGAGCGGGGCGGTTCCCGGATTCGCTCCGGGCGGCATGCCGCTGGACACCGTGCTATGGACGCGCTGGTTCGAATACGATGTCTTCGGCGGCAACAACCAGCAGCTGGCCATGCCGGCGGTGCCCCGCCCGGTCCAGAGGGGAAGGCCCTTCGCGCAATTGCGTGCGCGCTGGTCGCAGAGTCCCGGTGGCGCGCAGGACTGCCTGTTCACCAGCGGTGGCATGAAGGCGGATGCTGGTGCCGACCAGGCCCCGGCCATCGGCGTGATCGCGGCCTACCCCAGCAAGTGGGTGGGGCCCTACGATGCCACCATCGTGGTCCAGGCCCAGGATGGCAATCGGGGCAGCTTCCGCTTCCCCCTCACCGATGGCGGCACCGATCAGGGCACCGGCGAGCCGCTGTGGTATGGCGGCCGCTGCTGGGCGCTGGTGGCGGCGCCGCGCCGGCTGGTCCAGGGTGGGGTGGACGCCCTCATCCGCCGCCATAGCGACTGGACGCTGACGGCGCTGATCAACCGCTATCGGCTCAGCTGGCCGGGCATGGGCGCCGGCACCGCCGGCCCCAACCCGTCGCAGTACCTCGATCGCCGCTACCAGTGCGATGATGTGAATCCCACCAACTACGGCAACCGCCGCCTGGTGAATGATCTCTTCGAGAAGAGCCTGGATCGCCGCCGCGACTATGGACCGCTCGCAGCCGCCACCGCCTATATCTCCACCGATCTGGATGCCTGGCCGGGCTGGCACAACGGCTGGGGGCCGGGCAATCCCAATTTCCATACCGACAAGTACCTGGCGAGCATCTATGCCGCGGTGGGTCTGCGCGAGCATCCGCACGCCCCGGAATGGCTCGCCTTCGGCCGCTCCTGCCTGACCGATGATCTCGCCAAGGTGGTGACCGCCCCGGACGGGGTCGGCTCAGAGTGTCCGGGATATGCCGGCTATTCCCTGGGCCTGCAGGCCAAGGTCGCCCGCACCCTCCTCGATGCCGGACTGGGCAACGCATTCGCGGAGGACCCGCTCGTCGCCAAGTCGCTCACCTGGCATCGCAAGCTCCTGACCCCCTTCGATCGCCGGCTCGGACTCCGCCATGAGGCGCCGATCGGGGACACCCACCGCTGGACCAGCGGGGCGAAATTCGCCGATTTCCTGCCATTCTACCTCACCGCCGATCCGCCGTTCGCGGCGGAGCTTCGTCTCGCGGATGCCCTCATCCATGCCAGCGGTCCGGGCCCGGCAGGGGCCCAGGGGCTTGACTGGTCCAGCCAGGCCTTCGCGGGCTTCGGCGCGGTCCTGCGTGACCGCTTCGGCAGCGATCAGGAGTCCTTCTTGAGCTTCAAGTCCGGACCGGTGAGCGGCCATTACCACAACGATGACCAATCCTTCCACTGGTACCAGCGCGGCACGCCCATCGCCCTGAACTACAACTGCAGTTACCATCCACGCGGCGATCATGCCGCGCTGCATAACACCATCACCCTCGGCAATGCGGGTCAGGTCAGGCATAATGCCCGCGCGGTCGATGTCCCCGCCTTGGAACAGCCTTTCGGTCCTGCGGCGGTGAGCCGCTTCGCCACGAGCACGGTGGCGGATGTGGTGGTTGCCGATCGCCGCATCAACTCCCTCGTGATGTCGCCGGTCGAACCGCATGATGCCGAGTTCAACCGCGAATATCCGGGCAGGCCGGTCGATGCCGATCACCGGCGCCTCCTCCTGCTCAGCAAGCATGGACCCGCCTCCCCTTTCAGCGACTACCTCGTGGTGCGCGATGAGATCCGCACCAGCGAGGCGCAGCAGGTCAACCTCCACCTCCTGGCGCGCGACGCGCGGATCGATGGCGATCGGGTACTCCTCACCGGACAGTGGGACCAGGACATCCTGGTCCAGGTGGTCGAGGCGACCAATGCCGTGATCGAATCGCGCCGCTGGGCTTACGCCGACGAGAACATGGCGCCGCCGATGGAATTCCTGCCCAAGCCCGGCGAATCGCCGGCCGCGTGGGATGCGAGGCTCCCCGTCCAAAGGCCCATGGACGGGTGGAAGCCGACCTACCTCAAGGATGACACCGCCGCTAACCTCAAGCGCTGGGACGACCTCATCGCCGCGACCGACGGGGCGGCACTGATGCCACCGCCGGGCTGGACCTCCACCTGGACCTATGGCGAATGCCAGCGCTGGCTGCGCGTCTCCAGCACGCCCGGGACGCCGGTGACCATGGTCATCTATCCCTATCCGCGCGGGCAGACCCCTCCGCAGATCTCCCGCGACCATGACGCCATCATCATCACCGCCGGCGGGACGACCGAGCGCGTCATCCTGGGCACGGCGGCTGGCGCAGCACTGGGCGGCACGGTCCTGCTCGGACCCGGACTCGCCAAACCATGATCTCGCCATGCCCTACCTGGTCAGGTGAACCAGCTGATTCACGATCATCGCCACTCCCGCAGGAATGACTACCATGCGCATTGCCATCCTCCTGGCCATGATGGTGGCCATCGCGACGGGCGATGATCTCGATGTCCTGTGCGCCACCGCCAAGCCGCCACCGCTGTTCCAGAATCACGTCCCGGCCTTCACCGTCGCGCAGGAGCGCTTCACCCAGGCCACCGCCCAGGGGGAGGAGCTCAAGCCGTACTGGGTGGTGCGCGATGGCGGGAAGGCGGTCGCGGTCCTCGACGAGGGCAATTGCCAGCTCGATTGGATCGGCCCGCGACCCGAGCAGGCCCTCGATCCGCTCGTGCTGCCGCGCATCTACTCCTGGGCCAGCCTGCTCGGATGCCGCATTTCGACGGTCGCCTGGATCGATGGCCAGGGGGCATCGGGCGATACCCGCACGCATGCGTTCGAGGGCGGCGGAGCGACCATCACGCTCGTGGTCACCGAGACCTGGACAACCAAACGGCATGGCGAGAGCTGCTATCGGTTCACGCTGGGCTTCGACCCGCAGCTGGGCTATGGCTGGGACATCCGTACGCACATCGCCGTCGATGGGCTCGCGCAGCGGGATGGAAAGGCGGCACGCGATGTCGAGCTCCTCAACGTCCAGCCCGGCCACCTCTCCGATCCGTGGCCGGATCGCTGGCGCTTCGACCGCACGGTGATCAGCCTGCCGAGCGGGGACGGCTTCGTCGCATGGTACAACAACCTGGTGGCAGGGGATCGCAGCGACAACTCCGACAGCCTGAATCCGCGTGATGGCGGCCTGACCGCCTTCCTGTCCGATCCTGCAGGCTGGGGCCTGGCGCTGGTGCGAGTGGACCGCGGTGGCGCGGAGAGGGAGACCAATCGCACCTGCAATGTCTGGATGGATCAGCATAACCGCCTGCGCTTTCCCGCCCAGCCTGACGCCGACGGGCGGCACGTCATCGATGCGCGCTGGCGCTGGGTCGGTCTGCCGCCACCGGTGGTCGCGGCGATGGAGAGGAAGATCACGCTCATGCAATTCAATGAGAAGTCGGTCATGCTCCGCCTCGGCATCGACGAGACCTTCGACGACCAGCCGCTGGCACTCGATACGCCCGCCCGCGGCCTGTGGACCTGGGGTCTGGCGGTGGACGGGACCCATGCGCGCAGCGGCAGCAAGGCGCTCCTTATCACCGGCGTGGAGAAGCCGGACGGCAATACCGGACGCTTCATCGCGCCATTCGTCCCGCTCGACAGCACCGCGGCCTACCGCCTCCAGGCGTGGGTCTGGGTCGAGGGGGGCGGCGATGCCCGCTTCTTCATGTGCTCCGGCGAGGCCAAGCTCGAGGAGGGGGCGATGCGCGGCCGCTCAACCAATCGCGTCGGCGCCAAAGAGGAGTGGCAGCTGGTGTCCTGGGACATCAGCAAGCGCAGTAATGTGGATCTGCGCCTCATCCTCATCGGCAAAGGGGCCAAGGCATGGATGGACGACTTCTCCTTCAAGAGGATCCAGTAGCAAGATTTGTCGTCGACATCGCCATTGACGACTGCTCTTCAAGGGCCGAAGCCTGAGAAGGTGCAAATTATACGAGTCGACGGCACCGGCACTGATCTGATAGGCGTCGGAAGCACGGCAGCTGCCCGGTCATGGGAATGCGCAACGCCGAGGTCGTGAAACCATCGGATATCCCAAAATGATCGTATTACCCCCGATCAGCGGCATTGGACAGGAATGTGCGTGACAGGGGAGGCCGATGATTACGGCTGAACACGACGCCGATCGAATACGCACAACTTGCTATAGAATGTCCCTTCGTGACGCGCGGGACTTTGCCAGAGCAACCAGCGAAATTTGCCAAGAGAACCATTCGGACTCGTTACGCTGCTGCCTTGCTTGCCGCCCTCCATGAGGCTGGTGGTATCGACGTGGGCAATGCGGACCCATTTCTCGGCCAGATCATCAAGACCGGCATTGGGCATCGCTTCACCTTCTGCACCCCACAGCGTGAACAATTGCATGGCACGATTGGACTTATGCCAGGAATAGGTAGCGACGCGCGATACCTCGATGGGCTTCTTGAGATCGACCACGATGCGAGATTCTGGCCCATCAAACCAGACATTCCGGGCAATATCGTCATTGCTCGTGGGCAGGCTCAGATCGACCAGCTGAGGAAGCTGGCGACCGACGGCGTTGCCGTTCATGAACGGCGGGCAGAATCCTTCGACCCAGCTGGCGGCGGCCCCATGGGTTTCGCTGCTATCGCACGCTTCGCCGATTACGGGAGGTCCTATAGGCAGATCAGTCCATTCCCCGTCCGTGCGCGACACGGCTACCTGCGCTGCTTGCGATGCTGGCTGACCACTGCTCGCGCGAAGGGGGTTCGAAGTCGATGCAAGAGTACCGCCCTTCACCTGGTCGAACGGTGCAGCGATGATGGGCGTGTGGACGTCCTGTGTCGATGAGGGAAATGGCGGAGAAGGGGATTGCACGGGCGCTGATGATCCATCCTTGCCCAGATCCTTGAGGGCAGGCTCAGAACTAGGTTTGCTGGTAGGTGGAGCGACGGCGGTGGATGTCAGTGCGTAGACAACGACAAGGCAGACCACCAGCAGGGCCCCGCCAATACCAAAGTGGAGATGCGAAGGACTGTAGCCGCTCGTTCGCCGATGGCCTCCTCCTTCCGCATCAGCGGGCGGACCTCTCACCGCGGTTCGGGGTTCCGCCGGGGGATGAAGAGCGGAAGATGCTGGCGTGGTTCCGCCATTCGGCAGGTTGCGTTCGGACGGTCTGCGAATCGCGGGTGGTTGCGTCAACCGGCTAATCAGCCTTCGCGCATCATCGCTACCAGCGCTGCCAAGAAGTGCGGACAGGAGCATGTCGATGCGGATTTGGCGTCCGAATTGCGTCGCTCGGATGCGATCGTGCTCGGTCATTGTCCATAGCTTCTCGCGCGACTCCGCGGAGATGGATCCGGAGAGATATTCCTCGAGGAGCGAGACAAACCTCCCATCGGCATTGGCGAATGAAACCTGATCGCCGTCCCGCCAGTCGATCTTCTCGCGAGCGAGGAAGAACATGCGTGCAACTGATGCCACGGTCGCCCCGTCGCCAAGTTCTGACGCGCACCTCTCCAGCGAGAATCCTTGCGCGTAATGCAGCGTAAGCTGATCCCGTACAGCGGGGTCCAGCTTCTGGAATTTCTCATGGACCTTGTTGCCCTGCGCATTGCTCGGGGTGGGCGACACATTGAATTGCTCGATGGCGCTTGGGATGATGAGGAGCTTGAGGCTGTCATTCCGACGGCGCTCCTGATCCAGTTCGGTCTCGAGGCGGCGGACGAGATGCTTGCTGGCCGTGACGCGCAGCCAGGAGATGGCCGCCATGGAGGCAGGGCATTGGTCGATATTATTTCGGCAGTCAGACCACGTTTCCACGATGACGCTGTCGACCATGGAGGGAGAGGATGCGAAGGATGCGATCAGGACGCGAAGGTCACGCTGCAGGTATGCCACCAAGGCAACGAATGCTTCGGCATCGCCCGATTGCGCATTTTTAATCGCGTTCTTCAGATCCTGCGGGGACATGGAGGTTCATCCATCCAGCTGATGGGGCACTGACTTATACCTCACCATGCGCTTGTGGGCAAGGACCGGTTTCATGTGGTTTTGGCGTTCCCATGCGCATTCCAAGGCCTTTTCACCCTGAGTCATCCGTGGGGATGGGCCACGGTCGTGCGCTGGGCAGCCGGCCATCGCCCGCATCCGAGATGCCAGCAACTGACATTCTGATCGCATCCTGCCGCCTCCCATCATACCCGCGAGGTGCGTCGGTATGCAGCCGGCGGCTGGCCCATGCGACGGACGAACATGCGGGAGAAGTAGAAACGGTCAGGGAAGCCGCAGACCTCGGCGATGCGTTCGATGCTGTCCTCGGAGAAGCTCAATCGCTCTGCGGCGAAGGTGATGCGACGTTCAAGCACGTATTGCGCTGGAGTCTGGCCGATTTGGAGCCGGAAGAGGCGTGCAAAATGGCTCTCCGCAAAGCCGCATTGCTGGGCAAGCAGGTGATTGGTCATGGGCTCGCCAAGGTGCTCGTCGATGAAATGCAGGGCCTGAGCCACCGGATTGTGGCCATGGGCAAAGTGAACCAGGTTCGCCGAACGTTCCGACCCCAAGCCGGACATCAGCCTCGCCAGGCAACCGAACAGGACTGCCTTCACCTCGCAGGCCGCGGCCATATCGCTGGCGCCATTACCGCTTCCCAGAAGCTGACGCAGCGACTCGCAGTTCCGTTCCAGGCGCTCGTCCGCCGGCAGCGTCACTGGCCCTGGGAAGCAGCGGCGCACCACGGCCCCAGGGAGGCCGACCAGATCGAAGTGGGCGTAGAGGTGCTCGATCGACTGCGTATTGCGACAGCTCCAGCGGACCCAGGCGGGGATGAAGTGAATGCGTCTGGCAATGAGCGGATAGACCTCGCCGCCAGCCACCACAGCGCTCGCGCCATGGTGCGAATTGACATAAAATCTCCAGTAGGTGCTGCACACCTCTTCCGCGTCCCAGCGATGATCGATCAAGACATTGGCGGCAATATAGAGGCGGATATGCAGATGGTCGACTTCACGAAGCGGCTTCTCGACATGCTTCATGCCGATAAAATAGCAGAAAAGGATATAAGTACAGCGCCATTTGATATGTCCAGCACCGTCACGTGCGTATAGTACCGGAACATCATGCAATCAGACGCCGTACCCCTTATCCGTCAGATTCCTCCAACGCCTTCTCGCATGCCGCCCACCGCTGGAGCGTGCCGAGGCTGATTCCACGTCCAAGGCCGCATTGCCCAGAGTTCCGCTGGACCCCGTGCTTTGAATACGCCAATTGGCCAGGTGGAGGGCATGGTCAACGGATGCTTGGAGATAGCTGCCAGCTGCTTCCGACATCCGATCACTCGCCTGGAGAACGCTTCGTGAGCTACGCCAAACCCTTGCTGGCCATCTTGTTCGCCCTCGCCAGCTCTGATGCCCTGCTCGGGGACGAACTTCGCGTTTCCGCCATGGACCTCAGTTCGATCACGCAAGGCTGGGGCGATCCTGGCATCAATACCTCTGTCGGGAAAAAGCCGCTGACCATCGCCGGCACCACTTTCCCGTTCGGCGTCGGAACGCATGCTGTATCGACGCTGAACCTGGATCTCAAGGGCGGTGCCAGCCGATTCACCTCTCAGGTGGGAGTGGATGACGAGACCGATGGACAGGGCAGCATCGAATTCAAGCTCATCGGCGACAGCAGGGAATTATGGACCAGCGGCCTGATGAAGGGCAAGGAGAAGGCCAAACCAGTTGATGTGGACCTCACGGGAGTCAGGAAGCTGACTATGCTGGTTACCGATGGAGGCGACGGCGTCATCGCCGACCATGCGGACTGGGCCATGGCGGCAATCAGGTATTCCGGCGCCAAACCCGAACCGCTGGTGATCGACGAACCTGCCGTGATACTGACCCCCAAGGCACCCCCGCAACCACGCATCAACGGCGCCAAGGTCGTCGGCGTGCGCCCTGGCAATCCATTCCTGTTCGCCATCCCGGCCACCGGAACCCGGCCAATGACCTACCATGCCACCGGCCTGCCGACGGGTTTGATCCTGGATAGCGCCACCGGGATCATCACGGGCTCCACTGCGGCCACGGGCAGGCACGACGTCACCGTCACGGTCAGCAACAGCCTCGGCATGGCCAGCCGTACGCTACGCATCATGGTGGGCGATATGCTGGCCCTCACTCCGCCCATGGGATGGAATTCCTGGAACTGCTTTGCCAACACGGTGACCGAGCATCATGTGCTCGATGCCGCCGATGACCTGGTCAAGTCTGGTTTGCGGGATCATGGCTGGACCTACATCAATATCGACGATTGCTGGATGCCCAAGAACAGCGATCCGGATGCGACCATGCATGGTCCTGAACGGGACGCGGCCGGAAAGATCAATTCCAACCCGCGTTTTCCCGACATGAAGCGGATGACCGATCATATCCACGCCCTTGGCCTCAAGGCAGGCATCTATTCTTCACCCGGACCAACGACCTGTGGGGAGTGCGTGGCAAGCTATAAGCACGAGAAGCAGGACGCGGAGCGCTGGGCCGAATGGGGATTCGATTACCTCAAGTACGATTGGTGCAGCTACAGTCAGGTGGAAAAGGGTTCCGGCCGCGATTACTTCAAGAAGCCGTACGCGCTGATGGGCGGCATGCTCAAGGCACAGAAGCGCGACATCGTCTTCAGCTTGTGCCAATACGGCATGGAGAATGTGGGGGAATGGGGCGCGTCGGTGAATGGCAACAGCTGGCGCACCACGCTCGACATCTATGATAATTGGGGTAAGCTGCTGAGCATCGGCTTCAATCAGGCGGAATTCGCGCAGTTCACCGGACCCGGACATTGGAACGATCCCGATATGCTCGTGGTCGGCTGGGTTGGCTGGGGCTCGAACCTCCATCCGACCCACCTGACCCCTAACGAACAGTATTCCCACGTCAGTCTCTGGTGCCTCCTCTCAGCCCCCTTGCTGCTGGGCTGCGATCTCGCCAAGCTGGACGATTTCACCTTGAACCTGCTGACCAATGATGAAGTCCTGGCAGTCAACCAGGATCCACTCGGCCATGGCGCCCACCGGGTCCTGAAGCGCGCCGACCAGGAGATCTACACCAAGCTCCTTGAGGACGGATCCCTGGCCATTGGCCTGTTCAACCTCTATGAAGATGAAGAGACGGTATCCATCCACTGGAGCGATCTGGGACTGACGGGATCCCAGCAAGTGCGCGACTTGTGGCGGCAGCACGATTTGGGTTTGTTGCCTGATGGACTATCAGCTCGCGTTCCCCGCCATGGCTGCGTGCTCGTGACCGTAACACCGAGCAGGAAGTAGCAGCGAGCATCAGAAATCTGCCTTCCACTCCCGCATGGCAGCCACCGCAAGGCGGTTCGCGAGAGACCATGCAAGTCGGTTATGCCAGTCCCTGTCATAATGGCCCACGCGACCCTCCACGTGCATTCCCCGCTGAATGTTCTGGGATGCACCATGCCGTGTGATCATGTGCGCTTCCATCTTGCGCTCTTGCCCTTTAGCCATGCGACCAGCATGGGATGGGTGTCATGCACAAGGACGCATCACGATCGCCTCGTGAACATCACGGGCAACCCGATGAGCGGTGCGAGCGCGGCTGATGGCTGAGATGCCGAGTCACCCCTGCTCGGCTCGCTGCTTCAGGGCTTGGTTCATGCGCTCGAATCCGCATTGCGTCTCTGGGCCCATGCTCCCCCACACCAGCGGCACCAGGAATCCCGTAAATCGCTCGCTGTGCGTTAGCCGCACCTGCTGAGACCCTAGGTCCTGGAAACTGAACCCATGCTCTCCATCGAAGATCCCGCGCACGAGCAACGATCCGCGCCAGCGCAGTTCGCGATTCGGTTCGACCGTGAGCAGGGTGGGCTTGAATGACATGCGCCGTGTTGGCGATGGTTGA
This sequence comes from Planctomycetota bacterium, assembly GCA_003136555.1. Lineage (GTDB taxonomy): Bacteria > Planctomycetota > UBA11346 > UBA11346 > UBA11346 > BOG-1363. The sequence continues at coordinate 114 of PLEW01000208.1, read as the reverse complement.
ACGGAAATGGTCAACTTCCGGCCGACGGTCAGCTCGCCAGACGCCGAGATGATGAAGGGATTCCATTGGGGATATGCCGCGAAATCAGTGAGTATAGATCTATTCAAAAGTTCT
>PLEW01000169.1 GCA_003136555.1 Planctomycetota bacterium | reverse complement strand
TGCCCTTGCCGACCAGGGCCAGGCGCTTGCTGCCCTTGGCGCGCTTGGGCTGGTAGTGGATCTCGACCAGCGCCGGTTCGGCCGACCCGGCCATGCCGACCTGCGCCAGCCCGGGGAAGCCGGCCTTGCGCAGCTGGCGCGTGCCGCTGGTCACCTTGACCGACAATCCGGAGGCGCGCANNATCGCTGAGCTCGCGCGCCAGGTTCTGGCATTGGGCGATGCTGCTGCCGTCCTCGACCGCTGCGGCATGGCCGGGCAGCCTGACGGTCAGCTGGCTGCGCTTGCCCTCTTTGCCGCTGCGCAGGGCATTGTAGCGGTAGTCGCCCAGGACCAGGCCCTCGACCAGCGCCTGGGGATTGGCGGTCTTGCCCTGCAGCAGCACGGTCGCGGTCTTGGCCCGCGAGGTGCGCATGGCATCGACGATCTCCCGGCCGAGCAGGCGCCAGTTGTCGCCGCCGACCAGCCAGGCCTTCTCATCGGGCTTGACCAGCAGGAAACTCCCCTCGCCGGCCACCAGCAGCATGGGTGCGCTGGCTTCGCCCTTGGCAATGCGCACCGCCTGGGCATTGACCAGCTTGGGAAGCCGGGCGGCGCAATGGCCGATCACCACGACGGTGAGATCGGATTTGCCGGCGGCTGAGGTGACGGTCAGATCATTCATGGTGGCTCCTGGCCTCCTGATGCAGGTCGCCCGGGCAGTGGCCTGCCGGCGACACCTCGGTGGTGCGGAATGGTCGCTGGCATGCCAGCCAGTCAGCGGCGGGCGCGCGCGGCGGATGTGCTCCTTGGTGCGGCATGCGCAGCCTAGAGCTTGGGCAGGATGGCGGTGATCAGCGAGGTCAGCAGCGGTTCTGCAGCCTTGGCGGCGGCGATGATCTTNNAGCGATCGGTGACGATGGCGAAGGCCAGCGTGCGCAATCCGCAGTGCACCGCGGCGACCGCCTCGGGCACCGTGCTCATGCCCACCACATCGCCGCCCAGGGTGCGCAGCATGCGGTACTCGGCGCGGGTCTCGAGGTTCGGCCCGAGCACCCCGACGTAGACCGCCTTGTGCAGGTGCAGGCGCTGCGCGAGCGCGGCCTGGTCGGCGAGCGCGATCAGCTGGCGGTCATAGGTGGCGAACATGTCCGGCCAGCGTCCGCCGACGCGATCATCGTTGGGACCGACGAGGGGATTGATGCCCATCAGGTTGATGTGATCGTCGAGCACGCACAGGTCGCCGACCTGGTAGTGCGGATTCAGCCCGCCGACCGCTGACCCCATGATCAGGGTCTTGGCGCCGAGCAGGCGCGCGAGCTGCACCGGGATGACGACATCGCGCGCGCTGTGGCCCTCATAGCAGTGCAGGCGGCCGCTGAAGGCCACCACCGGGACGCCGGAGAGCTCGCCCAGCACCAGTTCGCCCTGATGGCTCTCGGCCGTCGATACCGGCATGCCGACGATGTCGTGGTAGGGGATGCGCGCCTTGGCCTTGATGCGCGACGCCACCCCGCCCAGTCCGGTGCCCAGCAGGATCGCCGCCTTGGGCTTGAGCTTGGCATGCGAACGCACCTGAACCGCGAGCGCATTCAATTCATCAAGCAGCGCCATGGATCACCTCATCAAAAGGTCGTGAATGGGCACTATCGGCACTCGTGCCAGGGCGCAAGGCCGCACCCGCGCCCCGCTCAGCCGCGATAGACCTCCAGCTCCTCGCCCTGCTTGCCGATCTCCCTGACCGGTGCCAGGCGCGCCAGGGCCGCCTCGCCGGCGCGGCCGGTGTGCGCTTTCACCCAGCGATCGTAGCAGGCGCACTGCTCTGCGGCGTCGAGATCGCCGACGGCATCCCCGATCAGCTCCTGGCTGCGCAGGGCATAGAGCGTGGTGGCGACCGACACCGAGAGGTTGAGGCTCTGCGGGAAGCCCACCATCGGGATGAGGAAATGGCCATCGGCGAGCCGGCTGGCCATCTCGCTGACGCCGCTGCCCTCGTTGCCGAACACCAGCGCCAGCGGCCGCTCGGCGAGCAGGGGCCGGAGGCGCTCCGGTCCGACCACCGCCTGGGCCGCGAGATCCGAGGCATAGATCGCATAGCCGCGCGAACGCAGATGGCCGTAGGCCTCCTCGATGCCGGGCAGGATGGTGAGGTCGGCGTAGAAATGGCTGCCCTGGCTGATGCGCGGGTTGACCTTGAAGGCGTTGCGCCCGGTGGTGACCACCACGCGGTGCACGCCGAAGGCATCGCAGGTGCGGATGATGGCGGTGGCGTTGTGGGGATCGTAGCAGTCCTCGACCACTACCGTCAATCGGCCCGTCCGGCGTACCAGAACCTGGCGGTATTTGCGCGCCCGGCTCTCGGTCAGCAGGCCATCGAGCGCATGCACGGGGACCGGGCTGGGGTGCAGCGTACGGCCGATGCCGGTCGGCTCAGGGGAGAACATGGCGCCTCCTGGCAGGCGCATCCGCCCGCCGACGCGTCCGGCTGCGCACCTCCCGCGTCAGTCGCATACCACCCGTCCCGCCTCGACCCGAACCGCGATGCGCTGGAGATGGTCGCCGGTGCACGGACCGTCGACGCACAGGCCGGTGGCCGCCTCGAACAGGGCGCCATGCATCGAGCAGATCAGATGGTCGGCGCCATGCATGCAGCGGCCATCGCCCCAGTCGAGAGGGACGCCGACGTGCGGGCAGGAATTGCGGTAGCCATGGATGACGCCGCCATGCTGCACCAGGATGACGTCATGGCCGCGCGGGTCCTTGACCACGATCTGCTCGAAGGCGCAGTCGGCATGCAGGATGATGCTCATGTCCTACGAGACTCGCATGGTCATCGCCCCAGGCAAGCCATGGACGCAGGCGAAGTGCCTCGCGGCGGCTGCGGCGCATGGCAATCGCACCCACCCGGTCTACCATCCCGCATGCCAACCATCTGGGCGCTCTCCGACCTCCACCTCTCCACCTCCGGCAGCAAGCCGATGGATGTCTTCGGCGACCATTGGGGCAACCATGCCGCGCGCATGGCTGGGAACTGGGATCGCCTGGTGGCCGATGACGACATCGTGCTGACCCCGGGCGATTTCAGCTGGGCCGCCAAGCCGGCGGAGGCGAGCGGCGATTTCGCCTGGCTGGCGGCGCGGCCGGGGCACAAGGTGATGGTCAAGGGCAATCACGACTACTGGTGGACCGGAACGCATGCGCGCATGGCGCAGCTGCTGCCGCCGCGCACCTATGCACTGAAGAAGACCGCCGTCTCGATCCATGGCGTCGGCTTCTTCGGCGTGCGTGGCGGCGATTTCGCCGCCCTCACCCGCTATGGCGATGCGCGTACCCCGGAGGACATCGAGCAGTGGCTGGTGCGCGAAGAGCACGAACTCAAGCTCTCCATCGCCGCCCTCGATGCCCTCGACCTGGCGAGCGGCAGGCCGCGCGGCATGCGCGTCTGCCTGTTCCACTATCCTCCCATCCCGCCCGGCCGCACCTCCAGCCGCTTCACCCCGCTGATCGAGGCGGCCGGGGCGTCCTGGTGCATCTACGGCCACCTGCATGGCAAGGAGGTCGGGGCGGCCAAGGTCGAGGGCACCTGGAATGGCGTCACCTACCACTGCACCAGCTGCGACCAGGTCGACTTCGCCCCCTGGCGCGTCAGCGGCATCCCCCCCGATCCGGCCTGAGCGGACGGCCATCGTCATCGACCGGGAAGCGCCGGCAGGCGCTGACGCTCAGCATGCAGGCACCTGGCGCTGTCACGCGCGCGTCGCAGTGCGGCTGCAAGCGCGGCGCGGCGCGCCTGCCAGTGCGCTATTCCAGGCGGGTCATGCCCAGGCGGTCGAGCGCCGCGCGGTACATCAGGGGTCCCGGCGCCTCGAGGCCGGTCCAGCGGCTGAACTGGCCGAGCGCCTGGCCGATCAGCATCTCCAGGCCGCAGATGGTGCGCGCTCCGACGAGCTGGGCGTCCTTGAGCAGGCGGGTCTCCAGCGGGTGGTAGACGGTATCGAAGACCAGCATCTCCTTGAGATGCGCAGAGGCCGGCCACGGCGTCTCGTCGCTGCGCCCCATGCCGGAAGCCGTGCCGTTGATCAGCGCATCATAGTACTTGCCGGTCGCCTCATCGACGGAGATGGCGGTGCCACCGACCTCGGTGGCGAGCTCCTCGGCTCGCTCGCGGGTGCGGTTGGCGATCACCACCTGGGCACCGCAATCGACCACCGCGAAGGCGATCGCACGGCTCACCCCGCCGGCCCCGAGCACCAGTATATGGCGGCCCTTCAGGCTGCCGAGCTCGCCTTCGAGGCAGCGGATGACGGCCAGCGCGTCGGTATTGGCGCCGATGGCGTGCAGATCCTTGTCACGGTAGATGGTATTCATCGCCCCGATGCGCGCAGCCAGCTCCTCGACGCCGTGCATCAGGGTCAGCAGCGCCGATTTGTGCGGGATGGTGATCGACAGCCCGGAGAGGCGGTCGCCCATCGCCCGCCAGAAGGCCGGAGCGTTCTCGACCCGGAAGGGCACATAGACGGCATCGATGTGGTGGTGGATGAAGCCGGTATTGTGGATCAGCGGGCTGAGCGAATGCGCCACCGGACTGCCGATGACGCCATAGATGCGGGTGCGTTCGGACTGCTGCCGGATGCGGTAGAGGTGGATCAGCTCGTCGATGATTGGCTGGCCGGGGGCCGATCCGGTATCGCCGGTCAGGCGGGCGAAGGCGAAATGGGCGCCCCAGATCCCGGCCAGCAGGCGCGAGGCGATGCCGTGCTCACCCATGGCGATCGCCACCAGCGGCCCACCGCTGCCATGGTCGCGGTAGAGGTCGTCGATCAGGGCCAGATCGGCGCCGTCGCTGGCACGTACCGCGACTTTGGCGATCGCTGCGCCGGCGCGGCGCATCGCGGTGATGGTCACATCGAGTTCCTCGCCCATGCCCTCGAAGTCGTGGTAGCTGAGGATCAGGGGTGTACGCAGCCGCTCGCGCGTCACCCCGCGGGCCTGGAGGTCCGCCCACTGGGCCAGCTCGATATCGATATAAGCTGCTCCCGCATCTGAGGCTTGCAGGAACAGCGCTGCCCGTTCGGCATCGCTGCCGGTCCAGTCGCCCTGCTCGCTGGCGTGGCGGATGGTGAGGATGGCCGGCAGCGCCAGCTGGCGCAGCGACGCGAGCAGCTCCGGCAGCGGCGCCTGGCGCTTGGCGCAGGTGTCCAGGCGCACCTCGACATAATCGGCACCAGCGCTCTTGGCCGCCTCGGCGAGATTGCTGAGGGACGCAGCATCGCCTGCCGCAATCGGTACCACGACCTTGGTCATGGCAGGGAGTATGCCGTCCCTGGCCCAGCCTCCAACCGCTTCTAGGTCCCGCCACCCATGGCGAGCATGCCGTGGGTGATCGCCCTGTGCGTCGCTTCGCACATGCGGTGGGTTAACCATGGACTCGCGGCCGGCAGCCGCCATGGTGTCCGACCGACCGTGAGGACGTGATGAAAATCCACGAATACCAAGGCAAACAGCTGTTCAGGACCTATGGCGTGCCGGTGCTGCGCGGCGAGGCCGTGACCACCGCCGCGGATGCCGAACGCGTCGCCCGCGAGCTCGGCTCGCCGGTGGTCGTGGTCAAGTCGCAGATCCATGCTGGCGGTCGCGGCAAGGGCACGGTCTATGCAGACGCCGCCGCCACCGTGAAGGTGCTGGATGGAGGGGTGAAGGTGGTCCGCTCTCCCGCGGATGCGCGCGCTATTGCCGACAAGCTGCTCGGCAACTTCCTCAAGACCATCCAGACCGGTGACTCCGCCAAGCAGGTCAAGACCCTCTACATCGAGGATGGCTGCCAGATCGCCAAGGAGCTCTATGTCTCCATCCTGCTCGATCGCACCGCCGCGGCTCCGGTCCTGATCGTCTCGAGCGAAGGCGGCATGGACATCGAGGAGGTCGCCCACCGCGCCCCCGAGAAGATCCTGCAGACCCATTTCGATCCGCAGCAGGGCATCGGCGCCTACCAGGCGCGCCGGCTGGGCTACGAGATCGGCCTGACGCCGCCACAGGTCGCCAATTTCGTCAAGGCCGTACAGGCCCTCGGGCGCACCTTCCTGGCCACCGACGCCGACATGCTCGAAGTCAACCCCCTGGTGGTCACCGCCGGGGACGAGGTGGTCGCGCTCGACTGCAAGATGTCCTTCGACGACAACGCGCTGTTCCGCCATCCCGAGATCGCCGCCTTCCTTGATGCCAACGAGGAGGACGCCGCCGAGCTGGAGGCCAAGAGCCATGACATGGCCTTCGTCAAGCTGACCGGCAACATCGGCTGCATGGTCAACGGCGCCGGCTTGGCGATGGCGACCATGGATGCCATCGCCCTCTATGGCGCGAGCGAAGGTGCCTTCCCCGCCAACTTCCTCGACGTCGGCGGTGGCGCCACCGCCGAGAAGGTCACCACCGCCTTCAAGATCATCCTCAAGGATGCCGCGGTGGAGGCCATCCTGGTCAACATCTTCGGCGGCATCATGAAGTGCGACACCATCGCCACCGGTGTGCTCACCGCGGTGCGCGACGTCGGCCTCGACCGCCCCCTGGTGGTGCGGCTCGAGGGTACCAACGTGGCGCAGGGCAAGAAGCTGATCGCCGACAGCGGTCTGCCGGTGATCGCCGCCGACGGCCTGAAGGACGGCTGCATGAAGGCGGCGCAGGCGGCCAATGCCTACCGCATCGGCCGCGGCCTGCCTCCTCACCCCGCCCTGCCGACGCCGCCCGCCATCGCCTACATCCCGCGCCGTCGGCCGGCGCTGGCCAAGGCCCGCTCCCAGGCTGGGCCGGCCAAGGCAGCCAAGCCGGCCAAGACCCACAAGCCGGCCAAGCGCGCCACCGCCCCAGCCCGTCGCGCCCGCTCGGCGACGCGTCCTGCCTCGGGCAAGGCCAAGCGTCCCGGCAAACGCCGCTGAGCCGATCCCGCTCCTGAACCATCACGCCCTGAACGGATGCCGCCATGGCCGTACTCGTCAACAAGAAGACCCGCCTGATCTGCCAGGGTATCACCGGCAAGGTGGGCACGTTCCACTCGAACGGCGCCATCACCTACGGCACCACCTTCGTCGGCGGCGTGACGCCGGGCAAGGGCGGCCAGACCTGGGTGGCTGAGAAGGGCGGCACATATCCGGTATGGAACACCGTCGCCGAGGCGGTCAAGCAGGGCGGGGCGAGCGCCTCGATGATCTTCGTGCCGCCCCCGGGCGCTGCCGACGCCATCCTGGAGGCCATCGATGCCGGCGTGCCGCTGATCGTGGCGATCACCGAAGGCATTCCGGCGCGCGACATGTATGCGGTCAAGAGCCGCCTGGCGCAGTCGAATTCGCGCCTGGTCGGGCCGAACTGCCCCGGGGTCATCACCCCCGACGAGTGCAAGATCGGCATCATGCCCGGGTACATCCACAAGCGCGGCACCACCGGCATCGTCAGCCGCTCCGGCACCCTGACCTACGAGGCGGTCTTCCAATCCACCGCTGCCGGACTCGGCCAGTCGACCTGCATCGGCATCGGCGGCGATCCGATCAAGGGCACCGATTTCATCGATGCACTCAGGCTGTTCCAGGACGATCCCGAGACCGAGCAGATCATCATGATCGGCGAGATCGGCGGCGATAGCGAAGAACGCGCCTGCGCCTTCATCAAGACCTCGGTCACCAAGCCGGTGGTCGGCTTCATCGCCGGCAGCCGCGCGCCGAAGGGCAAGCGCATGGGGCATGCCGGCGCCATCGTCAGCGGCAATACCGGCACGGCCGAGGCAAAATTCGCCGCCATGCGCAGTGCCGGGGTGTTCATCGCCGAGAGCCCGGCGACCCTGGGCGATACCTTGCTCATCGCCGCCGGCAAGCGATAAGCGGCTATCCGGCAAGTGGTTAACGGAAGGCGCTGAGCGCCGCACATTGCGCTGGCAGCGCTTCGGCGGTAGTCTCTGGTGTGGTCGACCAGCCAACAGCCATTGCCGGATACACGATCCTCTCCCGTCTGGGCAAGGGCGGCATGGCGACCGTCTATCGTGCCCAGAAGGTGCTGTCGAACGGCGAGGTCGCCCTCAAGGTGGTCGCACCCCATCTGGCCAGCGACGCGAACTTCAGCCAGCGCTTCCTGCGCGAGGCGCGCGCGGGGGTGATGGTGCGCCATCCCCATGTCATCGCCTGCTACGATGTGGGGCTGTTCGAAGGCCAGCTCTTCCTCGCCATGGAGCTGGTCAGCGGTGGCGATCTGCAGCGACTGCTGTTCACCCAGGGCGGACGCCTGGACGATCAGCGCGCCGTCAGCCTGGTGCGCGACGTCTGCTCCGGGCTCGAGGCGATCGAGGCCGCAGGCCTGGTGCATCGCGACATCAAACCCGCCAACATCTTCATCACCGCCGGCGGGAGCGCCAAGCTCGCCGATCTCGGCCTGGTGCGCTTCGCCGGTGATGATCGCATGACGGTGCCGGGGACGATCATGGGCCCCCCCGCCTACATCGCTCCCGAGCAGGCGCGCGGCGACGGTGACATCGACATCCGCGCCGATATCTATTCGCTGGGCGCGACGCTCTACCACCTGCTCACCGGCCAGCCGCCCTTCGCCAGCGACAACCCGCTCACCACCCTGGTGCGTGCGATCAATGAGCCCTTCCCCGATCCTCGCGTGCTGTGCCCGTCGATGGACCAGTCGGTCCGTGATCTGGTGGTCCGCGCCACCCAGAAGGATCGCTCCAATCGCTATCAGAACGCCCGGCAGATGCGCGAGGATCTCGATGCTCTCAAGGCCCGCTGGACGGCACCCAAGCGCCAGCGCACCCCCCTGCCTGAAGTCCCCGCGCCGAGCGCCAAGGGCCCAGGCACCCCCCCTGAGGCCGAGCCCGCCTCCGGCCGCGCCTCGACCCGCCGCAACCGCACGCCGCTGCCGGAGAGCGCTGCACCGTCACCTGCTGGGCAGCAGGGCACCCAGCGCACCCGCGCCGCGGTAGCCAGCCGTGCACCCGAGGCGGGGCCGCATGCTGCCGCCCCGGCCGGTGCGATCTGCGATCGCGAACAGCTGTTGGCGCTCGCCAAGCGCATCATCATCGACAAGGAGAGGCTGAAGGCGACGCTGATCCTCGCACCGGGCGCGTGCTTCTCGCGCTTCCTCCTCGAGCAGCTGCTGCAGGCCACTGGCGTCTGCCATGGCATCGCACCCCCTGCGATCCATGAGGCGACCCGTCAAAGCACCATCGCCCGGCGCATCATCCTCGCCAGCGGTGATCCTCCCGCCCCCGGTATGACCGGCCGCGACGTCCGCGGCGAGGTCATCCCGGCGCTCGAGCTGGCATTGGTCATCCGCATCAGCGACGACTGCATGGAGGCGGTGGCGCTCACCAGGCCAGGCCAGCTGGTCGCGGGCCAGGAAATCGAGCAGGCGGTCAAGGCCTCCGGCCTGCGCTATGGCCTCGACGTCCTCGCCCTGCGCCAGCTCTGCGATGGGCCGCCACCCGCCGACGGACGCCTGACCATCGCCCGCGGGAGGACGCTCAAGCCGGGCCGACCAGCCGGCTTCACGCTGTGCGGCGAGGTCTCCAACACCCAGGTCGAGAGGCTGGTCGACACCCAGCATTTCGCCCAGGTGCAGCCCGGGACGCTCCTGGGGCTGTGGTGCGAGGGTGAACGCGGGCGCTCCGGCATGGATGTCCTGGGACGCCATTGCCCGTCCCCGGTCCATACGCAGCGCCAGCCGAGCGACTGCCTCGGCGACGGCGTGGAGCTGGCGCACGATGCCCAGGGCCGGATCGCGGTGCGCGCCGTACGTGCCGGACTGTGCCAGCGTCAGCTCGACGGCTCGGTGCGGGTGGTCGGTGCGATCGAGATCGCAGGGGATCTGGGACCGGACCAGCCGGCCATCGACACCGCCGACCTGGTGGTGGTGCACGGCAATGTCCTGGCGGGAACCACCATCCGCAGCAGCAGCGACGTGGTGATCCTGGGCAACCTGGCGGATGCGTCGGTGCACTCCGGCGGACACCTCGAGGTGCATGGAGCGATCGCCGCAGGCGAGCAGCCGGTGGACATCGCCGGGACGGTCCAGGCCAGCAGCATCGCGGTCCGGCGCATCATGGCGGGCAACCTGCGCATCACCGGCGAGGTGCGCAATTGCGAGGTGATCGCATCCGGCGACATCGACATCGCGCGCGTCATCGGCGGCAGCCTGACCGCTGGCGGGCGGATCTCGGTCGCGGTTGCGGGAGATCGCGATGGCACCACCACCGAACTGTGGGCCGGCCACCGCCTGGACTACGGCACCCAGGCCGCCGCGGCGAAGCTGGCCGAGCGCCACCACGAAGCCGAGCGCGACCGGCTGGTGAGCGACCGCCAGGCGATAGCCAGCGAGATCACCCACATGCAGGCCAAGCAGCGTCGGCTCGGGCTATCGCAATTCGTCGCCCACAACGTGCTGGAGTCGATCAAGGGCCATCTCCTCCTCCTCGAGCAGCACCATCAGCATGTCAGTGCCGCGGCCGAGGGCATTCGTCTCTCGCTGGCCAAGCACCGCGAGGTCTCCAGCCAGCTCACCCAGCTGGGCGAGGACGCGCACGCTGGCGTCCAGGTCGCAGTGGTCGCCTATGCCGGCGTGGTGGCACGGCTCGCCAATGTCGAACCGGAGGTCCTCACCGCACCGCGACTCAAGTACCGGCTCGGAACCACCAGCGGGGCGCCTCCCGGGCCGCCTGCCCCCTGAGCTGCCCGGGAGCAGGAGGTGGATGGTGGCCTGCCGGATGCCCGACTTGGCATGGCGGATGCGTAGGGAGAGGAGGAGCCGCTGCTGGATGCCGCATGCCACCACGGCCTGCGGCCGGCCGCGTCGAGGAGCCGGCATGAACAGCACCACATCGCATGCATCGGCGGTCGGCCATTGGGCCTCGATCTCCGCCTACCTCACCCGTCCCGGGCTTGCCGCGTCGAGCTCGACCAGTACCCCGGCGGCTTCCGCCAGCGCCCTGAGGCAGCTGGGCTTCGCCGATCTCCTCGAGGGCACCTCCAGCGGGGGAATCTCGCCGGCGCCCAATACCCACACGCCGCAGGACAGCCTCTCGACGCCCCCGCCCTTCCTCTCTGCCAACCGTTCGTCAGCGCCCACCCCGCCCGGCGTCCCGCCTGGTGGCTCCGCACCCAGCGTGCTGCCGGACGCCCAGGCCTCGTACCGCTTCAACGCCATCCAGGCCTCGCTGTTGGATCTCAACCCGGGCCAATGACGGCGCGCGCCAGGGGCACCTGAACGCAGCAACGCCAGGCGATGCCGCCTGGCGTTGGGTGCTGGAGCCGCGACTGCGCTCGCACTCAGGGCTGGGGCGCGGGAGCCGCCTCGGCCGATTCCAGGCCAGCAAGCTGCTCCTTGACCTTGGTCGACTTGCCGACGCGATCGCGCAGGTAGAAGAGCTTGGCACGGCGGACACGGCCCTTGCGCACCACATCGACCTTGACCACACGCGGAGAATGGACGGGGAAGATGCGCTCGACGCCCTCGCCGGCAACCACCCGGCGCACCGTGAAGGCATCATTCACATCGCCATGCCCGCCAGCAATGCCGATGACCGTGCCATTGAACACCTGGACGCGCTCCTTGTCGCCTTCTTTGATGCGGACGTGGACGCGAATGGTATCGCCGGCGCGGAACTCGGGGTGAGCCACCTGGNNTCCTTGTCGCCTTCTTTGATGCGCGTGTGGACGTTGACCGTGTCGCCGACCTGGAAGTCGCCGAGCGCCTCTGCGCGCAGATGGGACTTGGCAACCTTCTTCAGCAAATCCATGGCAGTCTCCGTATATCCCGCATGGCAGCGGGACGCGGATGATAGAAATTGGCCCTGATTGTCAATCAGCGTCCAGGTTCGACAGACGTCCCTTCAGGGGCTGGACGGCGCTGCCACCGGGGCAGGTGCGGCGCTGCTGCCCGGCACCACGCACGCCAGGCGCCGGAGCTCGGGGAAGCGGCGGCGGCGCCAGATGACCACCAGGGACGCCACCAGCGCGGCACCGGCGATGTCCAGGCTCAGCGCCTGGCTGGTGGTGGCCGGGAACAGGCCCCAGAAGGTCGTCATCACGGTATCGCCCCGCAGGTCCTCATTGAAGGTGCGCCAGGAGGCATAGGCGAACAGGACGATCAGCGTCACCTGGCCCTGGCTGCGGCGACGGTACCACCACCAGATGGAGACGGCAGCGATGCACAGGCAGGCGGCGGTCTCATACAGCTGGGTCGGATGGATATGCAGGCCGTTGGCCCCGACCACTGCCCAGGGGAGATCCGTCGGCTTGCCATAGCAGCAGCCGTTGAGGAAGCAGCCGACGCGGCCGNNCCGCCATACCATACCATGCCACCGGAGTCGATGTCGGCGATCTTGACCAGCAGGGGAACGGTACCAAGACGCCCACCGGTCTGGCTGCGGGCGAAGGCGGGCCATTGCTCCCAGACCTCACCCAGGCGGGCGCCGACGACCCCGCCGACCAGGGCGAGCATGAAGATGGTCAGCAGCGTGGGCTCGGGCAGATCGATCAGCCGCGCGCGCGGCAGGGTGGCCAGATAGCCGACAATGAAGGCGACCACCATGCAGGCGGCATAGGCGCTGGCATGCAGGATGCCGAACCAGGGGAGCGCACCGCTGAGAGCGGCCAGGCAGGCGGCCAGCACCCCGAGACCCACCACCAGCCAGCTATGCCTGAGGCGCTCCGGCAGCGCCGCAGAGGCCGCCAGGCTGACCACCAGCGCGGTGCCCAACCAGGCTGGACTGAGGAAGCGGACATCGAATTCCATCACCCACCCGACGGCACCTGGCTGCTGGCCAGGATGCCCATGCATGCAGACGCGCAATGGGCCGGAGGCTGAGCATCAGACTCGCCTGCGGCGACGGCCAGAGCAGGGTCCGCGTGCGTCAGCGGCGGCGCAGGGTGAACATGCGCAGCATCAGGCCGATGGCGAAGAGGAAGAACACCGTGAAGCCCGATCCTGCTCCGCAGTTCTTCGTGTGGTAGCCACCGTTCTGGTTGTCGATGATGGTCACGCTCGCCTGCGAACTCGCCGGGACGGCGGTGGTCTCGCCGAGCGGAACCAGCTGCAGGCTCAGGGTGGTGTTGCCTTCGGCGATGTAGTTCTGCACGATCGGCAGGGTGAAATCCGCCGGTACGACCGAGGGCAGCAGCGGTGTCGGGGTCGGCTGATTGAAATCCTGCCCCTGGATCGCGGTGCCCGGGATGGCGACCAGATCGGCCTCATCGCCATTGCCGACAACCGGGGCGGGTGCCGTGCTCCAGGCGACGGCGATGGGTACATTGCCGGCGCCCTTGCTCAGGGTGTAGGCGGTGGTGACCAGGCCCACGGTGCTGCCATCCAGGGTGAGGACGACCTGGTTGGGGGTATAGGTGATGCCGGGCGAGGGGTCGGGACGGCCGACGAAGACGGTTTCCGGGGTCAGGGTCCCATATGCGATCAGGACATGGGTCCCGGCTCCACCACCGACCGGGCTGAGGAAGGCACCGCCAGCACCGCTGCCAACCGCACCGCTCAGGTTGAGGTTGCCAACGGGACCGAGCGTCAGAAGGGCTGCGCCAACATTCGTGCCGGTCATATTGGCGACGAAGACCGAGCCCGCAGCCAGCGAGACATCCCCGACCGAGGCCATGGGCTGGGTCGGGGCGAGCAAGGCGCCGCCAGCGACGGCGATGGAGGCCAGGTTCGCCGTGCCGGACAGCGTGCCCGCTGCGACCGTCACCGGTACGGTTCCTGGAGCATTGGTGTTGCTGATCGAGAGGTTGCCCGCACCGGTCTTGGTCAGCGTTCCAGGTCCGATCAGGCTTCCGCCACCGATGGCCAGCTGCGGCGTCGCCGGACCGTAAGGCACGACGGCATAGATGATGCCGGGTCCAAGCGCGAGGTTCGAGTTGAAGGTGTTAGTGGTCGCGGAGTCGTTCGAGTAGATGGCCTGATCCACCGTCAGCGTGAAAAGTCCGCCCAGCGACTGGACGGTACCGCCATTGTAGATGCCCAGGACATCTACCTGATTATCCATCTGCAGATCAATGGTGCCACCCATGGTGATGAGGCTGAGTCCGGGGAGGGTCTCATTCAGCTCAAGTGTGCCCAGCCCTTCGAGCGTCAGGCCACTCCCGAGGAGGGCGCCACCGCCGAGCACCAAGGTGCTCCCGGTGACCGCTCCCACGGCAGCATCCGAACTCGTCAAGGTCAATTGGCCGCTGTAGGTGATCGTACCGGACACCGCTTCCAGCGCCCCGACACCAGCGTATCCAGTGCTGGTAACAGTGACCGCGGTGTTCACGGCGAAGTTGGCCGCCACTCCCGGAGGAGCGACTCCGAGTGCCAGGGTGGCGCCGGCGCTGACCACGGCACCCGATGACGCTCCACCACCGATGCCATTCGCTGATTCGCAATCCAGGACACCACCGGTGATGAGGGTCTGGCCGGAATAGCTATTATTGCCTGAGAACAGCAGTTCACCCGGCCCTTGCATGGTGATCGTGGCACCGTTAGGCGCAGCGGCGCTGGTTATGTTTCCGGCCCAGGTCAACGTCCCGGTATCGACCTCGAAGGTCGGCCCGATCGCCTGGAGGGTGGAGCCACCGATCTGCAGCAGGCCCGCTGGCGGTGTCTGCAGGAACGTCGCCATGTTCCAGACGCTGGTGCCACCCTGGTTGTCGATGTAGGCATTGCCGGTCAGCTGGACCCCATCTCCGGTGAAGTTGTAGGTTCCCGCGATGGTCAGTCCGCCGATGGGCAGAACGCCGATGTCATTGTTGGTGTTGCCACCCGCGCTGGACGGGAATTCGAGGAGCACCTTCTGCTCCCACACCTGGGGCACATTCAGGTTCACCCAGTTCTCACCGGCCTGGGCGCTCCAGTTCGGCGTTCCGGTCGCGCCAGACCAGATGTGGGGGCCGACCTCATCGATGGTCAGGCACCAGTAATTCAATGTCCCGGTCTCCTGCTGGCCGCTGAGGCCTTCGATACCGGCAAAGACATCATCGAAGTTGTAGATGGTCAATATCCAGTTGCCATTGACGTTGTTGTCGGCCAACCCCCGATAGGAGGCAAGACCCAGGAGCAAGGTGTCGGCAGGCCCGAATTCCCCGGCCAGATAGAAGAGTTGGTTGGTATTGGTGATCGGCTGATAGTTGCCCGAGGGGATCACGGAATCGCCCGGATTGACAGCCGCGATCAGGGGGTACTGATTACCGCTGATGAAGGTCACCACGCCGTTGGGTGCGGCAGAGATGCCCGTGCCGTAGCTTCCCTGGGCTCCGACG
>PLEW01000070.1 GCA_003136555.1 Planctomycetota bacterium | reverse complement strand
CAGGCTGAAGACCTGGTAGCCGCCTGAATCGGTGAGCATCGGTCCGCGCCAGCCGGTGAAGGCGTGCAGGCCACCCAGCCCCCTGACGACATCCGCCCCTGGGCGCAGGGCGAGATGGTAGGTGTTGCCCAGCAACACCCCCTGGCCGAACGCTTCCGCCTGCTGGACAGTCACCCCCTTCAAACCGCCCAGGGTGGCGACCGCCATGAAGCATGGGGTCGGCACGCTGCCATGAGGTGTAGTCAGGACGCCGGCACGGGCCAGACCATCGCGGGCGACCAGGGTCCAGGATACCGGGGCGGTCATGGCCGGGTCATCCCCGGACGGATGGCGAACCGTGGTAATGCCTGCAGCAATCCGGTGCGCTCGGGCGTCGCGGCCTTCCTCACCACGACGGCCTGAGGATGGCGCGCGGGTAGAAGATCTCGAGGATGTGGGATGCCGACAGGCCCTGGCGGGCCATCTCCACCGCGCTGACCTGGCTCATGCCAACACCGTGCCCCCAGCCGAAGCAGGTGATCTGGTAGTCCTTGGTACGGCCATCGGGCGAATCGATCTTCTTCGGGCTGTCCAGCGTCCACAGGGTCGAGTGGATCAGTCCTGGCCCGATCATCATGCGGAAGATGTGCGACGGCAGCTCGATCGGATCGCCCTGGGTATGGCTGATCAGCACTGTCTCGACCCGGTTGGAACGGGGATCGCGACGTCCGACACGCAGATCCTTGATATAGCCCACCTGGGACAGGCGGGGATCGCTGGTGCGCTTGTAGAGCCGGGCAAGGGCGGCACGGATGTCTGCCGGCTTGACCACCCAGGTGGTCTGCCAGTGGGTCGAAGTGCAGCCCAGCGACTCGGCGCCGCTCTGGCAGTAGAGGTCCTTCTGCGCCGGCATGACATCGCTGGCGATCAGCTGGCCATTGGCATCACGGGCATCGGGGAACACCTCCTTGACGTCCTCCGAATAGCCACCGGAGCTGGCCGAGAACAGCGGTGCGAAGGGATAGCCGCCATGCGAGAGGTCGGTAACCGTAATGATGCCGCGGGTATCGATCACCGCGCGGGTCACCAGACCGGTGCCATTGCCGGTGCCACGGTAGTCCTGGTCGTCCTCGCCGTCGATGACATCGAAGGCCTGCCGCGCGGTGCGCGCCAGCCAGGCATGGGCATAGGCGTAGGAGCGGCTGGCGATCGCCTGCGCCTTGAGCGCCTCGAGCGGGTAGCTGGGCGACATCTCGACCGCCACGACGCCATCGACATAGGACTCGAGGGGGATGCAATTGACCGCCATCAGCTCCTTCGGGCTGGCCCACAGCAGTTCGATGCTGCCGCGGTAGCGCCGCCCCTGGAGGCTGAAGACCGCTTCGCCGTCAGCGGCTTCGAAGGCGGTCGGTTCGCGGTGCGCCGGACCAGCCTTGAGCTCGGCTGGGGTCTCGGCCAGGGAGATGGCCTGCGGCTGGATGCGCACGCGCGTCACCGGCCAGTGCGGTTCCTTTCCGCCGGTACCCCAATCCTTGCTCGACAGGACGATGCCGTCGGTGGCATCCGGCAGGGCGATGAGCTTGGAGCCGCTGCGCAGGGTGGTGCGGCGCTCGGGATTGTCGGGGTCATCCGGGGTCACCACATCCACGGTCTGCAGCACGGTGATCTCGACATTCTCGAAGGTGCGCACGGGTTCCGGCTGCATGTCCTTGCCGGGTATGGGCCCGGAGCGGTTCAGCAGCAGCACCCGCACACCGGGATCCTGGCCGGCTCCCAGCGGTATGCGGCGGGGGAATTGGAGCTCGGCATGTCCCTTGGAGAGGCCGACCACGAGATTGAACGCGAAGAAGCCGAGCAGGGCGAGGAGCAGCAGGGCTCGCAGCCAGCTGATGGCAAAATCGACGTTCATGGGCGGGACGGTAGCCGCTGAACGCGGCGAGGCTACTGGCAAGCTCGCCACCTTCTGACCCCTGCCCAATCACCGGCGCCTGCCGATTGCCTTGCACCGCCGTCCTTGGACCGTTGAGCGTGCGCATTACCTTCCTCGGAACCTCCTCCGGCGCTCCGACCCGTACCCGCAATGTGACCTCGCAGGTGATCACCCTGGAGAACGGTGCGCTGGTCATGCTCGACTGCGGCGAGGCGACCCAGCACCAGCTGATGCGGGCAGGCCTGCGGTCCAGCCGCATCGAACGCATCCTGCTGACCCATCTGCACGGCGACCACCTCTACGGCCTGCCCGGGCTTTTGGCCTGCATGACCATCCACGAGCGGCGCGATCCGGTCCAGTTGATCGGCCCGACAGGCATCAGGGAATTCGTCGCAACCGTGCTGCGCCTGTCCGAGACCGGGCTGTCCTTCCCGCTGGAGATCGTCGAGCTGAGCGGTGAACGCGTCCTCGAATCGTGCTCAGGGGTGGCGCTCTCGGCCCATCCCCTGGTCCACCGCGTCCCGTGCTTCGGCTTCAGCCTGGTCGAAGACCGACGGCCCGGACGATTCGACCCGGCCAAGGCCGCAGCGCTGCGCATCCCCATGGGCCCCCTGTTCGGGCAGCTCCAGTCCGGGCATGCCATCCGCTTGGCCGATGGCACCGTGGTGCAACCGGCGCAGGTGTGCGACCCCGACCGCCCTGGACGGCAGCTGGTGCTCCTGGGCGACACCCAGGACGCCTCCGGCATCGCTGCCGCCGCCCAAGGATGCGATCTGCTGGTGCGCGAGGTGACTTACGATGCAGCGCGCACCGACAAAGCGCAGCAATGGGGGCATAGCACCAGTACCATGACCGGACGCTTCGCTGCCGAAGTCAACGCCCGCGTCCTGATCATTACCCACTTCAGCTCGCGCTACACCGACGGGGCCGGTGATGGCGGGCAGACGGTCGCAACATTGGTAGATGAGACCGCCCAGGCCTGCCCCGGCACCCGGGTGCTGGCTGCCGACGACCTGTGGTCCTACGAGGTGCCCTACCGCGAGCAGCCCCTCGCCGACTGACGGTCAGCTCCAACCCAGCGGGGCCGGCGGCCATCCTGCGCCTCCGGTTGCGCCCTGGCTGGTGTGTCTAAGCTCTCGCTCCTCATCCGGGAGCATTCGTGAAGATTCTCGTCATCGGTAACGGCGGCCGTGAGCATGCCCTGGCCTGGAAGCTCAAGCAGAGCCCGCGGGTCACCAAACTCTACTGCGCCCCCGGCAATCCCGGTACTGCCGCCCTGGCGACCAATGTGCCGATCAAGGCCGAGGAATGCGAGAAGCTGGCGCAGTTCGCGGTCGAGAACCAGATCCAGCTGACCGTGGTCGGACCCGAGATCCCGTTGACCCTCGGCATCGTCGACGAATTCAAGAAGCGCGGCCTGCGCTGCTGGGGGCCGAGCAAGGCGGCAGCCACCCTGGAGGACAGCAAGGTAGCGATGAAGGAGTTTCTGCGCCGGCACAACATCCCCACTGCGGCCTTCAAGATCTTCAATAAGGTCCAGGACGCGCACACCTACATCACCGAGGTGGATGGGCCGTTGGTGGTCAAATGCGACGGCTTGGCCGCCGGCAAGGGGGTGACGGTGGCCAAGAACGCCGAGGAGGCGCATGACGCCGTCGAGCGCATCATGGTCAATCACGAATTCGGCGCCGCCGCGGGGCGCCAGGTGGTGATCGAGGAGGTGCTCAAGGGCGAGGAGATCAGTGTCTTCGCCTTCTGCGACGGGCACAATGCCGTGCTGCTCGACTACGTCCAGGATCACAAGCAGGTCTTCGATGGCGATGAAGGTCCCAATACCGGCGGCATGGGTGCGTTCTCACCGGTCCCCGGCCTGATGAAGCCCCGCGACGAGGACGAGATGGTGCGGCGCATCCTCGTGCCGACCATGTCCGGCCTGGTGCATGAGGGCAGGCCCTATGTCGGCATCCTGTACATGGGGCTGATGATCACCGATTCGGGACCCAAGGTGATCGAATACAACGTCCGCTTCGGTGATCCTGAATGCCAGACCCTGATGCTCCGGCTGAAGAGCGACCTGGTCGATGTCATGGAGGCCTGCATCGATGGGACGCTCGACCGCAGTTCGTTGGAATGGCATCCTGGAGTGTCGATCTGCGTCACCATGGCCAGCCGCGGATATCCGGGCAAATACCCGATCGATGTGCCCATCCACGGCCTCGACCAGGTAAAGGATGCGACCATCTTCCATGCCGGGACGAAGGAGAAGAACGGCGACGTCGTCACCGCCGGGGGCCGGGTGCTGTCGGTGTGCGCCCTGGGCGACACCCTCGACGAGGCCCGCAGCCGCGTCTACCGGGCCTGCGACAGCGTGCAATTCGAGGGCAAGCATTTCCGCCGTGACATCGGCAAGCGACGCGAAGCGCGCAAGTCCCGACGTTGAGCCACCCCCACCGGCCGTAACGCCCGGGCCAGACCGTCATTGACCATCGCCGGCGGCCGGCACCATTCTGCCCATGGTCGCATCATGAAGATCCTCTGCGTCTGCACCGGCAACACCTGCCGCAGCCCGATGCTCGCTGCCCTGCTGCTGCGCGAGATCACGCGTCGCCACCCCGGGCGTACCATTGTTGTCGAGAGCGCCGGCACCGGTGCCGGCACGGACCAGCCCGCTTCCGCCGAGACCATCGCCTGCATGGCGGAGGAGGGCCTCGACCTCACCCGGCATCGCAGCCGGCAGCTCGACAACCTCGACCTGGCTGCCTTCGACCGCGTCCTGTGCATGACCAGCGGGCATGCCGCCTATGTCCGCAGCCGCGGCGTCCCCGCAGCCCGCCTGGAGGTCGTCGATGCGCTCCACGGCGGTGTGCCCGACCCCTTCGGCGGAAGCCGTGCCGACTACCAGGCGTGCGCGGCGGTCCTGGGCCGCTTCGCGCGCACCTGGGAACTGCCGCAGGAGAGCACCGCCGTGGACAACCCCGCCTACCTGGCCGCCCGCGCCGCGCTCGATCAGGCCCACGCAGGCGACCCGCAGCTGCTCGAGGGCAAACCGTACGAATGGGCGTATGCCGAGCGCCTCGAACACTGGGTGCTCTCGCTGGAGCCGTCGCCAAGCCTGGCGCTGCGCCTGGCCTCGCGCTGCCAGCACCTCGAGCGCTGGGCCATCCCGCGCAGCGACTTCGCCCAGGACAAGGCGGGCTATTTCGCCTGGCGCAAGGCGGTGCAGAAGCGCCAGGGCCAGCGCACCATCGAGCTGCTGTCCGCCGCCGGCTGCACGCCTGATCTCACCTCCCGGGTCGCCCACCTGGTCGCCAAGGCCGCGCCCAAGGGCGACCGCGAGGGCCAGGTGCTCGAGGATGCCGCCTGCCTGGTCTTCATCGAGACCGAGCTGGAGACCTTCGCCGCCGCCCATAGCGACTACACGCGTGAGAAGTTCATCGACATCATCCGCAAGACCTGGCGCAAGATGAGCCCCGATGGCCAGCGCTTCGCCCTGGCGTTGCCGCTGCCTGCGGCGATCGCCGAGCTGATCAAGGCAGCCGTGGCCCCCTGAGGTTGCCAAGCGGCTCGAGGACATTACCGTGCAGGCCCACGGCCGAGTGGCGGAATTGGCAGACGCAGCGGATTCAAAATCCGCCATCCTCACGGATTTGTGGGTTCGAGTCCCACCTTGGCTACCAAGGT